>LNEB01000004.1 GCA_001464795.1 Bdellovibrionales bacterium Ga0074139
TAGATCCACCATCAGTGTTTCCATTTGTAGATCCACCATCAGTGTTTCCATTTGTAGATCCACCATCAGTGTTTCCATTTGTAGATCCACCATTTGCATTACCATTGGCGTTGCCATTTGCATTACCGTTCGCGTTTCCGTTTACTGATCCACCGTTAGAATTACCATTAGCATTACCGTTAGAATTGCCATTCGAATTTCCGTTAGCATTGCCATTCGCATTTCCATTTACAGATCCACCATTGGAATTGCCATTAGCATTACCGTTAGCATTTCCATTTGAGTTACCGTTGGCGTTGCCGTTTGCATTACCATTCGCGTTTCCGTTTACAGATCCACCGTTTGAGTTACCGTTTGAGTTACCGTTGGCATTGCCATTGGCGTTTCCATTGGCATTACCGTTAGAATTGCCATTCGCATTTCCGTTCGCGTTTCCATTTGAGTTACCGTTCGCGTTGCCGTTTGCATTGCCATTTGCGTTTCCGTTCGCGTTGCCGTTCGCGTTGCCGTTTACAGATCCACCGTTTGAATTTCCGTTTGAGTTACCGTTGGCATTGCCATTGGCGTTTCCATTGGCATTACCGTTAGCATTGCCATTCGCATTTCCGTTCGCGTTTCCATTTGAGTTACCGTTCGCGTTTCCGTTTACAGATCCACCATTGGAATTGCCATTAGCATTACCGTTAGCATTTCCATTTGAGTTACCATTCGCATTGCCGTTAGCATTACCGTTCGCGTTGCCGTTTGCATTGCCATTTGCGTTTCCGTTCGCGTTTCCGTTTACAGATCCACCATTAGCATTACCGTTAGCATTTCCATTTGAGTTACCATTCGCATTGCCGTTAGCATTGCCATTCGCGTTTCCATTTACAGATCCACCATTGGAATTGCCATTTGCATTTCCATTCGAATTTCCGTTTACAGATCCACCGTTAGAATTGCCGTTGGAATTCCCATTTGAGTTACCATTGGAATTCCCATTATGACCGCCATTGGAATTACCATTGTGGCCACCATTTGAGTTGCCATTCGAATTTCCGTTGGAGTTACCGTTCTTACCGCCGTCTTTTCCACCGCCGTGTGAACCGCCATTGGAATTACCGTTGTGGCCACCATTTGAGTTGCCGTTAGAATTTCCGTTAGAGTTACCGTTCTTACCGCCGTCTTTTCCGCCGCCGTGTGAACCACCATTAGAGGAGCCACCATTTTTTGTGCCTCCACCCGCGTTTCCATTTGATCCGTCATTGCCTTGATTGCCTGGACCGGAATTGCCGACACCGCCACCAGAGTTGCCAGTGCAGAGTTTTGAATTTTTAGAGCAATCAAAGGTTTGACCATTGTTGGTCTTACCGTTTGTAACTTTGGGTGAACTGCTTGTCGCTAAAGCGGGTTGTAGGAAAAGAAGCGACGAGCATACGACAAATCGAGTGATTTGAATAACGGGACGATTCATGAGGACTCCAACGATTAAAGTTTCACAAGAAAATTCTTTTCTTGTGTTTGTTTAAGAAAACGCACAATGCCTACATGCAACATTAATGTCAACGCACTGCCAGTAGGAATTCGAATAAGAGGATTATTCGTTCGTGTGGCCAATTGAACTCACAGACTTTTATTTTCAGTTGTTATTTCTAGATTTTTCGTTAGAAGTATTAGCTACTTAGCTAATAGTAAAAAGAATAAATGCCGCTCTTTTTCCAAATCCCTAGGCACCAAATCAACCTATGGAATTTTAATTATTTTGTAAAACATATGTGAATAACCATTCAACATTAGACAAATTTGGACGTCATTTTAAGTCAACGGGGAATATTTACCGACACAGCTCAAGTGAGTGGGTTTTTGATATTTGGCAGAAGTTTTTCTCAAAACTAGCAAAAACATCCCAGTTCGAAAACATAGTTTTGGCTTGGCCTTTCACAACACCTATTAAATACCACTTATCAGTTGTTCTAATAAATAAAGGAGCTCCACTGTCGCCCGGCTCGACCCGAGACTCAGACTGTGAACGCCAAGCACTAGAACCCGTGGCCTTGAGGTCATTGAGTTCTGCTGCCCTTTTGGTGTCCAAACTCATTTCAGCAATAAAGTTGATGGTCACGACCGATGGTTTGTAGTTCACGATGTTTTTTTTGATGGCTGATAGATCCTGATCCCTAAGTGGTTGAATAAATTCGAGTGGTGTCAGCATTGGCTGATCAATTTTAATTAAAGCTAAATCCTCGTCCGGTGAAATTTTACTGGAAAACTTTTGCGCTTTTAATTTTTTTAGTAAGTTTTGGTTAAAGTAAAATTGAGCTCCCACTTGCAGCGAAGCTTGGGTGATGTACCCAAGCCTAAAAACAGAGCCATCGGGTCTTGTGCGGTACTCATACTGACCAATATCAATTTTAATTTTATTAGAGTTGAGCAAGTAAGCATGACTTACACAATGGGCAGCAGTCACAAGAATATGAGGGTTAATAAAAGTGGCCACACAGTAGCTGTTCACAAGCTCATTTTCTGAATCTTTGCCGTCAGTTGTAATGGCCACAACAGAGTTCCACTGGGAGCTAACAGCTGCTTCTGAGAAAGTTAATGCCTGGGCTTGAATGAACAGAACGAAAAAAAGTAGCATTAGCTTTTTTGCAATTCTTCAAGTGCTAAAATTTTCCCACGCTCGACACCGGGTTGATCGTAGGCATTGATATTGAGAGCTTCTGCGACAGTGGCCACAACTAACTGCATCAGCATAAAAAAATGTCCCACAGAGGCTTCATCTAATTTTTCATATTTGATTTGTAGCGAGTGGGCCTTTTGTTCATTCAACGCTTTTTCAGTGGCTAAAGCCTGAGCGGCCAGAAGATCACCCATGGTTTTATTTTTTAATAAGTTTAGCTTACTAAAGATTTGTGGCTTCATTGAAAACTGAGACTCGCGGTCTTGAAATCTAAAAAACCAAAAGAACTTGTCTTTCTCCCCGTCCATCATCTGCTGCAAAGTCGAATGTTGATCCACACTTCCCATGGCAAACATGGGAGTACTGGCTCTGTTGGCGGCTGTATTTTGCCGCGAGAATTGTTTTCCCAAGGATTCAGCCCAAAGCTGCTGCACCCATCTTCCCATGGAGACTCCAGAACTTGCATAAAACCAAAATACAGTGATCCATTCTTTACGGTCAAAGCTATCGAGCACTTGCGAGCTGATCATTTCAATCACCGAGTTTTGCTTAAGTGCTGTTTCAGCCCCCACTCTAAATTTTTCTAAATCTAAACCAATTAAAGCGGCTGGTAACATCCCAACAGGGGTCAGAACTGAAAATCGTCCCCCAATATCTTTTGAAATTTCTAAAATGGGATGATCATTTTTTTTAGCCCAATCAGTTAATAAATTGGATTCCTGCTCACTGACCACAGCCACCATTTGACCTAAGTCATGAAACTCTTGATAAAGAGCTTCCAGTAAGCAGAGAGTTTCAATTGTAGATCCACTTTTAGATGAACAGACCCAAGCCGTTCTATTGGGATTTTTAATTTTTTTTGCTAGGTTTTTAAATTGCACAGGATCTACATTTTCAAAAAACAGAATCTCACTTTTAAAAAAACAATCTTGAATCACTTGAGGACCCAGTGAACTTCCACCGATTCCAATGACAGCCACTTGGTCATACAGACCCTGCCATTGCTGGGCCAGCTTCGTACATGATTCCCAAATTTGTTTTCTTTGAGTGATCTGATGAAAGCCCAAGCTATTGTTCTTGATGACTTGATCAAATGAAGAAGCCGCTAGAGATTGATTTTTGCTACTTGAATGAGAGTGGGAAAAATTGAGTTTTATCACACTTCAAAGCCTAGCCTTAGGATTTACAAGAAAAAAGACCTCTAGCGTTAGTTATTCAGGGATTTCAAAACCAATTCGAGTTGAAGCTTTAAATTAATTTTAGGATCAAATAGCAATTGCCTAAAAAGTTGACTGTAAAGGGCCTCGTACTGCTTAGGATTGTACCATGTGGGTTGAGATTGGATGGCTGGAACTGCTGCATCACCAGAACTTAAACTTGCCATTTGATTGAGTAGTCTTTGCTTTTGAATCAATAAAATCCCAGGAGTCACCCATAGGGTTGAGGATTTTAAAGTCGAAATGGAACCTAATACGCATTGAGCATGAAACCGAGCCGCGTTCATAAATAGTTTTTTAACATCAATTTCTTTAATTTTTTGCAGAAGCTCGGGGGTCAAAGGATGGGCTCGATTTTTAAGTTCAAGTAAACAAAACTCGAGAATATTCAAATTATAGGACAGCAATGTCAGAGGATTAATAGATAATAGACTTTTTAATGAGCTATCAATTTGGGTCATAATAAGCGTGATAGAATCAGTTTTGTTAAGCTTTGTAAGTTTGACTTTAAAATTTTCAAATCGATCTTTTACAAGCTTAATATGCAATTGATGATCAAACAGGGAATCCCTTGGCAAAACAACGATGGCCTTTGGATTTTCTAAATTCTTTCTTAATTCTTGATTACTTTGACCCTCATGGATCAAAAGTTCCACAGCTTGAGGAGTCAAGTTTTCGTCACTGAGGCGATAAAAAAGGATCGAAAAAAAAGGCAAAATTATGAATATAAATATGAGAGTGGGAATGATTTGTTTTACTTTTTGCAAGCTCAAATTAAGAAACTCCGGTGGCCCTTAGTATTTGCACAATGATAACTGCTAAAGCATAGGCAGCCGCATTGTAAACCACAAGCTGTAGTGTGGCGAGCTTCCAACTTTGAGACTCTTTGACCATCACACCAACAGTGCTTAAACACTGTAGGGCGATCATAAAGAAAAATATCAATCCCCACATAACAGCCGGTGTGTAAATTAATTTTCCTTCAGAATTTTTAGCATTTTGTAGCTTTTCAATAAGCCCCGTATCCCCTGCTTCCTCGTCTGATTTATAAAGCACAGCCAAAGTGGATACAAAAACTTCCCGGGCTGCAAAGGCTGCAATCAGCCCCACGCCACCCCGCCAATCAAGCCCCATGGGTTCAAACACAGGCTCTAATTTTTTTCCTGCGATACCTAAATAGCTGACCTCGAGTTGAGTTTGCTGATCATGAATTTCTTCGTTGTACCTAGGAAAGTTCATTCCTAACCACAAAAATACTGACAAAACAAAGATCACGGGGCCTGCACGAGTGATGAAAGATTTTGTTTTATTCCAGGCCTGTAAAAATAAAGTTTTGAGCCTTGGCATTCTGTAGATGGGAAGCTCCATAAGTAAAAAGGAAGGAGCCTCCAGCTTCACGAACCGATTTAAAAGTCCAGCGGCCATCGTCGCCACAAACATTGAGATGAGATAAAGACTTGCTAGCACTAAACCTGGCTTCCAAGCGGCTTCGTTCCAAAAAATAAACCCCAAAAGTAATCCATACACAGGAAGCCTAGCGGAACAACTTAAGAGTGGGATGATCATTCTGGCCACCCACTTTTCCCGGGGAGAGCTGATATTACGGGTCGCCATCAAAGCCGGTACTGCGCAGGCGTAACCTGATAAAAAGGGTACAAAACTTCGACCGGATAAACCGATCAAAGAAAAAGGCCGATCGATAATGGTAGCTGCACGGGCCAAGTAGCCTGAGCCTTCAAGAGCTGATAAGAGAAAGAAAAGAATAAATATTTGTGGGACAAAAACAAATACAGCAGCAAAACTTGTGATAATTCCATCTGATAAAAACTGAGACCACAAACTTTCAGGAAGCTGGGCTATTAAAATTTCTGAAACTGATAAAAATAGAGATTCAACAAGATCCATCACTGGAGCCGCCAGCCAGTAAACGCTTGTGAATAATAAAAACATGATCGCAAAAAAACTAATGTAGCCTAAAAAAGGATGCAAAAAAACCTGATCGATTTTTAAAGTAGGACCCCATACTTTTTCCATGGAAGATCCAGCTTGAGGCACAACCAAAGCTGAAAGTTTGAGGCTTTCTTGAATATCATGATCCAGATCAGGCTCAGGATTTTTATTGAAACTAAAATCTTGATGAACAAACTTTTTAAGCCCACCAATGAGGGCATCAAGGCCTCCGCCTAAATGCCCATCCACTAGAAACAAAGGAGCTTGAAATTGAGTTTCCAAAGCTGAGAGTTGAAGCTTGATATTTTGTTTATTTAACAGATCTTTCATCGTCAGCACAATCATCATGGGATAGCCCATGCGCTGAACCTGAAGGGCTAAAACCAAATGCCGGGACAACTGGGTGGGATCTAAAACTAAAATAACGGCGTCTGCTTTTTTTTCTTTTAAAAGCTTAAGTGTCACTTCTTCGTCTTCTGATTTGGGATGAAGCGAGTAAGTCCCCGGAGAGTCGATCACTTCTATTCCAGGCCCATTCCAATGAGCAGCCAAAGACCCAGACATATAATCCACAGTGGAGCCTGGGTAGTTAACAACCTTAGTCTGACTACCCGTTAACCAATTATAAAGTGTCGATTTCCCGCTGTTGGGGGGTCCCACAAGAATAAACTTCATTTTACAGGCTCCAATTGCAGACAGGCAAATTCGTCTTGTCTAAGGGATAACAAACCCTGAGAGGTTTGTATCACTTGCGGCCCCTTAAAAGGCATGAGGTGATGGATTTTTAAAAATTGTCCTTGGCTGAGACCTAATTCCTTAAGTCTTTCTGTAAGCTCTTTGTGACCTTGAATTTGTACAATCCTGTAATCCATAATTAGTAAATACCAGGGCTTAGGGCCTGTTTCAAAATTGAACCTATTAATGAAAACCACTTGATAATCCAAGCCTGGGACTCGACCTAGGACCTATTTTCTGGCCTTTGGGTTAAGTCCTAAGACCTTCATCCCGATCCCTAGGTCTAGATGAAAACACAAAAAACCACTTTGATTGTTCTATTCTCACTGTTCTCACAACTTCTTCAGGCAGAAGATGTGATTTATTTTCACCCTCAAAGCGATCAGCTTTCCGAGTTCGTGGTCGAAAATCCCACAACAGAAGCCGAAGAATTCTGGGTTTTGATTTATCAAAATGAATTTGTTGAGGAAACTCACTTTGAAATCCCAGCTCTATCTAAGAAAAAAGTTCTGGTGAAAGATCTCAAAACACCGGATCAGGATTTCACAGTCCTCATCAAAAACCCTTTAGTCCAATTACCCAAAGAGTTTCAAAAAGACACTTCGACTTTGTTTGAAAAATCAGTTCTGCCCGATCAGAAAATTCAGATCTCACCCATTAACCTATGGGTTCACACTCAAACGATCCAAATTGAATTTTTAGATCATCAAAGAAATATTTTAAAAACTGAAAACTTTGAATCAGCCAGTTACATGAAGTCCCTGAACCTTGAGATCACAACACCAAAGAATTGTTATAAAATTCGCGCTAAAAGCCCGCAAAAAATCACATTCCCACCTCTCAATCAAATGAAAGCACAAGTGGATCATTCCAGAAAACCTGATTCTACAGAAGCTGTTGTTGCCTACTTTTTAGTCGAAAACGGGGATCGCTCAAGTTTTATTGCACCCATCAAAAAACCAGAGCTGATTGAAAAGGCCAGACAGGAAATCACAAACTTTCAAGGCTTTATGGTCTTTGCAGAAATTGATTTTAACGAAAATGATGTGAATCGAAATTTGTTAAATCCTAATAAGCCCTATTGGAATTGGAAAATCACCGAAGTCACAGGACTTGCACAAATTGGCGCAACCTGGTGCCAAGCTTACCCTGAGATGATTGAAAGAATGCTGTTTCAGCTGATTAATCAAAAACAAGTTTGTTTCAAGGGTCAACGGATTATTCGAGAGTTGAAGCCTGAAGAGCTTTAGGGCTTGAAAAGGCTCTAGACACACCTTAAAAGAGATGGTGAAGTTTACTTGTGAAAATACTAATCTTGATTATATTAATCATAACAAAAAGCTCATTAGTCTTCAGTGCCAATGAACAATGCAACGGAAATAAAACTTCAAAGCTAATGGTTACAGGTTCTGGACCCTATTCCTATGAAATTTTGAACTCAAGTTATCAATTTAAAATTGATGGTTCTAAAGACAGCTTTGATGGCTTTATCGACAAAGAAGCAATTAAAAGGCTCTTCATGTCCTGCTCGCCTATCACTGCAATTTGTTTGAATCAAAAATCTATCAAATTAGATACAGGATCTATCGAGGTCTCATTTAAGATAAGTCCAGACCCAAGTCCTAAGCCTCAAAATATTATTCTTTCAACAAATCCGCCTTTACCTGAGAAAGTTAAAAACTGTCTTAAGAAAAAGTGGTCATCACTCGAGATGCCAACTCCAAGCACCGAAACAAATGCGAAATTGACGATTGATTTTAAATCTGTCAGAAAATAAAAGTCAGATAGAAATAATCGATTAGGTTTAAAAGCACCAATTGCGGCCACTACTTTTTTCTGATTAACTTAAAAATATGAGTATCTTCAGCGATCCAGTTTTAAATTCTATTATACATAATTTGAGAATTAAGCAGGGTTGTCATACAGCTTTGCTCTATGGCTCGCGTGCTCGCGGGAATGCAACAACTTCGAGTGACTATGACATAGTTGGAATAAAAAAAAGTGGCACATTCATTCGAATAGCAAAAAAACAAGATGGAATTTTTTGGGACTTGGTCATTATACCCGAAAAAAAATTATCTTTAATGGATTCTGAGCTATTGGACTGGAAAGACGCTGTCATTCTTTTTGAAAGAAAGAATTATGGTCAAAAGCTTGTTAAGCGCATTCATAAATTAGTTACTAAGCCCTATAAACCTATTTCGAAAAATGAAATGACTGTATTAAGAGTTTGGGCCCAAAAACAACTTGAACGCTGCAAAGCAAAAGATATTCATGGTTATTTACGTCGCAGTGAATTTTTGAACGCCTTGCTTGAGCACTATTTTCTTTTGCGTAAAAAAAGATACTGGGGACCAAAAGCTGCTATTTTATGGCTTAAAGAAAGAGACTATCAGGGATATGCGCTCCTTGAGAGGTCTTTGAAAAAACCAACGAATCTTAGCCTTCTAACTTCATTAGCTGAACATGTTTATGGAAAAATTCCCCGATAGACGAATAAACCCCATCGCCGCTGCAAAATAAGCTTACTGAAGCCAGAAAAGCTTTAGGGTTGTTATCTAAGTTTATGAACATTTGACTGAACTAACTAATGAGACGAACATAATTCTGTGGATTCAGAATTTTATCAGCATGATTCATTTTTGTGTATTGATGGTCCTGCTAAAAAAGCAGGTAAAAATTTTTCCAATATGAAAGTTTGCATTACTTGCAGAGACAGTGATTTTTTAAAGACTCTGTTGTCTAAAGTTGCAAAAGATGAAGATTGTTACTGGGTCAAGATGTCTACAAATTCTCGAGATGGAATGTATTTGGGTCGATGTTTCTTTACGACAAAAGAGCGTGCTGCCCAGTTATGGGCTAAATATAAAACGCATCCACGTTTTATGGTTACTCTACAAGATGATGATTTTGCTTCGACTTATCGAGAGTTTGTAGCTTCCTGGAAGGACAAGTCAGAAAGTGCAATCGACTGAAACTGGTTTTCATTTTTGAAGGATAAGCTTGAAGCCTTCGACAACACGTCTTTAACACTGGGATCCCTGGATAAATCAAGAGCCGACTGCCCATTGGCCCACCCGATGCGGAGGCTACGTCAGAAACCATGTCAGTACTTACTATACCAAGACAAAGGGCTTACTGAGTTGACCATTTATCTACATAAGAATCAAAATAGTAATGTGAAAACTACTTACCAAATTTCAATCCTATTCTTGTTTATGTTCAACACTGTACTGTTTAATGAAGCCGTAGCTGAAGGCTGGGGATCTTCCATCACTCCCGAACTAATTGCTTACTGCAAAAAAGCTGGAGGCACCCCTTCACAGTTTCGCTGCACTAACACAGACACATGTGATGACTATTTGACAAAAAAAAATTCAGCCAGACCCTCAAAATGTGGGCAAGCTGTGACCGCTGGTTGTGATTGCGGTACTTCCAAGTGCTTGAAAAACGATAAATGCATTCCTAATCCAAAGAGAGCTTTTTTTGACCTAAGATAAGATTATAGAATACAGACAAAGTTAGGGTTATAATAGGAAGTATGAACACAAAGCCATTCATAGCTATTGTATATTCACCAGCCTTACTGATTATATGATAGGAAAACCACCCAGATATACAAAGGCCTAAGAGAAAGTATTTTTTTGCATGAGGTTTCTTATATAAAAATTTAACAAGCCAGACCCGGTCAATAAGAACTAATAAAGGAAGAATAACCATGCATAAAATTGCCAGCACTGGTGGTGACAGTCTAAAGCTTAAAAGATCTCCCGGGGTTAAATTGTCATGGTAATAAACTTCGTAAGTCGATTTAAACCTGACTGCTTCTACAAAAAATGAGAAAAGTAGCCACAGCAAATAATTATATGGGAAATTTTTTAAATTAAGGATGGATCGGAAAGCTTGATTCATCTTAAAACTCTACCAGAGATTTAACGGAACCCCTAAAAAATAAATTTTGCATGAAATTCCAGGTGGTGATGAATCCGTGAAGCTATAAAATAGTAGCTATGATCAAAGCCATCCAAAAGATTCAATACAACTTTTTGATCTTTTTGCTCGCAAAGGGATTTAAATTTTTCAGGTTGTAATTGAACATTCAAAAAATCATCTTTTAATCCTTGATCGATCAAAATCGGATTTTGATGCCTATGTCCCATTTTTATCAATTCACAAGCATCATAATTTTTCCAGGCCTCTTTATCTTCACCGAGGTACCCAGTAAAAGCCTTGATCCCCCAAGGAACTTCGCTGGGATTTACAATTGGTGAAAAGGCTGAAATGCTTTTATATTTTTTAGAATTCTTAAGGCCTAAAACCAAAGCTCCGTGACCACCCATGGAGTGACCGAAGATGGAAATGTTGTTTGATATATGAAACTGATTGGTTAGAATATTATAAATTTCAAGATTGATGTAATCATCCATCTTATAATGATCGGCATACCCAGGCGTTGTCGCGTTTAAATAAAATCCTGCACCAGATCCAAAATCATAAGTTTCATGTTCACCCGGTAAGTTTAAACCCCTTGGCGAAGTGTCAGGACAGATCACCATCAGACCTAAATCATTTAAATATTTTTGAGCCCCTGCTTTTGTAATGAAATTTTCATCCGTGCAAGTCAATCCAGACAACCAGATTAAAGCCCCTTTGGCTTTTCCGGGTGGCAAAAAGACAGAAAAGTTCATTTTAGTTTTTGTAACTTCCGAGTCATGCTGCCAAAATTGAACTGTTCCATCAAAAGATTTATGCGACTTTAAAACTTTCATTAAAACCTGACCACTGTGCGAATGCTTTTACCAGCGTGCATATCATCAAAAGCTTGATTGATGTCTTCTAACCGGCACTCACCAGTGACTAGATCATCGATATTGATGGTTTTAGACATATACATATCAACATAGTGAGGGATTTCTGTGCGCCCTTTGACACCGCCAAAAGCGGAGCCTTTCCAGACCCGGCCTGTTACCAACTGAAAAGGTCTTGTGCTAATTTCTTGACCAGCGCCTGCGACACCGATGATCACAGATTGACCCCAACCTTTGTGGCAGCACTCTAAGGCTGCACGCATGAGTTTTGTGCTTCCTACACATTCAAACGAGTAATCCACTCCACCATCTGTCATTTCAACAATGACTTGCTCGATGGGTTTTGTAAAATCATTGGGATTTACAAAGTCAGTGGCACCAAAGGCTTTTGCAATTTCTGCTTTTGAATTATTGATATCAATGCCAATAATTCGTCCAGCCTTTGCAAGCTTGGCTCCTTGAATGACCGATAGACCAATTCCACCTAAACCAAAAACAGCAACTGTGGCGCCGGCTTCGACTTTTGCCGTGTTAAGAACAGCACCAATTCCAGTGGTGACACCGCAACCAAGTAAACAAACTTTTTCTAGCGGAGCTTTAGCATCAATTTTAGCCAGTGAAATTTCTGGAACAACTGTGTATTCAGCAAAAGTGGATGTTCCCATATAATGAAAAATAGGTTTGCCATCGATTGAAAACCGGGATGTTCCATCAGGCATGAGGCCTTTGCCTTGAGTGGCTCGAATTTTTTGGCACAGGTTTGTTTTACCGGATAAACAAAACTTACATTCTTTACATTCAGGCGTGTACAAAGGGATGACGTGATCCCCTTTTTTTAAAGTGGTCACACCTTCACCTACAGATTCAACGATGCCGCCACCTTCGTGGCCTAAAATCACTGGAAATAATCCTTCAGGGTCAGCGCCGGATAATGTGAAAGCATCTGTATGACAAACTCCGCTTGCGACCATTTTAACTAAAACTTCACCCTTTTGAGGGCCTTGAAGGTCCACTGTTTCAATTTTTAAAGGTTGATTAGGACCCCACGCAACAGCCGCTTTAATTTTCATAATATTCTCCGATTTGAATTAAGATTAATGAGTACCGAGTGACCCAAGGTGAAGTCAAAGATCAGTGCATAAACTGGCTTAAAAAAGCCCTTGGGTTTTTCCGTTTTGATCTACAAAAATGGCTTCAGCTGCAGGCACCTTTGGTAATCCTGGCATTGTCATGATATCACCACAAATAGCGACAACAAATCCTGCACCAGCAGCGAGTCTGACTTCTTTAATATCCAGCGTATGATCAGAGGCAGCCCCTAATTTTTTTGGATCTGAAGAAAAGCTGTATTGTGTTTTAGCAATACAAACTGGTAAATGCCCAAAACCTAAGTTTTCAAATTCTTCAAGTTTTTTAAGTGCACTTACTGAAAACTGAACATTTTTTGCACTATAAATATCTTCAGCAATGATGCGGACTTTATCAAAAAGCGAGTGAGTGTCCTGGTAGGAAAATGATGGCTTAGAAATATTTTGCTCACAAAGGCATACAACTTCTTTGGCTAAATTTTCTGATCCTAAAGATCCTTCGGCCCAAGAGTTATTCACGATGCATTTTATTCCTAACTCTGTTTCACAGTAATCGCTGACCCATTTGAGTTCATCAGCTGTGTCTTCAGTGAAGCGGTTAATGGCAACTACGATCGGAAGCTTAAACTTTTTTAAATTGGCTACGTGACGTTTGATATTCACAATACCCGACTGCAAATCGGATCCGTGATGCTTAATGCCTCTGATAGTGGCAACTAAAACAGCACAGCTGGGCCAGATCCCCGCTTTACGGCATTTGATATTTAAAAACTTTTCTGCACCAAGATCAGCACCGAAGCCTGCTTCGGTCACGACATAATCTGCTAATTTTAACGCCGACTTGGTTGCGATAATCGAATTACAACCGTGGGCAATATTGGCAAAAGGTCCACCGTGAACAAGAGCTGCATTTCCTTCTAAAGTTTGCACCAGGTTCGGTAAAATTGCATTTTTAAGAATGGCTGCCATGGCGCCGTTGGCTTTTAAATCCCTGGCTGTAACAGGTTTTTTATCTAAAGTCCTGCCTATGATAATTTCACCCAATTTTTTTTGCAGATCCTGCAGATCTGTGGCTAAACAAAGGACCGCCATGACTTCTGAGGCCACAGTGATATCAAATCCATCTTCCCTGGGAAAGCCATTGGCGGGCCCACCCAAGCCTTGAGTGATTGATCTTAGGCTTCGATCGTTCATATCAATCACTCTTCGCCAAGTGACTTGCCTTGCATCAATACCCAGTTCATTTCCAAAATGGATATGATTATCAATCATCGCTGATAAAAGATTATGAGCGGCACCGATGGCGTGAAAGTCACCAGTAAAATTGAGATTGATGGACTCCATCGGAGTGAGCATGGCTTTGCCTCCACCGGTGGCTCCGCCTTTGACCCCGAAACAAGGCCCCATGGATGGCTGCCTTAAACAAATTAAAGATTTTTTTCCAATTCTACGAAGCGCATCCCCAAGCCCTATGGTGGTTGTGGTTTTACCTTCACCTTTTGGTGTGGGACTCATGGCCGTGACGAGCACCAGATGGCCATTATTTTTTTCATTCAACTGCATCGCCTCAGTATCAAGCTTTGCGATATTACGGCCGTAGGGAATAATATTTTGGGGGGCGATATCAAAGGCTTTAAAAACTTCGCTGATTTCTTTCATTTCTATAAGTCCTAAGCTTCGATCTCAAAGGATGCACCCTGCCCGGGAGTTTCTTCCACTTTTAACCACAAATGGTTGATTCCCAGAGGTTTTAATTTTTTAAAAATTTCTTGAGCTAAGTACTTAGATAGTTCTTCAACACTGGTGTTTACCACTGGCAAAAACACCACTTCATTAAGTGGTAAAGAGTAAAACCGGTCACGAAACTGAATGTCCCAATTGTTTTTATTTTTTACTTTTTTAATATCGGGGTGAAGCTCTGGTAGCAGCACATGTTCATCAAGCAAATCGACCTCAGCTTTAATGATCTTTTTTAAATCACTGAAATCCACCCAGTAGCCCTTGGCCCCGAAATCAGTGCCTGCAGCAGCTTTAAATTTCACCGACACCAAGTAATTGTGCCCATGAAGCCTTTCAGCTGTTTTTTCGTCAAAGATCAAAAAATGCCCAGAGGAAAACTTAAAATTTTGCTTCGCTAAATGGAGTGTGCTAGTGGTTTTCATACTCAAGAGGTTTAGCATGAACTTTGAATTGAAGCAGCAATTTCAAATCGAATCCGCAAGATTTTTAACAAGCTTAGACGCCTCTCACCCTTGCTCTAAGATGCATGGTCACAGTTTCGTGATTCTATTAACCCTCAAAGGACCCTTAGATCCTGTTAAAGGCTGGGTCAGGGATTATCATGAAATATCAACAGTGATGAAACCATTATTAAACCAGTTGGATCATAAGGTCTTGAACGAAGTGGAAGGACTTAAAAATCCCACAAGCGAGCTTTTAGCTGTTTGGATTTTTGATCGTGCAAAAAAAAGTTTACCTGAACTGACTCGGGTCACCATCAAAGAAACACCACTGACCGAATGCAGTTATCCCGCTTAGGGTCTTTTAAGCTCTAGGGTGCCGATTCGGGTGAATCTGCCACCACGCCCACTTTCATAAACGTTACCAATTAAAGAATCCAAAGCTTTGATAGAGTAAATTTGAAAACTTAACGTGGGGGATGCTCGGATCAAAGTGGCCTGGCTGTCACTCGCAAATTCCTTTACACTTCTAATATTTCCTCGGTCCCTAGAATTACTAAAGACTTTTCCATTTTCTGATATTTTAATAATCGAAGTTCCTTTTAAGTTAGGGCCTTCCATTTCACCCAGAATTTCAATCTCCAAATCCCAAGTTTTATTTTTATTATTGTGCACGACTTGAGCCACACCAATGAACTTACCAGAAAGTTCGGGTAGCATATTATTTTTATTCGAAAAATCAGATGCACTAGTGAATTCATTCGCAAAATTATCAATTTTGACATCATTAAGAAATTCACCCGCTTGCAAGGGGCTTCGTATATCCGTGAGCTTAGTTTCGAATTCTGTCCAATTTCTTAAGGGATAACGTTTGGGTTGCACCTGGGGTTCAGGTGATGGGCTAATAATTGGGTTAGATTTAAAATTATGTCGAGTGGCACGCTCTGGATTGTTGATTTCATTTTTTGCATTTTCAGAAATGCGAAGACCAATATCTTTTAAGAGCAGTAAAACAATTTTCCCTAAAATTTCATCAGCTTTTTGGTAGCGCTCTTCCATTGTTTTAAGTTGGTAGTAGTGCTCAATCTCAGAATCAGTTAATGTTTGAAGCTTTTTTTTGAGTTCGCTATCACCCTGAACTTGAACAGCGACTGGTTGTTGAGGCTTCGGAGCTTTTAGCTGATTGAAACCAAGCCCCACCAAAAGCCCCAATAAAAAAGTAATTGCAAACTTCAAATTTAGGATTCTCCAGCAAAGGATAAAGATTTAACCAGAACATCTGGTGACAAATAGGAGCTACCGTCAGCATCGTATTCATTCCCAATGGCTTCAATATCTTGAAGAAGCTGAAAAATATTTCCAGACATCACAAATTGATCCACAGGCCCTAATAATTTTCCATTTTCATACATAAAGCCCTCAGCTGGAAGCGAAAAGTCTCCAGTGGATTCTTTGTAGCCGGCATGAAGCCCACCCGTAATATGAGTAATGTGTACAACCTTAGTGTGTTCTTTTATCATTTGATCAAAGGCTGTTTGACCGAGCTTGAGAACTAAGTTGGATGGCTCCACATCCAAACTTGTCGATGGCGACCGAGTCGCATTAGCCGTATTTTTAATACCTAACTTTTCTGCACTTTCGATGTCCGTTAAATAAGTCATCAGTTGCCCTGATTCAAAAAGAAAAGTTTTCCGGGAAGGACTTCCTTCCGAATCAAAAGGTCTGGTGGAAGTTCCAAACTCATTCAGTGGATCATCCAACAAGTGAAATAAAGGACTCGCAAGCTTTTGACCGAGCTTGCCCTTTAGTAAAGACTTTCCCTCTAAAACTTTCTTTGCAGTCAAATGAGGAGCTAGCATGGCAAGAAAACTGGACATTTCTTCTCTATCAATAAGAGCTGCATAATTTCCTGTTTTCATTTTTTTTGAAGGTAAGGCTTTCATTGCAGCCTTTGCACTTTTCTCTGCAATGGCTTTTGGATCTAATTCTTTAAAGTTTCTTACAAAACGGCTTGAGCGATTTGTTTTAGTAAATGCACCATCTTTTGCTAACGAGTACGTATAGCCAGAAAAAGAGTTTGACTGGTAGCTGACATCTAAACCTTCAGAATTTAAAATTCTTTTAAAACCTTTCGATTCGATGAGTCCACAGTAAGGTGTAGACTTAATTTTAGGATCCACATCAAGGGCAGCAGATTCTAGTATTTCAGCTGCCTTTAGCTTCTCTTGCATTGAAACTTCTTGTGCTGAATTTAAAAAAGTGAGCTCTTGAATTTTTTCAGGGGTTGCAAATTTTATTTTATATTTGTTGTTTTCATTTTTTAAAGTCTTGGCATTTTTTAAAGCCTCCTGAAAAGTGAGCTTCAAAGAATCCAAAGATAGATTTTCAGTGTAAGCGTAGCCTTGAGTCATTTCATCCACGACTCGAAAGCCTGCCATTTGATTTTGGCTGGCTTCAAACTTTTCTAGTTTTCTTTTCTGATAACCTAATTTGAGGCTCTCCCCGCCTGTAATCATGAGCTCCACTTGTACGTTTTCTTTTTTAGCCATTTCACAAATTTGTAAGAAGTCATTTTTAATTGTGTCCATGATTTAAGCCCTTCCGCCAACAGTCATTTTAGATACTAAGATTTCAGGCTGCCCCACTGCCGCTGGAATACTTCCACTGACGGATCCACACATTCCTGTTGCAAGTTTCAAGTTGTCTGAAACCTTTGTGATATTTCCCAAGGTTTCAATGCCACGGCCAATTAAACAAGCTCCTTTGACAGCTTCTTGAATCTCTCCGTTTCTGATGATGTAACCTTCAACGACAGAAAAGTTATAGTCCCCTGTTCCAGTGTTCACACTTCCCCCACCCATTTTTTTTGCATAGAGGCCGTAATCAACATCTTTCACCATATCTTCAAATTTATCCGTTCCACGGTCGATAAAGGTGTTTCGCATTCTGGAAGCTGGTGCAAATTTATAAGACTGCTTTCGACCAGATCCTGTGGCTTGGTAGCCTGTTTGCTTGGCACCCATTTGATCGACTATGTAGGATTTTAAAATTCCTTTTTCAATCAGTGTGGTTCGTTGAGTGGGCATGCCTTCATCATCAATGTTCAGGGATCCCCACTCGTTTTGGATGGTTCCATCATCAATGGCAGTGACTGATTCGTGGGCGACTTTTTGCCCCAGCTTCCCGCAGAAGACAGAGGAGTTTTTTGCCACACTTGTGGTTTCTAATCCATGACCACAAGCCTCATGAAATATCACTCCGCCGAAAGAATTGGATATCAAAACGGGCATCTCGCCTGCCGGTGCATATTTGGCTTTCGTTAACAAAAGTGCCCGGTCCACATTTTCAACGGCTAATTTTTTTAGATCAATTTTATCATAAAGCTCTGAGGTTCCCATATGTCCTGCATTATCATGAGAGCTTTCCTTCATTCCTTCAGATTCAACAAAGGTTTGCACACCCAATCTTGAATAGGCCCTTTGGTCAAATTTATGTAAGCCATTGGAATTTGCAATTTGAACCTTTTGAAATTTTTCAAGAAGATTGGCTTCCACTTGAGTTACAAGACTTGAGCGACTACGAGCATGTTGGTCGACTGCGTTCATCCATTGAAACTTTTTATCTCGGTTCATCTCCCAGGGCTTTTCACCGTATGTATGAATGGAATCAAACTGAGAAGCTTTCAATTGAAAAGCGCTTGCCAATCTTTTTTGATTGCCACGGGCCTGGGCCGCCATCAAAGCCGTTTTAATTAAGGCCTCTTCAGATAAATCATTGGTCGTGACATAAACAATTTCTTCGCCAAAAAAAAGCCTGATGCCAGCACCGTAAAGAGTGCCCACGATGGCTTTATCTGCTTTTTGATTGAGTAGTGAAAGTTGGGAGGAATAAGTTTCTTCGACAAAGACATCAGCAAAATCAGCACCGGTTGAAAGTGCTGCATCTAAAGTTTTTTGTAGGCGAATTTCGGGAAGAATCATCAAGGCCTCCTTCATATAAATGGGGAAGCCTTTGACATTAACAAATAGGGCTTTAGGGTCAATGAAAGTTAGCGAATATCCGGATCTATTCCTGCCACTGAACAGCGTAATAAGATGTGAGCTAACAAATGTTGCCCCAAGTCAGTTTGACGCTGCAACAAGCTATCAGGAACGGAGTGGTCTCGACAATCCTGCCAAGCTGGGAACGCTAAAGTCCCGGTCATAAGCTCAGGCTGTTGATTCATTGCGAACGGAACAAAATGAGCTTCTAGCAAGTTTATCTGTTCATCTGTAACAAAGGAGTTCTCACTTAAACTCAATGCGATCTCAATTGGTGTCACGAATCCGATTTGTCCTTGTTGAAGTACAGTTCCTTGATCTTCCTCTGACAATTGAGAATAGGCCATTCTGATATAAGTGTGAATTTTTAAACTAGGAAATTCCTTTTTCGCTTGTGCATAGACCTCGGGGTCATGCTCTCCATTATCACCGATTAAAATAAGCGTTGTTGGATTTTCGTTTTTTACTATTTCACGAATCGATTTGATTTTATGAGTCTTACTTAAAACATTGCCTCTCAAAAGCAGAGTGCCTTCAGGAAAATTATTTTGGGTTAAGAGTTGTCGATGATAATAGGACATGAGTCCTTTTGGGGCATTACTTAGATAAAAGAGCTTAGCACCTGTCGTCTGTTGAATGGCGTGATACAGCTCAGGCATTCCATAAAAAATATTGTCTGTTCGATTTGAGTTTTCAATGGCACTTGATTTATCTAAAACGTTGGAAACCTTGATCGTGTCATCAATGTCTGAAACAACAACAACTTTGGCTTGCACTAAACAAGATAGAAATAGGAAAGAAATTAGAAATTTCATGGCACAACCTCACAACGACCCAACTCGATTTGGCCTTGGCCAAACTTGTTAAGATCAAAGCGAACAAATTTTTGATTCACATCTAACAACTGAGAAACACTAAATCCAAGATTTAGATACTCTTCCGTAGAAAAGCCCTGGTAAATGCGAACTTCTTTATCTTGGTAGTAATCACCGGGTTTTAATATTTGTGTCTGTACAGTCATTTCGATTGATCTGGTCTCATCTAAGGATTCATCTATTAATGTGGCTCTGACAACCTCTGTACTGTTCATCTTATTTTGTACGCTAAGCTTCAATTGAAGACCTTGCCCTGAGCATGTGATCAAGGAGGTTTCGGCCTTAGCTAAAGTTGCTAACAATGATAATAAAATAACAAATTTCATGGGGTACTCCTCTATTTTCTGAGCCACAAGGGTTGCAGCAAAACTGATTCCTAGCCTAAACAGAATATAGCGCTGAATTAGACTTTTCACTGATCAAATCTTAGACAGTGGGCCTTAAATAGCTCATAATTAATTGATTGATTACATCGACATCGTAGGGTTTGGTAAAAATTCTGTCAAAATTAAATTTAGCTTTAACTGAGAGATCACCTGTAATTAAAAATTTCGGAATTTTTGGATCAAATTTTTTTGCAACTTCATCACCTGTTGTGGTTTGAAGCCGATAATCAACGAACAATAAATCCGGGGTGGTTGTTTTTGATAGCACAATGGCCTTCTCTGGATCTGTGAAAATATGAATTTTAACTTCCTTTGAAGCGAAGCAATCAAAAAAGACCTCACAAAGATCTTCTTCATCATCGATGTAAAAAACAGTTAATGCCATACTAGCTCTCCGAGCTTACTGGAAATCGAATTTCAAAACATGTATTTTTCATTTCAGAACGAAGCGTAATGCTTGCATTATGTTCGTCAAGAATTCCCTTAACGATGGAAAGCCCCAGTCCGGTGCCTAGACCAATTTTTTTAGTGGTAAAAAAAGGATTAAAAATTTTGTCACGAATATCAATTGGGATTCCAGGACCTGAATCTAAAACTTGTAAAACAACTTGGTTAGCTTGTTGAAATAAAGAAATTTTGACCCACTTTTCTGCACTATTCATTGTTGCATCAATGGCATTACTTATTAGATTAACAAGAACTTGTTCAATTTCAACTTCGTCACAGACGATTGAAGGCACCGCTTGTATATCAATTAAAATAGAAGTCGCATTTTGTTTAGATTTAGGGTCGACTAAAATCAAAGACTCTTTAATAATATCTACCAAATTATGATTTTTCAGATTCTTTTTCTCATCTGTCCTAGAAAATTTCTTCAGCCCTGAGACAATTCTTGCAATTCTGTCAGAAGATTTTTTTATTTTTTCAACTGCTGACATCCACTTTTCAGGATTGTCTGAAAATTTCACCAATAAACTAGCAGACCCTGAAATAACCATCAAGGGGTTATTAATTTCATGAGCAATCCATGCTGACATTTCCCCCAGAGATGAGAGTTTGGACGAGCGAATAAGTTGCAATCTTTGACTTTCAAGCAGTTGGTCAGCTTCCACTTTTTTTGTGATGTCTAACATAACACCAACTAAATTTCCTGTTTTATCAGAAATCTGACCCCTTTCAGAAATAAAACGCACACTACCACTGGCATGAAATATTCGATATTCGAGGTCAAAAACTTCTCCATTTTTTACTGCCTGAGCAATGGATTCATAAACATAAGCTTGATCATCTTTGTGAATGATATTCCCAAAAGTGACTTTATTTGTTAGAAAATCTTCAGCTGGATATCCCGTAATATTTTTCACATAAGGGCTTAAATAAAGCATTGTCCAGTTTTGGTCGTGAAGACACTCATAGCTTATGATGGGTGCATGCTCAAGCACAGCTGACATTCGCTCACTTATTTGTCTGTTCTCATCGAGTAACTTTTGTAAACGCAAAGTGACTTTTTTTTCTTCTGTCACATCTCGAAAAGTTCCTACAACTTTATAAACCTTTTCCTCAGAGTTAAAAACAGGTAAACCTACTGACTCGACCCACTTTGCTTTTCCATTTGCATCAATAAACTCAAAAGTATCTCGAAAGGATTTTCCACTAAAACTATCCATTACATATTTAGAAATTCTATCTTGCTCATTTGATGCAAAATAATTGATACCTTGAATTTTATCCGTTGGCATTCCTTCATCCAAAGCATGAATGAGGTAAGTCTGTTTCGACCACCGAGTTTTACCCGTTTGAACATCAAGCTCCCAAGCTCCAATTTCACCGATATCTTGAACTAAGTTCGATAAAGACTCTTTTTCTTTATACTCAGAAATATCCAAATGCGTACCGGTGAACCTCAATGGTTTTCCATTGGAATCATGCTCACTGATTCGACCCCGATCAAGAATCCATACCCAACGTCCATCGGCATGCTTCATTCGGTGAATATTTTCATAAACATTCGTTTTACCGTCAAGGTAAGCCTTTATGTCCTCATAGGCTTTTGCTTTATCATCTGGGTGAACAAGATTGTCCCAAGTGCTAAGCACTTGCGGTGTTTGTGCGGGATCAAGACCCAGCATCTCACTCCATCTTTTATCAAAATGAACTCGATTTGAATCTAACCACCAGTCCCAAGAACCAAGACCCGATCCATCTAAAATATATTGGGCCCGGCTCAGTTCAATACTTTGTTGTTCAGAATTTTTAGTTAAATCGCTTAATGCTTTCAAAGAGTCAGATAAATCTTTTTCTAATAAGGATAGTTTTTGCTGGAAATTCTTTATGTCATCCATAGAATAATAAGCGTGATGCCTTCAATATCTGTTGTCAAATGAAGGACTTTTAATCTCAGCTAAAATTTTATCTTGATCTTCAAAAGCGATGGCGTAATGACCTTGACCTGGAAGCCTCACAAGTTTGGATTTTGCCCTTTGAGAGCTCATCCACACTGACATTTCAGGGTTCAATAAAAAATCCTGATCACCATGGAAGTAAACGATGGGCAGTTCAAGATTTTCACAATACTGGGTTAACCAGTCTCCAGAAAATATTTTTGCATCCCACACCACACCCTTGGATTTCTGAGTTCTTGCCCATTTCATGGCTTTCAATAAAGTTTCTTGATGCTTGGCTAATGAAAGCACTCTTTTATCAGATTCATGCAAATTTTTTATTAAATGGCTGAGTCTTTTTTCTGGAAGTAAACTTGTCATCACGAAATCTAAAGCGTTTTGCGTCAGTTTCACCGGTAAAAAATGTGCTAATTTTAAAAGCCTTTTTTGATTTCGACTAAAAGTAAAACTTGATGTTTTTGAAAGGCTTGCAAGTCCGCAAACAATCACAAGTTTTGTGACCAGGTCCCCGTAATAACTTGTCACCATGTGAGCCATGGGGGCACCGCCCGAGACACCCATCACGAAAAGTTTTTCGAACCCTTCCGCTTTTAGTAATTTTAAATACTGATCAGCTGCCACCCGCCAATTTTCAGGCTGAATCCAGTCGGATTCTCCGTAACCAGGCCGATCCACTGCAATCATTTTTATATTGAGAGATTTTAATTTTTCATCAAGAAACGTGGCCTGCAAGTGAGAACCTGGAAAGCCATGGAAAAATAAAATAACATTTTTTGATTTCAAATCACCAAATATCCCGTAGGAAAAATGGTAAGACTTAATAGGGATTTTCCTTTTGTTTTAATAAGCCGCAGCAAGAAACAGGACCTGGCACCACACTAGCAATCTTCATGGATTTTGGATAAATCATCACCACTGTGCTTCCGAACTGAAACACACCTAGCTCTTCACCTTTTTGAACAGTGTCACCAACAGATTTAAATAGATCAATGGATCCTACGTTTGTGGCCCCTACAAAAACGGTCTCCACAGGTCCTAATTGGGTATTTAAAGACACCACCACACGCTCGTTACTTATAAATAGATTTTCAATTTCTGAAACACTTTCGTCATGCACCGGCCACAGATCGAGCCCCAATTTTTTTATGTCTTTAATCAAACCTTCCACCGGAGCGTGCACGCGGTGGTAGTCTGTGGGACATAGATAATAGACAATAAAATAGCCACCTTCGTAGCGGCTGGCTTTTTCTGCATTTCCTAAAAAATCGGCCAAAGAATAAGTAATTCCTTTAGCTTGAATCAACTGACCTTGGTTAATTTCACCAAACTGAGTGATTCTGGAATCTGCTGGGTGCACACAAAAACTTTCAGCTATGGGTCTTACACCAGCCTTAAGCCTTCGCGTGAAAAGATCGTTTAAGGATTTGTATTGTGAGATATCCTTTTCAGCTTCATCCATATTGATTTTATAGGTTTTGACAAAGTTTTTAAGAATCAACTGATTCAAAAACCAAGGCCACTGAATACGAGCAATGATTCCGATCAGCCGGGATAAGGGAATTCGCGGTAAGAATTTCAAAATTCGCCATGTCAGCATGATAAGATTACACCACTCGTATTCATTTGAAGTCAATTCAGGTATAACCTCTACGTGTCTAAAATCATTGAAAACCTTCAATTACCACTTGATCAGTCCATCGAGGATTACCTCGCTTGGGCTCAGCCTGATTACAGCGAATTTCGCGTGCTCAAAAAAAGTGTGGACGCAAGAGCTCGCCACAATCCTCATTTTGTAATGACAGTGGAAGTGGCAGCTCAAAAAGAAAAGTTAGAAAAAAAGACCTATACACTTGATCGATTGCCCACTTCACCAAAAGTAAAACCACTGATCGTGGGCTCAGGCCCTGCAGGGCTTTTTGCTGCTCTTAGGTTTGTTGAGCGAGGCATTGCTTGCGAAATTTTTGAGCGTGGCTCGCCTAGCGAAATTCGCATGAAGGGTATTAACAAATACTGGCGCTACGGTGAATTGGACCCCCACAACAATGTTTGCTTCGGTGAAGGGGGTGCAGGGCTTTATTCGGACGGAAAATTGATCACCCGAATTAAATCCGAACACATCCCTTACGTGATGAACCGGCTAGTGCAATTTGGAGCCCCTCAGGAAATTGAATATCTATCGAATCCCCATGTGGGATCGGACCGGCTACGCCGAGTGATTCCTAAGATGCGAGAGTATTTAAAACAAAATGGCTGTACCTTTCACTTTGATACTCAAGTGTTGGACCTGATTATTAAAAACAAAAAAGTGGTGGGGCTTACTACCAATAAAAATGAAAGTTTTTATTCTGATCATGTCTTATTTGCCACCGGCCACTCGGCAGAAGACATTTTTACTATGTTTGAAAAAAACGAAGTCTTCATGGAAGCCAAAAGCTTTGCAGTCGGCCTCCGGGTCGAGCACCCTCAGGCTTGGGTGAATCAACAACAGTACAAATCAGCCGCGGGACATCCTTCATTAGGTAGTGCTAATTATAAGCTGACCCATCACGATGAAAAAACTGGCATTGGTACTTATAGCTTCTGCATGTGTCCAGGAGGCTTTGTTTTATCCAGTTCAACTGAGGCTGAAGGCTTGGTTTGTAACGGCATGAGCAACTTCAATCGAAATTCCCCCTGGGCCAACTCTGCAGTGGTCGTGACCGTGGATGCCGAGAAAAACTTTGGTAGCAATTTAATGGGCGGCATGCAGTTCAGAAAAGATTTAGAAATCAAAGCGCTTCAGCAAGTTTTAAATAACAAGGGTGATAAACAATTGCCTGCCCAATCCATGGGTGATTTTTTAAAACAAAAACAAGGACCTGTCAGAAAAGGTTCAAGTCCTTCTGGTGAAGTTCCATCTCGTGTGGATCAAATTTTCAGTGAACAATTATTTAAAAAGTTATCCGAAGGCCTCGAGCAATTTGATAAAAAAATGCGTGGTTACATTCATCCCGAGGCTCAGGTCTACGGAGTAGAATCAAGAACCAGCTGTCCTGTCAGGGTGACTCGCGATCCTTTAACTTATCAAAGCTTATCACACCCAGGGCTTTATCCAGTTGGTGAAGGTGCAGGTTATGCAGGTGGTATTACATCTGCGGCCTGTGATGGTATCCGGGTGGCTGATCAGATTTTTTCAGAACTCAGCTCTCAGGTTCGAGTGGCTTTGCCGTTAGCCTCAGAGATTTGATCATTCAAGGTCCACATATCATAAATATAACCTAGAAAAAAAAGTCCAGCTGTGCAGAGCCAAATAATTCCAGTGACCCATTTTCCTAAATAAAATCTGTGCACTCCCAGGTAGCCTAAAAATGCTAAAAGAAGCCAAGTGAGAGTATAATTATTAGGTCCACTTTTATAACGAAGATCACAAGCTCGGTCCATGGCGGGAATAAGAAATAAATCAATCAGCCATCCAACACCAAGCAATCCCAAAGTAAAAAACCAAATGGTGCCCGTGACAGGTTTCCCGTAATAAAACCTGTGAGATCCGGTGAATCCAATGATCCAAAGTATGTAGCCAATTAATTTTGAGTGATTATTATTCATTAAAACACATCCTGTTTAAATTGTCTGAGTTCATTGATCTGATCTGTTTTTTCCACATCAAAATAGATGCGGCCAATTTCCCTGCCATGGGTGGTTTCAACAAGCACCCGCCATTCCCCGGAGGTGTAATTTTGTTTCACACCGTAGCCACGAAAACCTTTTTGCCTGCCCCCTTTAATGGAAATGGGAATTCGGTCTTGGGTCATCCAGCCTAACTTTTTGGAATACAGCTGCCAGTGGTAAACCACTTCATCATCAAAGCGACTAGGTGAAGAAATTTGCGTAAAAATAACGATCTTATCCTGGGGACGGCTCAAAAAACTTTGCGCTCCATTTTGCCAAAATTTGTAGAAATCACGCTCATATTTCAGAACGTACTGACCATCATTAAAAGTGACATCGTGATAAATTCCAATGGATTTAACTGACAATGGAACTGGGGGCACCCAACCCATTAGGTAAAAAAATGTAAACAAAGACAGCACACCTAGGCCAGGCCC
Source organism: Bdellovibrionales bacterium Ga0074139 (assembly GCA_001464795.1). Lineage (GTDB taxonomy): Bacteria > Bdellovibrionota > Bdellovibrionia > Bdellovibrionales > Bdellovibrionaceae. The sequence continues at coordinate 26,426 of LNEB01000004.1, forward strand.
TGCCAAGGTTTTAAACAAGATTTTTTTGTTCTGAACCTGACCCTGCAGTTTTTTAAGAATTAAAGATAAAACTCCAATGGTAAGCGCTAAAGAAATAATAAATGGAGTCCAACCCACAAAACCCAAAACAGTTGGAACTAAGAGAGAGAAAAAGGAAAATAAACAAAGTACAAAAAGTGAGGCCTTAACTGATAGGCTCCCTTTTTGTACGAAGCTCATTTCATTGATCACAAGAATCCCTAGGATAAATAAAATAAAAATCATGGAAGAAAAAAGCGAAGCACTTTTAATAAAAAATAAAGAGTAAATACTGAGCAAGCTTCCCAATGAAAAATGTAGAATCAAGCTTCGGTACTGCCAAATTTTTTCAGTTTTGACTTTAGGATTCCATTTTTCAGATTTTTGTAAGGTATCAAAATAAAGTATAAGTCCAATAACGGTTAAATAAATCACCTGTTGAACAAGACTGAAAGTATCATCCACCTGGCTCAGGGTAAAAATATCAAACACAAAGCCTGATAGAAAAAATCCAATATTGAGTTTTGTTTCATTGGTATGAAAAAACTGAACGGCCCGGTCTTTGTAGGTCTGAATCATGACTTGCCTCTAGTGTGTAAATAATGTGTAATTATGTCAACATGCTTTTTGTCGATTATTTGCTGTTTGATCTTAACTCCTATTTTGCGTCCTGCGAACAGCAGGATAATCCTGCATTACGAAATCGTCCTGTGGCTGTTGTTCCAATGCTATCAGACTCCACATCAGTCTTGGCGGCAAGCATTGAAGCGAAACGAAAAGGAATTAAAACAGGGACAAAAGTCATTGATGCAAAAAAAATGTGCCCAGGAATTCAGTTCGTTACCACAAGCCACAGAAAGTATTTGGAATATCATGAAAAAATCTTAAAAGCTGTGGATGAAATTATTCCCATCGACCAGGTGCTATCCGTGGATGAGGTCTCTTGTCAGCTGATGGGAACTCAGCGGGAACTTTCAAAAGCCATTGAACTGGCTAAAAAATTAAAAAGCCACGTCCAAAACACCGTTGGAATTTGCCTCACTTCATCAGTGGGACTGGGACCCAATTCACTAATTGCAAAAATAGCCTCAGACATGCAAAAACCGGATGGCTTGGTGTGGATCCCCAAAGAACAAATTCATGAAAAACTAGGTCCTTTATCCGTGCGTGTGGTTCCAGGAATTGGTGAAAAAACGGAAATCATGCTGAACAATTTAGGCATTTTCAAAATTCAGGATATTTTAAAACTCAGTCCCGCCGAAGCCCGCAATAAATGGGGCAGCATTTTAGGCACCAAAGTTTTACAAGGTCTTTTGGGTGAAGCTTATCTTTATGAACACGGAGCCACTCAATCCATGGGTCATGAACATGTGCTTGAACCTGAGCTCAGAAATTCGGCAGGCTCTTTTTCAGTGGCGATGAAACTTCTTAACAAAGCTTGTATTAGGGTTAGAAAAAATCATTACCGCTGTGGATCCATGCATCTCTCTATTCGCTTAGTGAACAAAGAAAAAATAGAAAAAACTTTAAGCTTTAGTCCGACCCACGACACCGGACTTTTGATGAAGCACTTAAAAACCATGTGGCCCGAGAGGTTCCAAGCAAAACCTTTCAAGGTCAGCGTTGTTTTATCAAGTTTAAGTGAAAAATAAGAGTCTTTTCATATCAGAAAATGGGATTAAAACAAGCCTAAGGGGACGCCTTCGCCATTACTGTAAGGCGTTAGTCATTTTGCCTGTAAAACCTTGATCAACAAGCCCGTGGGGGAATTTCCTTCTCGCGGGTCCCCGACAAAGACGAATTCTAAGGGTACCAGGCACGTTACTGCCCCGCGTCTGTCCGGAATTCGGACCGACGCTTTTTTTTAAATCAAAATTTATTTGTTTTTTAAGCTTAGAAAAAATGACATTTTCCTGCCATTTTTACAGGCAAAATGACTAACGCCTTACAGTAATGGCGAAGGCGTCCCCTTAGGCTTGTTTTAATCCCATTTTCTGATATGAAAAGACTCTTATTTTTTTGTTTTGTTTTTTTTGCATCCGTAACCCCATTTGCACAATCTCAAACCTTAGAATCCAAGCTGGATCAACAGTATCAAATTTCCATACAATCCATGCTTAAAAACTTTCCACAAAGCCAAAACACCGTGGGATCTGTGGCGGCCTCTCCGACAAAAGAGTACCAATACCATTGGTCCCGGGATGCGGCCTTGACTCATCAGGCTTTATTTGAAGTTTACAAGAGATCCACAAACACAAAAGCGAAAAATCAAATTATCAGTGCCTTCCAAAAATGGGTGGGATTTGAAAAACGAGCCATTCAAAATGCGATCCGTAGCGGACTGGGATCGGGCGAGCCAAAATTTCAATTGAACGGCGACACTTTTAAAGGCGAATGGGGAAGGCCCCAAAATGATGGACCAGCTGTAAGAGCCCTTGTCATGAGCGCTTGGGCCCTTGAGCTTATTCAGCTGGGGCGAAAAGATTGGGTTTTAAAAAATCTCTATCGCCCTGAAATCCCTGCTCAATTAATTGTAAAATCTGATCTGGAATTCACAGCCCAAAATTGGAATGTGGCCTCTTTTGATCTTTGGGAAGAAATTAAAGGGCTTAATTTCTATACGCTTGCGATGCAAAGAAAATCATTACTGATCGGAGCTGAACTTGCAAAACAGCTGGGTGATCCCGGTGCTGCCAGATACTATTTAGAACAAGCAGGTCTTATTTTAAATTTAATGAACCGGTTTTATAACTCCGAGCTTGGCTACATTGTGGCTATCCAAAATCAAGTGGATGGCTGGGGACACAAAAATTCGAATTTGGATGTGGCTGTTGTCTTAGCCACTGTTCAGGGTTTTTTAGACCAGGACTACATTCGTACTCACTCAAAGCCAATTTTACAGACAGCACAAAAATTAGAAAATGTTTTTTCTGCGCTCTATCCAGTCAATAAAAATAAAAATGTCCCAGTGATTGGCAGATATGCCGAAGATGTTTACGATGGCTTCGGATTTTCTGGTGGAAACCCCTGGTTTATCACCACCCATGCCCACGCTGAACTTTACTGTAAGTTGGGAAGGCTCAGTCAAAGATCCTCTAATCAATTACAACAAAAGGGCCTTCAGTTTCTTGCTCGGACCCTTGAGCACCGTGATCAAAACACAGGCGAAATGGCCGAGCAAATCAGTCGCTTCAATGGCTACTTGGTGGGCGTCAGTCATTTGACCTGGAGCTATGCAAGTTTCATCACAGCCTATCATTCTTGCTTGGGTCGCTAGTTGAAAATCACATCACAAATTTTTTCAGTTTTACAGCGTGTGGGTCAATCTTTGATGGTCCCTGTTTCTGTCCTTCCTGCTGCAGGCCTTTTGATCGCTTTTGGAAGATTGTTTCCTGACTCAAGTCTTATGAATGCTTTATTTGTAAAAGGCGGGCTTTCGGTTTTTGAAAACCTCTCGGTGCTTTTTGCCATCGGGGTGGCCATTGGTTTCACAGGTGGAGCTGGGATCGCAGGACTCGCTTCAGCTGTGGGTTATTTTTTGCTAAAAACTTTATTAGGTGTCATCGGAGATTTTTTTAAACTGCCTGCCATCGACACCGGAGTGTTCGGTGGAATTCTTGTGGGCCTCACCGCTTCTTGGGTTTATTTTAAATTTTCTGATGTCAAGCTTCCGCAATTCTTAGGATTTTTTTCAGGCAAAAGACTTGTGCCGATTATGACCGCTGTCATGACTCTGTTTTTAGCAGGCTTACTTTCTCTGATCTGGCCTCCTGTTCAAGAAGGCATCAGACTTTTTGGAGCTTGGGTCAGCGAATCTCAGTTTGGCCCTGCCTTTTATGCAGCAGGAAAAAGACTTTTAATCCCCGTAGGACTACATCATGTTTACTACCCTTCATTTCTTTATGAGTTTGGCGAGTTCATCACAGCCTCCGGTGACATTGTTCGTGGAGACTCGGCCAGATACTATGCGGGTGACCCCACGGCCGGAAGATTTATGGCCTCTGAATTCCCCATCATGCTGTTTGGCTTACCAGCGGCAGCTCTAGCCATTACACTTCGAGCTTGGCAACAGAATCGAAAAATCATCTCAGGGGTGATGTTTTCAGCAGCATTGACATCAATACTGACAGGAATCACTGAGCCCATTGAATTTTCATTTATTTTTGTAGCTCCCCTTTTGTTTGCTATTCACGTTCTATTTGCTTTCTTATCAGGCTTTTTAACGGAATTTTTTGACATTCAACTGGGCTATACTTTTTCAGCTTCTATGATTGATTTTGCTACAGGCTACTTCAATCAAAAAAACTCCATGTACCTGTGGCTAATTGTGGGACCTATCATTGGAACTCTTTATTTTTTTAGTTTTTATTATTTAATTCAAAAATTCAATTTCCTTACTCCTGGCCGAGAGAATCTAAGCGATGAGCCAGTGGCAAAAAATAAAAAATCAAGCCTTGCACCTACAGATTTAGCAGCAAAAATATTAAGCGCTTTAGGTGGTGGATCTAACATCCTACATATCGATGCTTGCATCACAAGATTACGACTACAGGTGAAACAAGCTGAGCTCGTTCAAGAATCAGTCTTAAAATCTCTTGGTGCCAGCGGAACTCTAAAATCAGGCTCTAATATCCAGGTCGTTTTTGGAACACAATCTGATCAAATCAAAGAGCAAATTAAAGAATTAATGAAGATTAATTTCTTAAATCCTTTGTCTGGAAAAATTATAAGTTTAAATCAAGTCCCCGATGCCACTTTTGCAAATAAAATTTTAGGTGATGGTTTTGCAGTCATTCCGGATGATGGCCTAGTCGTCAGTCCTTTTCATGCGACCGTTGTAACATTGATTGGAACTCAGCATGCTATTGGCCTTCTAAGCGATCAGGGCGTGGAAGTTTTGATTCACATCGGGATCGATACCGTTAAAATGAAAGGTCAGGGATTTAAAGCTCTAGTATCAGAGGGACAGAGTGTAAAGCCCGGAGAGCCTTTAATTCAATTTGATTTAGATTTAGTAAGAACGATGAGCCCTTCTATTATCACACCAGTTATTTTCACTAATACCGATGAGCTTCAATGGGACACATCTCACATTATGGATCGAGATTTTAAAAATTCACAACCACTTATGACCGTCGTTAAAAAAGGAAATTAGTTTTATGAAAATTGAAACAGTTGTACACGTTAAAAGTGAGTCAGGATTACACGCAAGACCTGCAGGAGTTCTTGTGAAATCCGCTTCTCAGTTTAAGGCCAAAATTGAACTCGAAAAAAATGGTGTCAGAAAAAATGCAAAATCGATCATGAGCCTCATGTCACTAGGAGCCGTTTTTGGGGACCAACTGACTTTGATCACTGAGGGTGAAGATGCCGATCATGCTGCTACAATTTTAAAAACATTATTCGAAACAAAGTTTGAATGAAGCAAGTCCTTTTTGGCAAAACATGTTTTCCTGGAATTGCCATAGGGCCTGCTGTTTGGTTCAGATCAACACAGATCAATCTGGAAAATATCAAGACCGAAACCCCTGCCATTGAAATTCAAAAGTTAGAAATCGCATTTCAAAAAACTGAATCCAGTCTTAAAATTCTGATTGAATCTCAGCAATCAGACTCAAAAGATATTTCAATCTCAAAAGATATTTTAGAAGCCCATTTGATGATGCTAGGTGATCCAGAATGGAAAGGGCAAACTTTAGAATTTATCCAGCAAGGAAAAAGTGCTGCTGTCAGCCTTAAAGAATCCAGCCAGATTTTTAAATCCATGCTTGAAAGTTTAGATGATGAGTACCTTAAAGCCAGAGCCCATGACATTGAAGATTTGTCTTATCAGGTGCTGACCCATTTAACCGGTCAAGGTTTGGATAAGTTGAAATTAACTGAACCCTGTATTTTGGTGGCAAAAGGTTTACTTCCCAGTGAGTTTTTAAGTTTAGACAAAAAAAAACTTTTGGGACTAATTTTTGAAAACTCCAGCAATACTTCACACACTGCCATTTTAGCTAAAACATTTGAAATCCCCTGTATCGTGGGTGTGCACAATTTGAGTGATTTTATATTTGAAAAGAATTTAATCATCATGGATGCACTCAAAGCTCAGATACAAACAGAACCAAGCCTTGAAGCTCAGAATTTAGCTTTGAAAGAGCTTGAGTCGCAAAAAGAAGAAAGCAAAAATCTAGAAATTTTTATTAGCAAAAAATCCATAAGTCAGGATCACATTTCATTTGAGGTCGCCAGTAACTTAAGCTGCATCGATGATATGAAACTTGCTATCCAAAAAGGGACAGAAGGCTGTGGCCTATTTAGATCAGAGTTCTTACTGCTTGATCAAAAATCGATGCCTAGCGAAGAAGAACAATTTCAAACTTATAAAACTCTTGTTCAAAGTTTAGCTCCATCAAAAGCTGTCATTCGCTTGTTCGATATCGGCGGTGATAAACAACTGCCCTTTCTTCAGTTACCAAAAGAAGAAAATCCTTTCCTTGGACTTCGTGGATTACGACTTTCATTAAGCCAACCCGATATCTTATTAAAGCCTCAACTGCGGGCTTTATTAAGATCAGCACCTTACGGGAAGCTGGCGATCATGGCACCCATGGTGACCACTTTGGGTGAAGTCCAAGACTTCAAAATGGCATTAAAAACTTGCGAGAATGAACTTTTATCTGAAGGGCTTTTATCAACACCACCATCCTATGAAGTCGGAATCATGGTGGAGGTTCCTGCAATTGCACTGATATTAAATGATTTAATTCCGCATCTGAACTTCGTAAGCGTTGGAACCAATGATCTGATTCAGTATTTGTGTGCCACAGACCGAATGAACTCTACCGTTTCTCATCTGCATGATGCCTATCACCCTGCAGTTTTAAGATTTCTTTATTTAATATCAAACGAACTTAAAAACTCTACAGTTTGGATGGGCCTTTGCGGAGAATTGGCTGCGCAAAATGATTATGTTCCACTGCTGATGGCCATGGGCTTTAAAGAGCTTAGTGTCAGTCCTGGGTCCTTACTTAAAACTCGCGCAAAAGTTTGTGGCACTTCCGTTGAAGCGAGCCAAAAGATTCTTCAGTTGGCTTTGAAGGCTAAAAGCTCTGCAGAGTTAAAAAACCTTTTACAAAATTAAACTCAACAAAACATTAAACTCACTCGTCCGAGTCTGTCCGGTGGGCCGGACTGACTTGGGGCAGTAACGTGCCTGGTACCCCTAGAGGTTACGGCGATACTGGCCGCCCACTTCGAACAGGGCCTGAGTCATTTGGTGAAGACTGCAGTGCCTTGAGGCTTCCATCAAAGATTCAAAAACATTTCCGCCTTCAAGTACAGTTTTTTGCAATTCTTTTAGCTTTTCAGCTGAAAGATCTGCATGAGCTTTTTGAAAACTTTGAACGGACACAAGCTGATGATTTTTTTCTTCAAAGCTAGCCCGGGCGAGTTCAATTTTTGGTGGAATAAAATCTTGTTTTAAAGTTTTTGGATCAATAAATGTATTCACACCGATGATGGGAAGACGTCCATCGTGCTTCAAAGTTTCGTAGTACAAAGATTCCTCTTGGATGCGGGACCTTTGATACTGAGTTTCCATGGCACCGAGCACTCCACCGCGCTCGTTGATACGCATAAATTCTGTAAGTACGGCTTCTTCCACAAGCTCTGTGAGCTCTTCTAAAAAGTAGCTGCCTTGGAGTGGATTTTCATTTTTAGTCATACCAAATTCTTTATTAATAATCATCTGAATTGCCATGGCCCTACGAACAGATTCTTCTGTAGGTGTGGTGATCGCTTCATCATAAGCATTGGTGTGCAAAGAATTACAATTGTCATAAAGTGCAATCAAAGCCTGAAGTGTGGTTCTGATGTCATTAAAATCAATTTCTTGAGCATGCAGCGATCTACCGCTGGTTTGAATATGATATTTTAATTTCTGTGATCTGTCGCTGGCCTGATAAAGATCACGCATGGCAATCGCCCAAATTCTTCTAGCCACTCTTCCAAGCACTGTGTACTCTGGATCCAAGCCGTTAGAAAAAAAGAAGGATAAATTAGGAGCAAAGTCATCCACCTTCATGCCGCGAGATTTGTAGTACTCGACGAACGTAAAACCATTGGACAAAGTAAAAGCCAATTGGCTAATGGGGTTGGCGCCGGCCTCTGCGATGTGATAGCCCGAAATACTGACTGAATAAAAATTTCTTATTTTATGATCAATAAAAAAGGACTGAATATCACCCATCATTTTGAGAGCAAACTGAATGGAAAATATGCAGGTGTTTTGCCCTTGATCTTCTTTTAAAATATCCGCTTGCACCGTGCCTCGGACTTGAGTGAGCGTCCAATTTTTTACTTCTTGAAATTCTTTTTCATTTATTTTCCGACCTAGCTCTTTTTCTTTTTTCTCGACCTGCTGATCAATCGCAGTATTAAAATAAAAAGCAAGGATCATGGGTGCAGGACCATTAATGGTCATGCTAACTGATGTATTGGGCGAGCATAAATCAAAACCTGCGTACAACTTTTTCATGTCGTCTAGGGTGCAAACACTAACTCCTGATTCCCCGACTTTTCCGAAAATATCGGGGCGAGTCGTGGGATCAAAGCCATACAAAGTCACACTGTCAAAGGCTGTGGATAGCCTCAATGCACTTTCACCTTTTGTTAGATAATGAAATCTTTTATTTGTCCGGTCTGGTGTGCCCTCGCCTGCAAACATACGCTTAGGGTCTTCGTCGGTTCTTTTTAAATTAAACACACCGCACGTATAAGGAAACTCTCCGGGAACATTTTCTAAATTAAGATATTTAAGCCTGTCACCCCAATCATTGATTTGTGGGACACTGACTCGGGGGATTTCTAAACCACTTAAGGAAGTGGATTTCATAGGCTGCTTGATTTCTTTATCACGAACGAAATAAGTGAGCTCTTTCGCTTTATACTTTTGAATCAATTGATCCCAAGAATTCAAAGACCCAAGCTCGGCCGCTGTGAAGTCTTTTTCTAATTCTTTTTCTAATGTTTCAAGCTCGGCTTGATTTTTTAATTTAGGTTTTAATAATTTTAAAGCCCCCAGTTCGGAAGCTTTCTTAGCCAGTTTCAAAGTTCTATCTTTATAACCCCGAACGGTTTTTACGATTTCAGCTAAATAGTTTTGCCTTTCAGCAGGAATGATCACGTGCTCATCGGCCGCTAAAATGGATTTTTTAGTGATATCACTGATTTTAAAAGTGTCTTCCGACTTTGCTAAAACATCAGAAAGGTGAAAGAAAAGTTGATTGACCCCACCATCATTGAACTGACTGGCTTGAGTGAGAAACACAGGCACTGCGGTTTCTTGATCAAATAGCTTTCTAGATCTTTTAAATTGCTTGGTCACATCTCTTAAAGCGTCTAAAGCTCCACGACGATCCGCTTTATTCACAGCAATCATATCAGCGAAATCGATCATATCAATTTTTTCTAATTGTGACTGAGCACCAAAATCAGAGGTCATCACATACAACGAATGATCTGATACTTCCGTGATCGCCATATTGCCTTGGCCAATTCCTGAGGTTTCTGCGATGATCAAATCAAAATCAAATTTTTGTAAAGCACTTAAAACATCCGGCAAACTTTGCGCTATTTCTTTTCCCGAGCCCCTAGATGCTAGCGAGCGCATAAAAATGCGGTCTCTGGAAAGAGAGTTCATTCGGATACGGTCCCCTAAAAGACCGCCTCCGGTTTTTCGTTTTGTGGGATCCACACAAACGATGGCAATTTTTTTATCCACGTAGGTGTTTAAAAATCTTTGCGCGAGCTCGTCGATCAAAGAGGACTTCCCTGCGCCGCCCGTTCCAGTAATACCTAAAACAGGAGTTTTTGATTTTTTATTTTTAAAGTTTTCTAAAGTTTTTGTTAGATTTAAATCTTTTTTATTTTCAATGGCTGATAAGTAAACCCCTAAATCCTGAGAAGGTACAGGATCCTTTTGGTAGGGATTTTCTTTGAGTTTATTTTTTACAGGATAATTTTTTTGAACGGCCTGGTTCACATCAAAGTCACAGGCGTCCACAATCATTTTGATCATGCCTTCTAGGCCTAAGCGTCTTCCATCATCAGGGTGAAAAATTTGATCTATCCCGTAGGCTTCTAATTCTTTCTTTTCGTCGTAAATGATAACTCCGCCGCCACCACCAAATATTTTCACGTATCCTGCACCGGATTCCACAAGCAGGTCTTTCAAGTACTTGAAGTACTCCATATGACCGCCTTGATAAGATGACACACAAACACCTTGAGCACCCTCTTGAAGCACAGCTTTTGCCACATCTGCAACAGATTGGTTGTGACCCAAGTGAATCACCTCAGCGCCCATATCTTGAAGAATTCTTCGCATGATATTAATGCTGGCATCATGACCATCAAAAAGACTGGCCGCTGTGACAATTCGAACAGGATTTTTTAACTGATTCACGTTTCTTGCTCCTGGTGGTTTAGTGTCCTTGAAATTGGGCTTTTCGTTTTTCAGTGAAAGCTTTCATGCCTTCTTTGGAATCCAGGCTTGCAAACAACTCTGAAAATTGTTCGGCCTCAAATTCAAAACCTTTTTCGATATCCAAATCCCAAGTGGTCAAAATAGCTTTTTTACTGGCCTCAACAGCCAAGGGACCTTTTGTTAATATGGATTCAAAGCGCTTCATGACCTGCGGTAAAAGTTCGGCCTGAGTAGTGACCAAATTCACCAGGCCCATTTCATAAGCTCTGCTTGCCGTGATCATATCACCTGAGTAAATCAGTTCTCGGGCTTTTCTAAGACCAATAGCTCTGGACAATCTAACGGTTCCACCAAAACCTGGAATAAGACCTAAAGACACTTCTGGTAAACCAAGCTTGGCATTATCGCTTGCAAAAATAAAATCACAAGCCAAAGCCAGTTCAAGTCCACCACCTAAGGCAAAGCCATTGACAGCTGCAATCACTGGAATTTTTAAAAGTGCCAGTTCATGAAAAACACTTTGACCTTTTTTTCCAAACTGCAAAGCTTCTTCCGGTGAAAGGTTCAGCATTTCTTTTATGTCGGCTCCGGCTACAAAGGCTTTTTCTCCGTGCCCTGTGATAATTAAACCTCTGGCATCTTCAAAGCTCATCTCGCTGATGAAGCGTAAGCTTTCAGCCATTTCTGATAACACAAGATTGTTTAAAGCATTCAAAGCCTCTGGACGGTGAATCTCAAGGGTCCAAATGGAGTTTTGCGAAGAGAGTTTTAAAGTTTTAAAATCATACGCCATACTTGTAAACTCCGCGTCCTGATTTTCGCCCGAGCCATCCGGCTTCAACATATTTAACGAGTAAAGGACAAGGGCGATACTTGGAATCACCAAGACCCTCATGAAGAACATTCATAATCGCAAGGCAAGTATCTAACCCAATAAAATCGGCCAAAGTGAGAGGTCCCATGGGCTGATTGGTTCCAAGCTTCATGGCTTCATCAATACTTGCGGCTTGTGCAACACCTTCATGCAAAGTGTAGAAAGCTTCATTAATCATGGGCATTAAAACTCGGTTCACAATAAAGCCTGGCATGTCCTTTGTGCTTTCCACAAAAGTTTTCCCTAAAGATTCAGCAAGCTGTTTTGTTTTTTGAAAAGTTTCATCAGAGGTTTGTAAACCCCTGATTCCTTCCACAAGCTTCATCAGTGGCACCGGATTCATGAAGTGCATTCCTGCTACTTGCTCGGGACGTTTGGTGACGGACGCAATTTTTGTGATCGAAATCGATGAGGTGTTTGATAACAGTAGAGCTTCTTTTTTTACTATCTCATCGAGCTTTTTAAAAATCTGCAATTTTAGATCAATGTTTTCAGTGGCCGCTTCAATAACTGCATCACAGTTTTTTAAACTTTCTAGGTTGGTTGAGGTCTCGATTTTTCCAAGCAAAGTTTTTTTCTGATCCTCTGTCATGGTTTGTTTTTTAATCAAGCGATCACAGGATCCCGCAATGGTTTGCATACCTTTTTCTAGAGCTTGAGATGCTACATCTGTCATGATCACATTCAAACCCTGGGCTGCAATGACCTGAGCAATTCCGTTACCCATTTGACCGGCACCGATGACACCAATTAACTTCATAATCTTTCCCCTTTTTGAGAGTTCATAGTGTTATCAAAGGTCCCCCTTCGGCACACGACACCACACAGCGTAAAACCTGGCCTTGAGACCTATTTTGACCCATGGCAAAATTAAATTTGTGATGCTTCTATTATTCTCTTTTTACCTTGGATTTTTCACCTTTGGAGCTCTTGAACCAAGCCTTAATTCGGCCACTCCTTTTTTCAAAGCCGTAGGCAGTCCTTTTCCATCGGGTCAGGCCAAAAAATCAGATCTGCTTTCCACCTTACAGTCCTCGGTCACCGACTTCCAATTTCGGGTCCTTTACAACGACAAAAACTATTCCATCAAGCATGACTCCATTTTAAGAGAAATGGAGTTGGCCACCCAAGCCCTGACCAAAAATCAAGTCAGCCTTTCTCTTTTTCCAGAAATGGGATCGTCTCGAATCACATGGCTTAAAAAAAATGAGCCCGTTGAAATCATCAGCCGGCGTGGGGCCTGGGTGCGAGTGAAAACTGAGAAAAAACAAATTGGCTATCTTTTGACCTCTGACTTAGAGGCAAACCCTAAGGATGTCGGGCACTTTACTAATTTAATTACAACCCCTGTGTTTCAGCATCCACGTGATAAAAGCTCTGTGCTTTTTCAATTGGCCCCGCTGACTCAATTAAAGCTTATTAAAATTGTCGGTCATTTTGGGTACTTTAAAACCCAGTCCCATAGCGGCTACATTCCCTTAAGCCAAGTGATCGGACGATCCGACTTTGCTGAATGGGGTTGGAATCAAACTATAAAAAAGTGGCAGAATATTTCCTATAGAAATGGCTCACAGCTTGTCGTCAAAGGGGAAGTGAACCGAATTCCACTTGGTGAATTCACAGCCTTTCGAGGACAAAAAAATTCGGCCATCGTCACCAAGGCTCAAAATTCGGTGGGTCTAGGAGCCCGAGTTCAAATCGAAGAGGCCATGGCTTATAAATGGAATGAATCCTATTTAAAAGGTCATGGTCTTGTGTGGTGGAAAACAGATCTGACTGATAAAAAAATAGATAAGAATAAAATCTCCACAAAAGAGCTTTTGCAAAAAAAATTAACAGCTATGAGCTTTGACTCAAAAAGAAAAAAAGGTTTGGCCTCGGCCGGAGGTATTTATCAAACTTTGGATGGCAAAAACTGGTCGAAACTTGATTTTTTTGGTCAGCAAGATTGGCCCGTTCTGATTCACCCGACCGGTGTGTGGTTTGTGGGATCCTATAAAAGTTCCGATGAAGGCGAAAGCTTTCAGCCCTATTTAAAATGGAGCGAGATCGTTAAAAAAATGCAAGGGCAACACCCCCATCGACGAATGCCATTTTTAAAAGTTGTTGATTTAATTTCCATGAATTCTTTATCAGTCAAAATTAAAATAGACACAGGTTCACAACTGGCGATGCTTCAAGGCGATGCCATTACGAATGATTGGAAGATTGTTCCTTAATTAATTGATCCAATGTCTTTTGCATTTCTATCCGCACACTTTCTTGAAGCTCAGACCTGGTTTCAAAAGTATAACCTTGTGTGGAAATCTTTGGCATCACTCGCATATGAATTTTTGAAGACCACTGTTTTTTTTGCGGCAAATACTGCTTGCTGTTTAAAACATCAAAGGGTCCCAGCATCACCACCGGGATTAAATCCACTTGGGCCTTGATAGCAAAAAGAAAAGGCCCCGTTTTAAACTTTTGAATCTCAAACGGAAAAAAAGTTCGTCCACCCTCGGGAGCTAAAGCAATTTTCTCTCCGGCTTTTAACCGGTCCGTGGATCTTTCATACACTTGATAAACTTTATTTCGTTGGGCTCGGTCGATGGGAAGGATTCCTGCCCTTCGCATGGCGGGACCAAAAAAAGGAATTTTAAAAAGTTCCTGCTTAGCTCCGAAGCGCATATCAGGCAAATATCCAGACATCACAAAAATATCAAAAAAACTGGTGTGATTAAACAAAACCACGGCACCACTATTCCTGGGCCAATTTTCAAGCCCTGAAACCTCTACGGAAACGCCGAATAGGAAACAGGTGAACTTTCCCCAAAATTTAATAATTCTTCGCTCGGTCCAATCAGAATTGGGAAAAAATGTAACTAAAACAACTAGTAAAGATAACAAAACTGTTAAAATTAAAAAAAGCGCAACAGCTAAGCTTGATCTTAAATAGATGAAAAAAATCATGGGTTCTCATCGGGCATCAGGCGAGCCCGGGCTGAGTCTCTTTGCCGGTTTTTGTAAGCATTGTGTTCAAGGGGCCCACGACTAGTTGCAAGAAAAGACTCCTGATCCATAATTTGCACTTCATAGGGATAAAAGAAATGAAATTTTTCTGAAGCGGGATCAGGTTTGATCCTGATTAATTGCCTTGAGATAAATTTAATAAATTTAAAGTTTAAGTCTGAGTGTTCATTCAGTTTTCTGAATAATGCCGTGTCCCCTGTTTTTGCGAGTTCTTCTTTAAATAAATTTTGAATGGAAGCATCATCTTTGATGTTTAAATTTTTTATTTTTTCACAGACCTGTAGGAACAATTCCACGGGATAAACATTATTAGAGGACTGATCAGGCATAATGTGCGGAAAGCTCACCATATTTTCTTGCACTAAAAATCGGATCACTCGAAAGCTATCAAGAACAGATTTTGTCACAAAACGAATTCCGATTTTATCAAAAACTCGCATAGCTAAGGCATCAGGCCTAGCTAGCAATTTTAAGACAGCACTTGAAGTGGTTTTAAAAGCTTTTGGTTGAAAATTTTCTAGCTCAATTCTGTTAGCGGAATAAACTTTCCCAGTTAAAAAAACACTTTGTCCTTCGGTGCTAATATAGGGTTCATAGGAGGAAAGTATTTGTTCTTGGATTTCATTAGAGAAAAAACTAAATAGATCATTTTCCGCATGAATGAAAACATGCATGCATCTTAGTACGGCACAGGCCCACTTTTGTAAGGGATCAGATCCCGTTCGTGAAGCATAAAGTAATAAAAGTCTTAGATCTTGTAGGGTTTTACGGTCTCTGATTTCAAGTGGAATTTCGCTTTCTGTAAAACCTAATTTTTCTGTCATAAGCACCAAAGCTCTTCGGTGCTGTTGCCACAAAGTTTCTAAGTGATTGGGATCATCAAGATCAAAGCCGTAAGTTTTAATGAAGGATTGGGCCGATTCAAGATTGAAGATCTGAAGTCTTCGCATGTCTAAGGCCGAGCGACCGCCAGCAATTGTGTTTAAAATATCTGGATCAAAAGAAAAATTCATGACTTGCTTAGATTGGGGATTTTCATCCCTCAGAGCAAGTCATGATGCGTTTTATTAAATACCTACTAAAGAGCAACCCGCTACGTAAAACTCACCCAGTTGTCCAGAGGAACCATCTGTGTTCTGATAAGTGATCTGCCCGTAGATCATATTAGCTCCATCACGTTGACCGCGCAAAGTCACTGTTCCAAACTGGTCACTGTAATTGGCTTGAAAAGTTCCACTACCTTGAACTTGACCGGTCTGCCCTGCTAGAGAAATATCATTTAATGGGCTCACTGAGTTGGAATCGTAAATTCGAATTAAAAGTCTTGAAGCTGAAGGATTAAACTGATTACCAGAAAAAACAGCTGATAACTGTAAATCCACGCCTGATGTTTGACTGTTGTAATTCGAATCCACAAGTCCCATATCTTGAAATCCAGTGAAGTTAATTAAAGACTGAGTGAATTGCTGACTGTTCATGGATTGGCTAAATATTCGGCCCCATGAGTTTTGTGTACATGTGGCAGAACCTGTACCAGGAGCTGGTAATGCACCCGCCACATTATTGCCTCGACCTGTGCGAACACCGTTACCGGAGCTCTTCTTACCACAAGCACTTAACATCAGAACACTTACTAATAATAAAACAATTTTTGATTTCATAAATCACCTCGCAATAACTACTAAGGCAACAGATATGCCAAGAGTATTGCCAACAAATGATACGAAATAAGAATCAGTCTGAGACACTTCATTCAGTTTTGACAGCTTTGGGAATCAGCTGATCAGGACTTCGTCAGTGTCTCATTTTAAGAATCACTGTGGTGTAGTAAAAAAATCTGTGGACGATCTCCAGAAACGTGACCTAGTTTCATTATTGATTCTTTGAAACTCTTGAAGCGTTTGAAACTTAATAGAATCTAACGGCGGAGCTTGCTTGATGGGTCTTGAGTTAAAAACAATGCGTCCCTCTTTGAGTCTCCAACGTGTCACACCTTCATAAAAGTGAGTGATGGTAGGAAGTGGATGAGCTTGATAAAGACCTGGGTGATCTTCGACCATCTCAAACGGAACTGCTGGGTTAGCGCCAAATTTAACGACCGTTAGTAACTCGTTTAAATCAGGATCTTGAAGTCTGAAGCAACCTGCTGAAACAAAGCCCCGTTGAAACTGATCTTGAAAAGGTTCTGTGTGATAGCCATACAGGCTGTGGTCATCATTTTCTGGGATCAAACGAATAAAAGGCTTACATTTATAATGAGCAGGATCACATCTTTTTGAAATGGCTTTGCTTCGTGGTAAGCTGCCTTTAAAAAACGGAGTCATAAAAACAGAACCTGCATAGGCTCTTGGAGTCACTCCATGATCAATACCTGGTCCACCAAAAGGAAGATAAATTTTAAGACCATGAGTCGTGTCTTCGATCTCAGTGATCAGTGGCTTAATATAAGCTTTAACTGTGAAATGAAGCTGACTGATTGGCAAAGCCTGATCAATAGAGACGATATACACTTCGCCTGTAGGCTGAACATTGAGTTGAAATTTTTGAAAATAGCTGGATTTTTCTAAGTTCCAAGCATGAACATGGCCATTTAAAATCTGGCTACCGTCTGGATTGTTAATGATTTCTGTTAGCCTAGGTCTGGCCTTTTGATTCAGGACATCCCACTTTTCATTGAGTTTATAAAGGATGGCATCTAAGTTTTGGATGGCCTCGGGTCTGTGTTTTTTTACATCCATCAGATCCACATGCAAAAAACCGTGGGCTTGAGTGGCTAACAGTAAAGCAAGAATTAAAAATTTCATAATCACATCTCTTTACAAGCATGAAGAAGTTCTTGCACAGAAAACTCTGGAAACAATTGCGGATCGTAATCAATCAACTTGTTGGCAGACTTCAATGGATTGATGGCTTTTATTCTTAACTTCATTTCTTCATCATAACTTTTTTGTACCATTGCTGCACACTGCTTTGAATTGATCGCAAATGCAGCTCCCAGGATGGATTCCACGGAAGATTTTGCAACTCCAGTTTGTGAAGAACATGAAAGCTGCCAGATATGACCTAAAGTCATTTGAGCTTTGATCTTATCCGATTTAGCAAGACTTGCAAAATTGAGAGCTTTGGATTTCACATCTTTGGGATGAACCTTTGCAAACTGAGCAATCCCCGCCCGGTCAACAGCCGCGTAAACTATGGATCCATCTTCACGGTACACAGGAAAATAGGAATTATCTCCAGGCCGGCTTTGAGTCACAGGATAAATGGACTGAGTATCACGGTTGTAAACGTAAACGTTCATATTCATATCATCTGAAACTCTTGAGAAATAAGATGAACTTGATAAACCGTCTCCGCGCATGTGAAAAATAAGTTCCCGACCATCGTGACTGAAATCAGCTTTACCAGCTGAGGTTTGTAGATTCTCAACTTCCTCACAAGTGGAATTCTCTAGGTTAATTTTCCAAATTTTTGAAACTCCCGACTCGCCATCGACTCCTGAAATTTCTTTGGCATCCTTTGAGAGCATGGGAAGTTTAATATCCACATCAGGACAAAGCCTGTGCACAGGTCCCTCGTCTTCAGCCATCAGGCCTTCAACGCGAATCTTTTGATAAAGGGTTCCTTCACTGCCTGCAACGATGGCCGCATAGATTTCATAATCTTTGTTTTTTTCAACTCGGCCCACGGATTGATAAACACCTTTTAAGTTTTTAGCTGTATGAATGGGCTTAGGATTGGCATTTCCACCCATGATTTCTTCAACTGAATAGAGCTTAAGACCAGCTTCGTAATCAGGCACAGTGATCACTTTCTCTCCCATGGGAACGGGATCAAATGTTCCAGGCAACTGAAATCTTTGTTTAGTGTTCATATCCAAAATGTAGTTTCCACCGTCAGAGGCATAGCTGATCAGCCTGGATTGAGGAAAAGCACGAAAGAAAAAATTGGGCTGCCCTGGAATCGAAATGTACTCGGTGGTCTCTACGCTGGGGTCCAAGTTACAATGAGCAGGCAGAGTATCTGACTGAGCACTGGCTTGAAAAGCTACAACTGACAGGATGAGTGAATAGTATTTCATTTAAGTCTCCTCGCCAAATAACGGTAGAGCCTTTCAGGCTCATCGTATCCAGGGCGATTGGGTGAAAGGATTTTTCCATTTTTATAAATAATAAGGACTGGGAAATGCATGAGTGCACCTTGGGACTCGAGGATTTTTGAACTCATGATTTGCGATTGGCTAAGTAAGGAGCTGTAGTTGGAATCATAGAGGCTCAAATCTGGATGATAGGGATCAACAAGAACTGTGAGCTCAAGATCTAAAAGGGCTGCTATCGGTTTCAATTCTGATAATCCGTAAATGGATAAATTCATTCTTGGTGACCAGATCCATATAACACCAGAGGTTTGATTCATTTCACTGTTTGATAAAAGTGTCTGAAGGCTCTGGTCATCAAAGTGTGGAAATGAAGGCGCTTCTGCAGCCTGACTTGTAGCCGAGCCAAAACATAAACCGATGAAAGTGATAAACCCAAGAAGTAATTTTTGAAGCATGGGCTAAATATACTTAAGTTTCCATAGGATTTCCTTATCTGTTTTATAAGGCTGTCGAGCTTACAAAGCTGACAAGAAGATCGACTGTCAATGTTTTGATCAATGCTGTAGATTTGGGGATGGATTCAATATTCTAATTCATGAAATTCAAAACTCCTATATAAGTGGGTCTGATTAAAACCCAACAATTAGGAGTTCACAATGTTTTTAAAAATGCTTTCAACGATTCTGTTTGTCTCTGCTTCTGCTTTTTCACAAAGTGGAATAACTGACTTTACTATTTACAATCCAGAAGGAGGCTCAAACCCCACGACAATTATAGCAGTTGGGGATTATGCCCAGTACGAAAATTCGGCTTATTTTTATAATTTAAATCAAGGCATTTACTCTGAAAATTTGCTTGTAAAAGGATTATCAATTAAGTTTTATCAAATGAACTCTGGAGATTACGCTTACAACGTTTACTCAAAGACTGGCACCATTTTATCAACTCATAAAATTTCAACAAACACATTTTTAAGTATCATCTCAATGGCACAAGTTTCGTTAGATGATTACTTAAGTATTAATCCTAAAAAGTCGTCTCCAAAAGAAGGTGATAATTTTAAAGGAAAACTCACCTGCTATGTTGATTTCACGATTGATCGTACTGATTACAAAATTAAATCTGTAAGCCCCATTTGTGATTCATTGAAATAATTCGCACAAACAGAATCTCAAAACTAAAAAGCCCATGAATTCATCATGGGCTTTTTTTATTTCCGAAATCCGTCCAAAATGTCCGGCCAACCGGACTGATTCGGGGCAGTAACGTGCCGGGCACCCTAGGAGTAAAAGGTTTTTACTTTTTTGAGGGCTTCTGAGGGCTCGAGGCGCTTGCCTGCGTTTCGCTTTGATGAGTAATCCGCTAATTGAGTGGCCACGTACTGAGCTGTGATTTTATCAGCGTACTTCAGTAAGCCTCCGCGAAATGGCGGGAAACCTGTTCCCATAATCATGGCCAGATCCACTTCGTGTGGGAGCTCGACGATTTTATCATCGTAAAAAGCTCTTGCACATTCGTTGATCATGGCAAACACACCGCGCTCGATACATTCTTTGGAATCATAGGGATTTGTCGGCGTTTTTAAACCCAAGGCTTCATAAATCGACACGTCCACTTCGCCGCGGTAGTCTTTATCATCGTAATGGTAAAAACCTTTGCGGTTCTTTTTACCCAGCCGTCCTGTGGATTCTAAAGCCACCATACAAGGGGCTAAATCCACACGCTCACCGAAAGCTTTTTTAAATATTTTTAAAACCTTAATACAAACATCCAAACCCACTTCATCCATCAAAGCAAAGGGGCCCATGGGCATTCCAAATTCTTTTACATAATAATGATCCACCGTTTTGATATCCATGCCTTCCTGAAGTAAGAAAGCGGCTTCGGCCATATAAGGTAGAAGTAAACGGTTCACTAAAAATCCCGGGCCATCTTTTACGACTACAGGCATTTTTCCCATTTTTTTTGTGAGCTCAAAGATGGTCGCAATGGTTTTATCTGAGGTTTTTTCACCGCGAATGATTTCAACCAGTGGCATTTTATGAACGGGATTAAAAAAGTGCATGCCTGCAAAGTTCTCGGGCCTTGGGTGCCCCTTGGCCATCTCAGTCACAGACAAGGACGAAGTGTTCGTCACAATCAGCGCATCAGACTTCATTTGAGTCGCCGTTTCACCAATCACCTTTTGTTTTATTCCCATATCTTCAACGATGGCTTCCACCACAACATCTAAGGTTTTAAAATCGGCGTAATCAGTACCGCCTGAAATCAGACTTACTTTTTGAGTCAACTGGTACTGATCAATCACTTTTTTCTTAGCTAACTTTTGCCATAAATCTCTGGCGTGCTTGTAAGCTTTCGCTAGTGCTTCGGTGTTCAAATCTTTAACCCTGACTTTGATACCTTTATCGGCTGCCACATAGGCGATTCCGCCCCCCATGGTGCCAGCTCCTAGTATCCCAAGACCTTTTACTTCCATGGGAGTCACTTCCACTCCTGGAACTCCCGTTTGCTTTTTTACCATCTCAGTTAAATCAAAGACGTGAATCAAACTTTTTGAAATATCTGTTACAGCTACTTCACAAAAACCATTTTTTTCGATTTCCAGAGCTTGCGTGCGATCACTCATCTTGTAGGTTTTTTTAATCACTTCTAAAGCTTTTAATGGCGCTGGGTAGTGACCGTTGGTGGCTTTCAGCACACCTTTTTTAGCCGCATTAAAAACCACAAAGCGAAGGGGCCCTTCAAGAAGACCCGCAACCAAGCCTTGAGGCTTAAAGGTTTTTTTGCGCTTCTTGCCACCGTCTTTAAAGATCTCTTGGATAAATCTGACCGTGTGAGCTTCTAATAAATTCTGATGCACCATTCGGTCTGTTAAACCAATTTTATTGGCTTTTTTAGCGTTTAATAATTTACCTGCCAGAATCACATCTAAGGCGGCCTGCAAACCCACCACCCGAGGCAAACGAACACAACCGCCAAAACCTGGTAAAATTCCTAGCATGGTTTCAGGTAAACCAATTCTTGTTGATGAATCATCACTGGAAATTCTATAATCACAAGCCAAAATCAGTTCACAGCCACCGCCCGCGCAGGCCCCGTGAATAGAGGCAAAGGTCGGAATCGGTAAATCTTCAATGATATTAAAAATACTTTGCCCCTGCCCCACGGCCTCTGCAAACTTGGCTGGAGTATCAAGCTTTTTAATTTCATCAATATCAGCTCCAGCGATAAAGATTTTTGGCTTTTTTGAAACAAACACCAAAGCTTTATACTGTGAATTTCTTGCCACTTCTTGCAAAAGCTCACGCATTTTCATCATCACAGGAGTGCTGAGCTTATTGACTTTTTCACCTGTTAAGTCCATTTCGAAAAAACAAACGGATCCCACACCAGCCACTTCACGAGGTACAAGTTTTAAACCTAAATCTTGGCTCATCTTACGCCTCACTTTCTAAAATCATCGAACCACCTTGACCGCCACCAATACAAAGTGTGGCTAAACCAAACTGTACATTTCTTTTTTTCATCTCTTTTGCCAATGTCGTGACGATCCGTGTGCCCGTGGCTCCCACAGGGTGCCCGATGGCAATGGCTCCACCGTTCACATTCACAATTTTTGGATCCACAGATCCCACTTTTCCAGATAAGCCTAATTTGTTTTTTCCGAATTCATCAGAATCCATAGCTTTCAAGCACGACAGCACTTGAGCTGCGAAAGCTTCGTTCAACTCCACAAGACCGATGTCTTTCATTGATAAGCCTGCACGCTTCAATGCCACTGGTGTTGAGTACACGGGGCCTAACCCCATACGCTCGGGCTCAAGCCCTGCAAATCCATAGCTTCTGATTTTAGCAAGCGGCTTGTATCCCAGGCTATCCGCTTTTTCTCTGGACATCATCAGCAGCATGGCAGCTCCGTCCGTGATGGGGCAGGAATTTCCTGCGGTAATGGTTCCTGTGAGTTTATCAAAAAAGGGTTTTAGTTTTGCTAAAGCTTCCATGGTTTGACCATCACGGGGGCCCGTGTCTTCACCCATGGTCAGTTTGTAATCCGTAGGCAATGTGTAGTTTGCGATTTCATCTTTTAACCGGCCCGACTTGTTAGCTGCAACTGCTTTTTGATGACTTTCGAGTGCAAACTGATCTTGAGTTTCCCTTGATAGACCAAATTCTTTTGCCAAAATTTCTGCCGTTTGCCCCATGTTAATTCCAGCAAAAGGATCCGTTAAACCTTTCATCACTGAAATCACCGGAAAATACTCGCTTCTCATATTTCCAGTCAAAAGCGCTTTAATTTGACTGATATCACCTTTAAAAAGTTGCCACAGAAGGGCTATTTTTTGTGCTGGAGCTTTTGCAGCAAAAAGCTGATCAAAAGTATTTTGAATTTTCGTAGGCAACAAAGTCGGCATTTGTGACATGCTTTCAGTTCCACCCGCCAAAATCACGTCCATGGTGCCTGATTTAATTTTCTCAAAACCTTGAGAAATACTTTCAAGTGCTGAAGCACAATTTCTGTGCACAGTGTAAGCCGATGTTTTTTGTGGAATTCCAGCATTCAAAGCCACAACCCGAGAGATATTGACAGCATCAACGGGATTACCCGTGTTACCGATTATGACTTCGTCGACTAAATTCACATCTAAATTGGTTTTTGCAATCAGCTCACGAAGAGCATGCCTGCCAAGTTCTGCTGGATGAATTTTTTTAAGTTGAGTGCCCGCTTTTGCAAACGGAGTTCGAAGACCTTCGACGATGACGACGTCTCGTGCTGACATGATGATGCTCCTCTAAAATGGATGAACTTTATCAAAATCTTATGCCTGAAAAGTTCAATCTCCAAAGCCAAAGCAATTAAGATACTGAAGGGTCCAGTAACTCTTCGCGTCGTGACGGTCCAAGGGGGCAATTTTAGAGTCCTGACTTCAGTTCCTCACCCAGGAGTTTTATCTATGATTTCAGCTCACGATCAAGAAGCCCTCGACTACCACTCAAAAGGAAAGCCCGGAAAATTAGAAGTGAATTCTTCTAAGCCCTGTGCCACTGAAAAAGATCTTTCACTTGCCTATAGTCCTGGAGTCGCAGCCCCGTGCAAAGAAATCGCGAAAAACCCAGATAAAGTTTACGACTATACCAACAAAGGCAATCTGGTTGGTGTGATTTCCAACGGTACAGCTGTTCTTGGGTTGGGTAACATTGGCCCCTTGGCCTCGAAGCCTGTGATGGAAGGAAAAAGTATTCTGTTCAAACAGTTTGCTGGTCTTGATTCCATTGATATCGAAATTAAAACTCAAGACGTTCAAGAGTTCTGCATGGCTGTGAAAAACTTAGAGCCCACATTCGGTGGTATTAACCTCGAAGACATTAAAGCTCCCGAGTGTTTTGAAATCGAAGAGTACCTCAAAAAAGAAATGAACATTCCTGTATTTCATGACGATCAACATGGAACAGCCATCGTCTCTGGGGCCGCCCTGCTGAACGCCTGTCAGATCACCAACCGAAAAATGTCTGAGATCAAAATCGTTGTGAACGGTGCAGGAGCCAGTGCGAACTCTTGCTCTAAAATTTTTAAATCCTTAGGCGTTAGACCTGATAATTTAATCATGTGTGACTCACAAGGTGTGATTTATAAAGGCCGCACCAAGGGAATGAACAAATACAAAGAAGAATTCGCAGTGGAAACATCCATCAGAACTTTGGAAGAAGCTTTGGACGGCGCTGATGTGATCGTGGGCCTTTCAGTGGCAGGAGCCATCACCGGACAGATGCTAATGAAGATGAAAAAAGATCCCATTATTTTCGCAATGGCCAATCCAGATCCTGAAATCACTCCACCTGAAGCTAAAAAAGCCAGACCCGATGCGATCATAGCCACTGGACGATCAGATTATCCCAATCAAGTGAATAACGTCTTAGGATTCCCTTCCATTTTCCGAGGAGCATTGGACACAAGATCCACGCAGATCAATGAAGAAATGAAGCTGGCAGCCGTACATGCGCTTGCCACTTTAGCACGCCAAGAAGTACCGGAAAAAGTTTCTGACACCTACGGCGGACAAACTTTTAAATTCGGCCGAGAGTATTTAATTCCTAAACCCTTTGATCCACGAGTTCTTATGTGGGTGGCTCCTGCGGTAGCGAAAGCCGCCATGGATTCTGGAGTGGCACGAAAACCCATCACCGATTGGAATTTGTATCACGATAAATTAGAGGCCAATCAAGGTCCCTCAAAGGCTTTCATTAGATCAGCCATTCACCGCGTGCATCAAAACACAGCGGAAATGGGAAGCCTTCCTAAAATTGTTTTCCCGGAAGGAAGCTCCACAAAAGTTTTAAAAGCCTTGCAAATTTTAGTGGAAGAAAAAATCTGTGAACCTATTTTATTAGGCTATCCACAAGTGATAAAAGATAAAATTAAAGCCCTAGAACTTTTATCACTTGATAACGTTAAAATCATTCACCCTTCAGCAAGCCCCCAGTACAAAGCTTATTCCGAAAGACTGTATCAGCTCAGACAGCGAAAAGGTGTCACCGCCCGAGAAGCCGAGCGCTTGATGGCCGATCCTAATTACTATGCCTCTATGATGCTGACCATGGGGGATGCTGATGGACTTGTGGCAGGTGCCTCACAAAATTATTCAGATGCAGTGAAGCCAATTTTGCAAACGGTTGGCTTTCATAAAGACGGGGTTCCCGCAGGTATCAGTATCGTTTTGACTGATAAAGAATTTATTCTAATGGGTGATAGCACTGTTAATCATAATCCCACACCCGAGCAACTGGCACAAATGGGTCGCCAGGCCTCAAGAATCTCTGAGTACTTCGGACAAACACCACGAGTGGCTATGTTGTCTTACTCCAATTTCACAGGAGCTCCTGGAACTCCTGCTAAAATGAAAAAAGCAGCTGAGCTTTTCAAACAGCTCGAACCTGAAGTGGTTTGTGATGGTGACATTCAAGCCGATGCAGCTGTGAATCCAAGTATTACGAAAAGAATTTTTCCATTTAGCAGCTTAAGTCAAACGGAAGGGGCCAATATATTGCTCTACCCCAATTTAGAAAGCGCCAATATCAGCTACAAACTTCTTCAACAGATTGGAAAAGTAGAAGTGATTGGGCCTTTTTTAATGGGAGTGAAACAAGCGGCCAACGTTTTACAAAGAACAACAACTGTGGACGGAATCGTTCACTCGGTTGTGATCACAGCCCTTGAAGCTCAGTATTTAAAAAAACTCAGATCAGAAAGAACTTTGAAAAAATAAAATTGGTGTCAAAATAATTTCTGATACCATGGCCCCCCTCTTGCTTATGACAGTCATCGACCATTTCTATTTATCGACCGGGGGGTTAAATTCATGTTCTCTTTTTTCAAAAAACCGATTTACTTTTTAACCATGCTGACTTGCTTAGCAAGTCTGTCATGCAATTCCAGTGGGACGTCCAATACAGGTGACGCCAACTTTATTGCAACTGGTCAAGTTTCAAGAATAACAACTGATATTGAAAACTTAACCATCCAGTACGGAGTTTATACCGAAATTCCGCTGATCATTGAAGGAGCACAAAATCAAAGGCTCAGTTGGCAAATACCAGTTGAGCAAATGCCTCCTGGAATGAGTCTCGAGAGTGCCAACTCAGGTGAAGCTCTTCTTTATGGCACACCTCTGATTACAGGTCGGTGGTGCATGAATGTCACCGCCACCACAAATACCAATGTCATCATTCGCTCACCACTATGCCTGACATCCAAAATCAACAGCAGTTTGCAATTTCCCTATCTCGTTGATTCACAGTATCTGGCAGATGGAAAAATCAACTCCTCTTACCGAACTGATTTACAAATCGAGACCCATACAAGAAGAGTTCAAATCTTGGAGCATAGGGCCACATTTCCCACTGGCCTTGGTTTGCGTCACGATCAAAAGACGCTTACTCTTACAGGTCTGATCAGCACCGAGGGACTTTATCAATTTGCTATCGAAATCCGTGATGATCTCAACCGTGCCAGCTACACTCAACTGCAGCTTTTTATTTCGAAAACATCAACAAACCCTTATTGTCCACCTGGATATTATTACGATGACTACTTGGGAAACTGTGTCCCCAGTCAAGCCATCACCTGTGGTCAAGGCACTTATTATGATGAGTCAACACAGTCCTGTTTACCCTATCCCAATAATCCTATCTGCCGAGATGATTACATCTATGATTCCTTTTATGATCAATGCAGACCTCCCGAGCACCCGAGATGCCCTTGGAACTATGAGTACGATTCTTACGCCGGAAGATGCGTTAGACTTCCCTACACTTGCCCCGTGGGATCACGCTACTCTCATGTCACCAGAGATTGTGAAGTCATTTATCGAAATTGCTCTTTTGGATATTATTTTGATTACTCAAGAAATACCTGTAGGCCTTTTCCTAAATCCTGTGGCTTCAATGAATATTACAACGAGTCCTTAAACAGATGTATCGCAAGAACTCCCCATTGTAGAAACAACGAATACTTCGATCACTCCAGCGGATACTGTCGACCACGAAACATTTCATGCCGCTATGGTGAACAATGGAACCCGCGCTTAGGTCGCTGCGAAGATACAAATCCCATTGCATGCCGCATTGGCGAGCGCTGGGATCCACGCACAAAATCTTGTATCCGTGTCGAAGAGCGACCACCTAATCGACCACCACGTCCCGAGCCTCGTCCGCCAGCTCCACGTCCTGAACCACGCCCCGAGCCAAGGCCACCAGCTCCAAGACCCGAACCACGTCCCGAGCCAAGGCCACCAGCTCCAAGACCTGAACCACGCCCCGAGCCAAGGCCACCAGCTCCAAGACCCGAACCACGTCCCGAGCCAAGGCCACCAGCTCCAAGACCCGAACCACGTCCCGAACCAAGGCCACCAGCTCCAAGACCTGAACCACGTCCCGAGCCAAGGCCACCAGCTCCAAGACCCGAACCACGTCCCGAGCCACGGCCCCCAGCTCCAAGACCCGAACCGCGTCCCGAGCCACGGCCGCCAGCTCCAAGACCCGAACCGCGTCCCGAGCCACGGCCACCAGCTCCAAGACCTGAACCTCGTCCCGAGCCAAGGCCACCAACTCCAAGACCTGAACCTCGTCCCGAGCCAAGGCCACCAGCTCCGCGTCCCGAGCCACGGCCTGAGCCACGTCCCGAACCTCGGCCGCCAGCTCCGAGACCGCCGCGATTTCCAGGCGATGTGGATGTTCAAGTCAGTGATTATAAAGTTATAATTGTTTATAAATCTTAGTGAATATGGCTTAAGGGGTTTACAAAAACCCCTTAAGTAAAATGAAGAATGAAAAAAACTAAAATAGAAGTAATAAAGAAAAACCAATAGGATTTTTCTTCTCGCAAACGCATTTTATTTTCAAAATCCATGTCACGAATGGCTGATTGTGGGTTTGAATCAAGGCGCTTAGAACCGGCTTCAGTTGTGACTAAGTCAAAAATTATAGAAATGATTAAAATAAAAAGACTGTTAAATACAAGTACGTATTCAATACTAGTAAATAAAGTTGAGCCATTGGTTGTGTTCATAATCAAGGTAAACAAAATTGGTGCAAGAAAAAATTTAATCAGTTTGGGTTGCCACTTCTTAAAATCATCTTGAATTCTTGCCCAACTGTGATCACTTAAAATGGCTGCTTTACGGTATTGCATAAAAGATTCATGGGGAAATAAATCGGGCTTAAAGCTAGCGACAGATTCAAGGATGTATTCGCTTCTTTCCAAGGCCACTGTGAATCTAAATTTAGCTTTATTATTTAATAAAATTTCAAACCATCCCCCCACATAGGGTACGTGGGCAAATTTAACAGACTGAATGTCAGTGAAGTTAATTTCACTTTTTTTACCTAAAATTTCCAGACTCACTTTGTCTGGCTGTACATGAACCACAGAAAAAGCCATAGGGCGGATATAAAATAGAGCTTGAACAAAAAATAAAGCTGGAAAAATCAAACCCGCTGCAAGGATAAGCAAAGCCTCTTGCTGAGACCCGTAGCTATAAAAACCGTAGGTGAGGTAAGAAAAATACAGCAGAAAAAAAGCAGCAGCAAACTGAAGGCCGTAATAAATCCACTTAATGTGAGGTCTATAAGTCAGTGTTCTTCTTAGATTTTCACGCGGAGTATACGTATTGATGGAATCAGCCATATTGGAACAATTATTAACTTTTTAATTCATAAAATAAAGAAGCTTTTATAAACAAGCCCAGACTTATGTCGATAGGACTTAAAATTGAATCCTTGTAGAGTTTATGGCACAATTTAATATATGTCTTATTTATATATTTTTATTTTAATTCTTGGTCTTACTGCCTGCCAGCATAAAAATCGTGCCCCCAATAATCAGGGTTCTATCGTATTACAGAATTTCATACAGTCTGACTTGCAAGCTGTTAGTGATTCTAAGCATGCCACTCAGCTGCACAATTTTGAACATGATCCCCAACGTCCCGTCATTCTTATTATCCATGGCTTACATGAATCTCCCCATTATATGAGTCATTGGAAAGATTTTTTTGTCACACAAAACTATCAAGTTGTTATGCTAAGACTTGCGGGACACTTTGAAAAGTCTCCTGATTCGCTAGAGAAAGTAACGGCAGAGCAATGGACTGATCAGGCAGAAACTGTTGTTCGATCTTTGAGCGAGAAGCATGGTCAAATTTCAGTTTTAGGTTATTCAACCGGCGGAACCTTAGCCGCCCATTTGGCCATTCAATTTCCACAAGTCATAGATAAGTTATTCTTGATTAGCCCTGCTTTAACCTTATCCAACACTGTGTTTTTATCTGGACTTACTTTGGGAAAGACTCAGATTTCGGGACAAAAAATTTGTATAAATCCAGATGCTTTGATGTGCCGAGTTTTAAAAAATGTCGATGCCCAGGCCAATCAAATGATCAGTGAAGGTCTCGAGATTTCCCCTCAGGCTGGTAGGCAAGTTCAAAGATTGATTGGTCTTATTTTTCCAACAGATAGCAATTATTATGAAGGTGTTTTAGAGCATCTATCAAAGATCAAAACCCCCACCTACATAGCCGACACAGAGCTTGATAATGTTGTAAATATCCGCACAAACAGAGAGTGGCTAAAAAGGCAAAATCAACTGGATCGTTATTTACTGATCACAAAACAGGATAATGTCTTGCATTCTCAAATCGCTAGAGGCCCTTCAAACCCTTTCCAATCGGGCCCCGTTCGCTTTAATCCTCAAATTTCAAAAATTGAAAACTTATTTTTGAAAGCGATGAAATAATAGATCCTTGCTATTGCTATTTAAAAAAGTCTTGATAGACTATTTGTAGTGGAGGGCTCAAACAACTTTGACTAAATCTGCTCAAATTCACGAATCAGAAAGAGCCCTTGTCATCGGAGTCGGCCTCAAAAGCGATCCCATCATTGAAATCAAAGAAAATT
Source organism: Bdellovibrionales bacterium Ga0074139 (assembly GCA_001464795.1). GTDB lineage: Bacteria > Bdellovibrionota > Bdellovibrionia > Bdellovibrionales > Bdellovibrionaceae. The sequence goes on from LNEB01000004.1 coordinate 56,354, forward strand.
TACTGGAACTTGAAGATCTGGTTCGAGCGGCCGGCGGTGAAATTGTTGGCTCATTGATCCAAACCCTGCCCGCTTGGAATCCTGCCACACTGATTGGCACAGGTAAAGTTCAAGAAATCGCTGAAATGGTGCAGGAATCCCAAGCTAAAGTGGTGGTTGTGGACCATCAGCTGACTGGTGTGCAAACAAGAAACCTAGAGCAGACCACGAAGGCCCGTGTGATTGATCGCAATCAATTAATCTTGGATATTTTTGCACGTCGAGCACAAACTTTTGAAGGAAAACTTCAAGTAGAACTTGCACAGTTACTGGATCAAATGCCCCGAATGGTTGATGCCTGGCATGGCTCGCTTTCAAGACAAGGCGGCGGTATCGGCACTCGCGGTCCTGGTGAAACTGCCATTGAAAATGATAGACGCCGTATCCGCGAAAGAGTTTCCATCATTAAAAAGAAGCTGGAACAGGTTCGAAAAAACCGAGCCCAGTACCGACAATCTAGAAAGCGTCATGAAGTTCCAAGCTTTGCTTTAATTGGATACACCAACTCAGGAAAAAGCTCTTTACTGAATCGCCTGACGGGTGCCCAAGTCATGGTGAAAAACCAAGTGTTTGCAACCTTGGATCCCACAACTCGAAAAGTTTTTTTACCTGATGGCCCGCCTGCTGTTGTGACTGACACCGTGGGATTTATTCGAAAACTTCCCACTCAACTAATTGAGGCTTTTAAAGCCACTTTGGAAGAATCCGCAGAAGCTGATGTTTTAATTCATGTGGTAGATCTTTCATCGCCCAATATGCTAAGGCAAATTGAAGTTGTGGAAAGCTTGATGAAAGAATTTAACTGGCAAGATAAAAAAGTTTTACATGTTTTTAATAAAGTCGATATCGCAGCCATTGAAAAACAGTTTCAAGTCAGAGAATTTCCCCGAGTCTTTGTTAGTGCCGCTAACGGCCAAGGGGTCGAGAGTTTAAAGAAGATGATGGTGGATATGATTCAAGATCTCCACACCTCAGTTGAACTTTATTTTAGACGCGATCAAGAACACAAAATTTATGATCTGAACCGCGAAGTGAAAATCATTAAAAAGGAAACAGCTTCTGAAGGCAGCGTTTGTCATGCTCAGATGACACCGGCTCAATTGGCTAAGTGGCGAGAGTATTTAGTTAAGTAACAAATATTTTGAACTGACCAAATGCTAGACACAGCGACCACCATTATCTCAAACTCAAACGATCTGTAATGGTCTTGAAATCGCACTGTTTAAGACTTATGAAAAACTTAAAAAATGGCCTCCTAGCACTACTTATACTTCAAATAACTTCAGCTTATTCATTGGCCGATCAACCTCAATTGATCATCAAGCATTATCCCTTTAATAAATCACTTAACATGAGCACTGTTTATGAGGTCACACATTTACCTATAGAAAAGCTTGTTCCCTATATTCAAAATAAAAACGTTGATATTAAAATAGTTGTCTCTGCTACAGATCGCGATCAAAAAAATCCATTTTTAAGAAATTTAGAAAAAGTAAACACAGATATTTTACCGCAAATCGAGTTTGATGAGGAAACCGATGGTATGATGATCTCAAAAGATAACTCTTGCTGTGATTTCAACAAAGACACCATTATCGTTCGTGATAATGCAAGCCTCTACACCCTCATTCACGAGTTCCTACACTCTCAGATTCGAACTCAAAATAGAAATGGAGATAGAATCGGGCAAACATTTGCTACAAATCACAGAACACTCAATTTTCGACAGCAAAAGATCTTCCAAGACTCCATCAGACTTGTCGACAGCCGATGGAGAAGAGATTTGCTTTCAGCCTCTCAAGATTATGCTGATTTGTTATATGCTAAAATTCAAGAAAGCCATGCTGAAGAAGCTATTATTGAAAAAGAATTATCTCGTTACATAGATTCAAAAAGCCCCTATTTTGAACCCAAAAGAACAAAAGATGGACTTCAGTACGGAGAGAATACTGTTAATAATGCTATCGACCTCTATAACTACATTCGTCAAGTTTTGATCGTTTCCAAGGGCAATGTTTTAAGATTCCGGGACGAAATTAAAAACAATATTTTGCTCCCCGAGTACTCTAATGATTTAAGCGAAGAACAAGCTCAAGACTTTGCTAAGCAAACCGATCAAATACTTGAATCACTTAAGAAAGCTGAAGTTGAAATAATTAAATTAAAAGAATTCTATTCTAAATAAACGTTTTTTACTCACCCCAAACAGCTTTTAGCCGAGCATCCCTACCACAGGATTTACGGTAGTACTGATAGCGAATGGGATTTTTTTTGTAGTAGTCTTGATGGTAATCTTCAGCTGAATAAAAAACACTTGTAGGCTCGAGGGCTACGAAAATTTCACCTTTTAATTGACCTGATTTTATCAGCTCAGATTTTGATTTTTCAAAAAGAGCTTTTTCCTCTTCATTGGAATAATAAACAGCTGCTGTGTAATGAACACCCTTATCACAGAACTGTCCTTTTGCATCATAGGGATCTATGTTCTTCCAAAAAATCTCTAGTAATTTTTCATACTTCAACTTTGTAGCATCATAGGTCACTTCCACCACTTCCCTATGCCCTGTACCACCCTTTGAAACAGCTTCATAACTAGGATTTTTTAGTGCCCCACCCGAGTATCCCGAAACAACACTGATAATTCCTAAGTTTTCATATTTCTCAAAATCTTTTTCAATGCACCAAAAGCAACCGGCAGCAAAAATAGCTTTTTTAGTTTTTTTTTCAGATTGAGGTTTGCGTTCTTTAAACAAGGGTAGGAATTGTCCATAGCCTAATTTTTCTAAATCTTGAACTGGAATAAACCGCATGGCGGCTGAGTTCATACAGTATCTGAGCCCTGTGGGTTTAGGCCCATCATTAAACACATGTCCCAAATGAGAATCAGCATATTTACTTCTGACTTCTGTGCGTACAGAAAAAAGACTTCGATCTTCTTTTTCTACTAAATTTTCTTTTACCAGAGGTTGATAAAAACTAGGCCATCCGGATTTAGAATCATACTTATGAAGTGAGCTAAATAAAGGTTCACCCGAGACAATATCAACATAAATCCCCTCATCTTTATTTTGATCATACTCATTTTTAAATGGAGGTTCTGTGCCTTCATGCTGGGTCACTTGATACTGCATGGAGGTCAGAGTTTTTTTAAGCTCAGCATCACTCGGCTTTTTAAATTTTTTTGCGTCCCATGAGTGAGCTTGCAAGGTTAAAAAAAGGCCTAAGGTCAGAATTAATTGAGTCATATTGGCTCCTAGTAGAAACAGTCTGTGTTTAAAGGCTCCTGATTATTACACTTGCTTAAAAATCAAAAACCTGTTTCCAATCCATAGATGCTAAGTTCACTCTTAAGTTTATTCCTCAGTCCTGTTTTCGCAAACGAAATTCATTTAAAAACAGCAGGATCTGCCAAATCCCAATCTGTTGTTTTTGTCCATGGCTCACCAGGAACCTGGCAGGCTTGGGAAGAGTATCTAAATGACTCAGATCTTAAAAAAAACTTTTTTCTTATAGCTGTGGACCGGCCTGGGTTTGGCAAATCAGGTTCAGGACAATTTGAACCCTCATTGGATATCCAAGCTGAAAAAATTTTGTCAGCCGTTCAATCTCTGGCAAATGATCAAAAAATGATTCTGGTGGGTCACTCGTTTGGCGGCCCCGTCATACTCAAAATGGCAATGAAATACCCCCAGCAAATTAAAAAAATAATTTTGGTTTCATCACCGGCTGATCCAGAATTGGAAAAACTCACTTGGTATCAAAAATTAGGACTAAGCCCAATGATCAGTTGGGCGCTACCTAAAGCTCTTTATTCTTGTGTTCATGAAATTGAAGCTTTAAAGCTTGAGCTTGAAAAGATGCAAGACCATTGGAGTGAAATCCAAGCTCAAGTTATCATTCTTCACGGAAAAAAAGACTCTCTAGTGCCTGTGGAAAATGTGAGTTTTATGCTACAAAAAATTCCCAAGGAATTATTGAAATCAGTGGTCATTTTTGAAAAAGGAAATCATTTTCTTCCCTGGAATCAGAAGGAAGAAATTATTAAGGCCATTACTTTTTAAGTTGTGATTTTATAATTTTTAATTCCTCAAGGGTGGCTAATTCTCCTGCTTTTTTTAAATCCAAAAATAATTCGAGAGCTTTTTGATGAGCTTCGATACGTTGCTCATAAGTAAGGCTTAGTTTTTCGATTATAGCTGAAATATGAAGCTGACTTTGATCATCTGTCATGTTTAAGAAAATTACACAAAAAAGAGGCGTAATTCCATAAAAATTATCAACCCAGCTGCTTGTACTTTTCTTTTCGTTTTAATCGATCGGCCCTACGAAGTTCAGCTTCTTGGAAGCGCCGCTTTTGATCAACAGTCTCTGCAAGTAGTGGTGGAACAGCTGTGGGCTTGCCATCAGAGCCTAAAGCCACAAAGGTCAAATAAGCAGAAGCGGTATGAAAACTTTCTCCTGTTTTAGGGTTTTCACTTTGCACACGAACGCCCACTTCCATGGAAGATCTTGAGACATAATTAATGCTGGCTTTTAGATTCACAACCCAGCCTTTATAAATCGGTGCTAAAAAATGCAGCTCATCGATGCTGGCGGTGACGACTTCTTTTTGTGAATGTCTTTGAGCACAAATGGCACCTGCGATATCAATCCAGGACATGACAGTCCCACCGAAAACGGTGTCGAGAGCATTTGTGTGAGAGGGTAAAACAAGTTGGGTCATGACCACTTCAGAAGCTTTTACAGTTCTTGCTTCCATGATCATGACCCCCAAATAGTATCAGAACTTAATACGAGACTAGAGTCTTACAGTCCGCCCATTCCAATATCTGAATTTCCATTTCCGTTCGTACCATTACCCGTTACATTTCTGTTAATTCCAGATCCGGGAAGAGTCGTTACTGTCGAACTTCCTGCAGGAATCGTTTGAGTATAAGTATTTTGTTGAGCTGCTTGCGCGGCACTTGCTTCCACTCGTGCTTCGCTTTCCACGAAACCGAGGTGAGGTAAACACCATACGATTAATTGCGCTCGCGATTTTACATTCATCTTCTTATAGATGTTTGTAAGATGAAATTTAACCGTCTTTTCTGTAACGAAAAGTTGGTTGGCCACTTCCTTGTTGGAGAGTCCTTTCGAAACGAGTTCAGCCACTTCGGCCTCACGATTCGATAAACCCTTCTGTATCAGGACATCTCTGAGCATCCTTGCTCCTCCTGTAAGTTGTTATTGTTGAACCTTATAATTTATATTTGAGCCACGTCCTTAGTTAAGAACCATCACTGGTCCTTCCGGGTTAAAAGACCTGAAAATCTTTTAATTCGTCTAATCGCGAGACACCACACCTGTATTTAAGTCTGACAGAAAAAAACCCAGGCTGGCAAGAGGTCTATGCTTCAAGTTTTTTAAAACTAGACCGAAAAGAGAGTGTACTAAGACAATTTCGCTAACAAAGACTCTTTAACAGAGGCAAAGGATAAATATTATGTTTCCCAAAGAGACCAAATTCCTAGTGATCGACGATTTTGCGACAATGCGAAAAATAATTAAAAAGGTCCTGTCTGAGCTTGGCTACACCAATGTGACAGAAGCTGATGATGGAGCTACAGGCTGGCCCTTGATTCAACAGGCCCATGCCAGCAATGAACCTTTTCAGTTTGTGATCTCGGACTGGAATATGCCTCAAATGCAAGGCATCGACTTACTTAAGCACTGCCGTGCTGATGCCAGGTTCAAAGCCCTACCCTTCATGCTTGTCACTGCAGAAAGTGAACAAAAACAAATACTAGAAGCTGCTAAGGCTGGAGTTTCTAACTACGTGGTGAAACCCTTTAATTCTGTGACTCTGAAACAGAAATTAGAGCAAGTTTACGCCAAGGTTTCAACATCAACAGCTAAAGCCGCTTAAACCACGTTAAGCAGAATCGAGTTTTTCATGGGCGCACCAAAACTAGAGGGTCATCCATTATTTGAAAAGAAAACCATAGAGGCTTTTATCAAAGGTATCCAAGACACTCTTGGAACCATGGCTTCCACCACAGTTAAAAATGGTAGACCCCACATCGAAAATCATTTTGAAATGAAAGGTGATGTGGCAGCGATCGTGGGCCTTGTGGCTCCTCCGCTAAAAGGAAATTTTATTATTTCTTTCACCAAACAGGCCATGCTGCAGATCTATAAAAATATGCTGGGCGAAGAGCCAGGTGAAATTAATTCGGAAGTGAAAGATGCCATTGGCGAGATCGCCAATATGGTTTATGGATCATCAAAAACACTACTTAATCAAGATGGCTACAACTTTCAAATGGCCTTACCCACTGTGGTACTTGGTGAATATTTCCCAGCTAAGGACCATCAAGGTGTGACGCTGGTCATTCCCTTTAGCTTCGAAAACGATCAGCAACTTTTCGTGCAAATCACAGTTAATACATAAATACAAAATATCAGCGCTTCCTTTTCTTAGGCGCTGATTTTTTTTGCTTTTTTGATTTCTTAATTGATGCGGGTTCCCGCTTCTTTTTATTCTGCTTTTTAAATTTTTGATCGGTCTTTAAGTACTCCATGGCTACTTTTTTGCCCGTTCGAGGCTTGAGCTTTCCTTCAGAAGTGGCACAAGATAAAATAATCCCTGAGGCAATCAGGCCTGCGGTTAGAGCTTGAATGAAAGTCATGAAAATTCATCGGAAAATTTAGGTATTAACTTTAAATCTCAAGTTGAGATATTCGAAAGCCTGCTGCCTATCACTCCAACCCTGCTCTAACTGCAGTAAGTAAAGCTTTTCTAAAGCACGGCCCAAATCAGCGCCTTGAAAGTGATCCTTTAAATCATGACCGTTTAATAATGGTTGAGGCAAAGGCCCCATTTCATTTAATTTCTCTTTTAATGAAATCCACTTTGGATTTTGATTAAGCACTGTGTTGACTACCCAAGCTTTTGTGGGATCATTCCAATCCAGCCTTTGCTGCGAGAATTTTAAATCTAAAAACTGATCCACTTTTTGATAATAAGCTTGAGCTTTTAAAATATTTTTTTGAATTTCTGAGGAGAGCTTGAACTGAGTCAGTCGCTTTTGAGAATCTTGAAAGCCATACATAACAAAAAAGTAATGCAGCCAAATATTTCCTTTACTTACATGCTCAAAATCATTCAGATAGGGCTTTACTAAACCTGGATTTAAAACTTCAGCCATTCCACTTTGCCAAAATAACTGAAAAGCTTTTTTTAAATCTTGGCCCTTCCAAAGTTTGTAAATTTCATCAGTGATTCTCTCAGGGCTGACTTTTTTTATACCACCGATGTCTTGCTTCATGGCCTTCCATGTTTCGGCCTCAATTTCAAAACCCAGCTGGGAAACAAAGCGAATTAATCTTAAGCGCCTTAGCTCGTCTTCTTGAAATCTTAAAAAAGGATCCCCCACTGCACGAAGTGTTTTATTTTTTAAATCTGCCAAACCGTCCACAAAATCATACAGAACATCTTGAATGGGATCATAAAAAAGAGCGTTCACGGTGAAGTCTCGCCTTTGAGCATCTTCTTTGATGCCCACAAAATTCACTGTTTCAGGCCTTCGACCATCCTTGTAGGGTCCATCTTTACGGAATGTGGCCACTTCCAGTGATTGATGTTTGATGATCACCCGAATCACACCAAAGGCTTTCCCCACAGCTACGGTATGGGGAAAAAGCTTTTCCACTTCTTCAGGAAGTGCACTGGTTGCGATATCAATATCAATATTTTCAATATCTGATCGTAAATTGATGATGTCTCGAACGGATCCACCAGCAAATACAGCTTGATATCCTGATTCTTGTAATTTTTTAATAATCACTAAACTTGAATCAAACTGCAGAATTTTAGTAAAATTAAGTTTCAGCCCCTTGTGATCTTGCATGGGTTCATTGTAGCCTGGTGGCCTATGGAATGGGAATTAAAACTTCAAAAATACAGTGAGCTTGCGGGGGCCTTAAGATCAGGCGTGACTCAACTGACTCAGCCTTTGACCATTTCCCATTATGAAAATTGGCTTGATAGTAATCATCATGCCGACATGGAGTATTTAAAAAATCATCTGGATTTCAAAAAAAATCCTCTCACCTGGCAACCCTTGATGCGCTCCGCTTTCGTTTTCGCTTTTCAATACCACCCTCATCCTGAAGGACCTTCACCACTTCCAGGCTCAAGACTTGCCATGTATGCAAGCGGTCAGGATTACCATTTTTGGATGAAGGATCGATTACAAAAAGTCATTGATGATTTAAAAATAGAATTTCCTGAAGCTGAATTTCAAGCCCACACCGATTCATCACCCGTTCTCGAGCGGGATTTAGCCGCCCGAGCTGGCCTTGGATGGTTTGGTAAAAATACTTGCCTCATTCATCCACAAAACGGCAGTTTATTTTTAATCGGAGAGATTTTAACCTCTCTGGATATTCAATTCGTTACAAAACCTGTTCATGACTTTTGTGGAACCTGCACAAAATGCATGGACTCTTGCCCGACGGCTGCATTAACAGAATCCAGGCAACTGGTGGCCGATAAGTGCATCAGTTATTGGACCATCGAGTCTCGAAAAATCCCACCGGAAAACATAAGAAATAAAATGGGTGATTGGCTATTTGGCTGTGATATTTGCCAAACTGTTTGTCCGTGGAATCAAAAAGCCTTCAAACGTACTTTGGAAATTAAAAATATTTTAGATCTTAATACCGAAGAGACAAAAAATCTAGAAGAGGAACTGAGATGGATTTTATCCAGTAGTAACAATCAAATCCAAAAGAAATTGATGGGATCCCCCCTACTTCGAACTGGCGGAAAAGGTTTAAAAAGAAATACTTTAATTGTTTGTGCCAACAGAAAAATAACAGCACTACTGCCTGAGGTTCAAAAATTAGCTGATGATGAATTCTTAGGAGAGCTTGCCAAATGGTGTGAAAAGCAATTAAAGACCTAATTTTTTTAAAAGATCGTCGATTTCATTTTGCTGCATTTTGGTAACTGATCCTTTGGAATTTTTCTCGATTTGATCAAACTGAAAGGACATCCATTTCATTCGGTCTAAAAAAGTTGTCGTGAACAACTTTAATAGTTCGGCCCGTTTCATATTCACTTGGCTTAGCAAAGTTTTGACCATTTCGACGGCATCCAAAAGTAAAGCCACACACACACTGTAAAGCTGATCATTGTTTTGAATTTTTGCCCCTTGGTAGCCAACGGATTTACAAATGGCACAGTAATCACCCACCAAGTGCAGAGCATGCTCTGTGGAGGTACCTAATGCTAAACTTTTTGCTCCCCCCATCACTCGATCGATGAGGTTTGCAAACTCGGAAAGCTTCTCGACTTCCGACGGGTCTTGTTCAATATTTTCTAAAAGTTCTATACATTTATCGACAAGACTCAGTGACTCTTGGACAAAATCATCTAATATGGATGGATCAAGTTCTTGTGTAGACATACTACATGAAGCTTAATACTAACGAAGGCCTAAAAACAATGGATTATATTTCGATTCGAGTCAGCACACTTCGCGGCGATCAAAAAATAGACTTTGATGCCTATGTTAAAATTAACGAGAAAATGATTCTCTACGTTCGTAAAGGGGATTCTTTCGAAGGCACAAGACTCAGCCGCTTGAAAGAAAAAAAGTTAAAAAAAATGTTCATCCAACCAGAAAATGAAGGTCAGTACCGCGAGTACATGCAAAAAAATATCGAAATGGCCTACAACAACACTTCTGGAAAAGATATTCAAACCAGGTCTGAAATTATCCAAGGGGAACAACAAGCCAATACAGAAAACGTTTTTGAAAACCCAGCAGATGTGGAATCCTATCTCAGTGCTAAAGACACATCAGGAAAGTATGTCCAATTTTTATTATCCAATAATGATGCTGTGAAATCCATCATGTCCATTGAAAACACTGATAAAAGTATGTCCCATCACGGGGTTACCGTTTCAACATTAAGTGTCGCTTTAGCCCATAAATTAGGAATTACAGACCCTAAACAAATTCAACTTTTAGCACTAGGCGCAATGCTTCACGATTTTGGTCATCATGATTCCAGTCTTTATCCAAGAAAAATGCGCTCGGAAATGACCCCTGATGAAATTAATTTGTATAAATCCCATGCGGCTGACGGAGCTAAAAAAGTCCAAGATAAAAAACACTTTGATCAGTCAGTGATCAGAATTATCAATGAACATGAAGAGTGTATTGATGGCAGTGGCTACCCGCTTGCATTAAATGAAAAAAAGATCGATCCCATGAGTGTAATCGTTGGAACTTGCAATACCCTTGATCGAATGATGACCTTTGAAGGCCAATCCCGGTCTGAAGCCAGTAAAAAACTACTTCTAGAATTTGTTGGTAAATACCCTTTGGGGCATATTCAAAAAGTAAACGAGATTTTAAAAACACTTTAATTTTAAAAAATAAAAGTCAGTCTCATCGCGGGAAAGATCTCATCAATTTTGATGGGGTCTCCAATGACTTCAACCTCATTCACTAACTTCTTTTCATAAGTCATACTTCGATAAGTGATTTGTAGGCCTATGAAAAAAGGACCCCCGACGCGCATTTGGTAACCCAAATCCGCTTGTCCACCTGTGCCTTCTTCCCAGTTGGTGTCAGCAGCTGTTTTTAAAAGTTTTCCACCAGTTAAATAATGAGCATTGAGAAACCATCCGCCGGAATAAAGACCCAAGGTTCCACCGTAATGGCTTGCACTTGGTTTGGTGGTGCCTGATTCTTGATTTTTTGAACCATAAAAAGCCCCTAAGTAAATTCCAGAAGCAAACATATAACCTAAATTAGCGTCAGCATTGGTCACTGTGAGTTTAGTTTCAGTTGTACCTTCCGTTGATTCTTGACTGAAAATACCGGCGTTCAAGCTTAAGAGCATGGCACCACCCACATTGGCCGTTGGCTGAGCCCAAGATAGTGAACTCGATAAAAGAATCAGAATAATTAATTTCATGGCACTTACCTTTTTTATTTGAGTTTTACAGCCTCTTCTATTTTGATGATGACTTCATCACTATGGCAATGAAAAGAGATTTTTTTGAATAAAGATTTAAGAATTCGCGATTTGCTCACAAAAAACAAACAGGATGCGAGTTGCTATCTGTGGGGATATCCCGATGATGAGGGTATTCAGCTGAATGGTGGCAGAACTGGTGCGTCAAAGGGCCCTGATCAAATCAGAGAATGTTTTTTGAAAATGACTCCACAGTATTTTAATAAAAAAATTTGGGATGGCGGAAATTTATCAACTCAAGCTCCTATCGCCGCACGTCATGAGCTCGCAAAAGCACAATGTTTAGAAACACTTCGTGAAAAAAAATTTCTTATCACTCTCGGTGGTGGCCATGATTACGGCTATCCCGATTCGGCTGCCTTTGTTCATTATAACGAAAAATCAAAAAAAAAGCCCGTGGTGATTAACTTTGATGCTCACATGGATGTGCGTCCATTGGATCACGGCCTTACCAGTGGAACTCCTTTTTACCGTCTGCTTTCTGAATTTGGTAAAAAAGTACAACTGATTGAGGTGGGCATTCAGGATCATTGCAATTCACCTGAACACATTTTGTGGGCCAAAAAACAAGGGGCTCACGTCATTTTACAAAATGATATTTTGAAAAAAGGTCTGCTTAACTGCTTAAAGCCTTTATTAAAAAAATATCCAGGCCACCCCACTTTTATAAGTGTGGATATCGATGCGTTTTCAAGTGCCTTCGCTCCGGGCTGTTCGCAGTCATGGCCAACGGGGCTTGATGTTCACGATTTTTTTGAAGCTTTTGATGACCTGTTTAAAAAATTAAACGTCCAAGGCCTTGGAATTTACGAAGTCAGTCCTCCTCTGGATGTGGGTGTCTTGACATCAAGGCTGGCCGCTCTCATTGTTTACCGTGCACTTAAAAATAGAGGAGTTGTATGAATCCTGTAACTAAACCCTGGATCCAAATGAAAAATAATAAACGTGGATTTGGTAGTGACAATCACAGCGGAATTCATCCTCAAATTTTAGAAGCCATCAGTTTTGTCAATGAAGGTCACGCCCCCAGTTACGGCACTGATGATGTTTCATCAGAAGCTCAAGGTTTATTTAAACAAAAATTTGGTGCCCAGGCCCAAACACTTTTTGTTTTTAACGGCACTGCTGCTAACGTTTTAGCTTTAAGATTGATGTGCGATAGTTTTCACTCGGTCCTGTGCACAGATGTTTCTCACTTAAATAACGACGAGTGCGGGGCCCCGGAAATTTTAGGTCACTGTAAGCTTGTACCATTGCCATCCGTGAATGGAAAACTTCAACTGGCTGATTTAAAAAAATCCGTTGTACGCCGGGGTGATCAGCATTTTTCTCAAGTCCGGGCTGTTTCCATCACTCAACCCACCGAATTAGGCACCCTTTACACCTATGAAGAACTCAAAGAAATCACGGCCTGGGCCAAATCAGAAAATCTTTTTGTTCATATCGACGGGGCCCGGTTTTCCAACGCCGCTTGTTTGATGAATAAAACTTTCCGCGAACTGACCACAGACATTGGTGTGGACGTGGTCTCTTTTGGTGGTACTAAAAATGGACTTCTTTTTGGTGAAGCCGTGGTCATCCTCAATTCAGATTTAAAAAAGAAAGCCCCTTATATCCGTAAACAACTGGGTCAGCTGCCATCAAAAAGCAGATTTATTGCAGCTCAGTTTTTAGCGTTTTTTAGAAATGACTTGTGGAAAGATATTGCCAGCCACTCGATGAGAATGGCACAAGAACTTCGCATCCGAATCGAGGGTTTACCGCAAGTGGAAGTGCTTTACAGCACAGACAGCAACGCTGTGTTTGTGAAGCTTCCCCAAGCTTGGATCAAAGAACTTCGGGAAAACTTTTTCTTTTATGTTTGGGACGAGCATACTTTCGAGTGTCGGATCATGACTTCCTGGGACACCCAAATTGAAGAGGTGCATAATTTTAGTCAGCAACTTAAAATGATCTCTGAAAAAGCAGGAGAACTACGACTATGAGCGCACCTGTACGTTATGATGAATACCTTCAAATTGATAAGATCCTTTCAGCTCAGCAAAGAATCAGTGAGCTCAAAGGTCGCCCGGCCCATGATGAAATGCTATTTATCATCATCCACCAAGTTTATGAACTCTGGTTTAAACAAATGCTTTTTGAACTGTCTCGTGTGCTAGAAATTTTTAATCAAGCGAAAGTCAAAGACTCGGAACTGCAAACCGTGGTCCGGGCGCTTGAAAGAATTAACGAGATCTTTCGAATCTTAGTTCAACAAGTCACAGTGCTAGAAACCATGACCCCTTTTGACTTTCTGGATTTTAGAAATGATCTTTACCCAGCCTCTGGCTTTCAAAGCTTACAGTTTCGAATTTTAGAAACGCAATTGGGCTTAGCAGCTTCGAAAAGAGTGAGCTTTGCAGGTACCAGCTACATCAATCACTTGCCACCTGACCAAAAACTAATCATTGAAAAAGAGCTGACCCGTCCAAGTCTTAAAGAAGGTCTGGAAAAATGGCTAGAAAGAACACCCTTTGTTTCAGAAGGCACTTTTGATTTTTGGAAAACTTATTTTACCAGTGTGCAGACGATGTTTGCTGAAGATATGGAAATGGTCAGAAAAAATCCCCGATTGAATGAGGAAGAAAAAGCCCAATCCATTAAAAGATTAGAATCATCCTTACATCAATTTAAAAGTTTAGAAAGTGATGAGGAATTTGAGAAATTAAAAACAGCAGGCCTTTTTGAGTTTTCAAGAAAAGCCACATTATCAGCTTTATTTATTATGATCTACAATCATGAACCCATTTTACACAACCCCTTTCAAATTATGGATCACTTGCAAGACTTGGATGAATCCATCACTCAGTGGAGATCCAGACACGCACAGATGGCACACAGAATGATAGGTGTGAAAATTGGAACCGGTGGATCCAGCGGTGCTGATTACTTACACAAAACAGTGACGCAGCAAAAGCTATTTTCTGATTTTTCAAATTTAAGCACGTTTCTGATTCCAAGATCCAAGATCCCCGCTTTGCCAGAAAATATCAGAAAAAAAATGGGCTTTACTGATTTTTAAGAACTTTTAAAATTTCTTCCGCGTGCCCGTCGGCTTTGACCTTTCGAAACTCAAAGGTCAATTTTCCTTTTTCATTAAAGACAAAAGTACTTCTTTCTATTCCCATGACAATTTTCCCGTACATATTTTTTTCTTTAATCACATCAAAAATTTTGCAAGCCACTTCTTCAGGGTCACTTAACAACTCTATTTTAAAATCATATTTACAAATAAATTTATCATGGGATTTCACTGAATCCCTGGAAATTCCAAAAACCACGGTATTCAATTTTTGAAAACTTTTGATGAGTTTTGAAAACTGCTGACCTTCCAATGTGCAGCCTGGGGTATCATCTTTGGGGTAGAAATAAAGCACTACATTTTGCCCCTTTAATGCATTTAGGTTAATCGTTTCATCTTTTGAATTTTTAAGTTCAATTTTGGGCAAGTGATCACCGACTTGGAGGGGCATTGAGACTTCCTTCTGCTGGTTTTTGAGGGATCCTCACTTCCTTCACCGTGATGTCCCCAAATTGAGGGATAACAGTGGATAAAGTGGCTACAATTTCAAACTGACTTTTAATGGAACCTTGAATATTCATCAATTCTTTTTCTTTTTTTGCATAATTGAAATCTTTTAACTCCACCCACTCTTCTGAATTCAGATCTCGAGCATAAACCGGGCACTGCAATTTCTGTAAGACTCCACTTTTATTGGTTTCAAAATCACACTTCAAAGAATTAGAATAAATGCTTGTTTGTAGTCCAAAATGCTCTTTGAATGAGGCCGTCGGAATTTCGATGCTCCAAAGGGTGTCTGACTTTTTTAAAAGTTTTGCAAGCTGCACCGGAGTTGCTAAACAATGGGACGTAATGATCCATTCACCCGATTTTTCTAACACCTGCATTTTTTGACAAAGGCTTGAAGCGGGTAACTTCTTCTTTATTTGTTTATGATCGTTCAATGCCTTTTCAAGGGCACGCCATGGTGTGGTTGTGGATTTTAAGCGATTTTTTGAAATCAACCACCAAGCCTCACGTTCGACATCTTCAATTTCAGTCAAAAAATGAAAATCAGTGGCCATTACAGGCTGAGTCCACAAAGAAACGTAAAAGATGCTGAGTATCAAAAGTCTCATTTGGATCATTTTGATTGATTGCCGATGAAAAATCAAAGGATCATAAACCCATGGAAAAAATCTGGCTTAAAAACTATCCCAAAGGTGTTCCCCACGAAATCAATCTGAATTCCTATCAAAACTTAAATGAAGTTTTCGAAGAGGCCTGCAGGAACAATCAAAGCCGTTTGGCCTACACCAATATGGGTGTCAGTCTTACCTACGCGCAAGTTGATAAGATGGCACAGAATTTTGCAGCCTTCTTACAAAGTGAATTGAAATTAAAAAAAGGCGACCGAATTGCCATTCAAATGCCCAATTTGTTGCAGTTTCCAGTGGCTGTTTTTGGTGCTTTTAAAGCAGGCCTTGTGGTGGTCAACACCAACCCTCTATATACAGCTAAAGAAATGCAGCATCAGTTCAAAGACTCTGGCGCAAAAGCCATTGTTATTTTAGCTAATTATGGCCATTTGCTCGAGCAGATTATTGATCAAACAGATATTCAATCTGTGATCACCACAGAAATTGCGGATTTGTTTCCTTTTCCAAAAAATTTGATCGTCAATTCCGTTGTTAAATATGTAAAAAAAATGGTGCCAAATTTTAAAATTCCTCAGGCTTATACTTTCAACCAAGCCCTGTCCTTAGGACAAAATCAAAAGTTCAATTCTGTTGTTATCAAATCCTCTGACATTGCATTCTTGCAATACACAGGCGGCACCACAGGCGTTTCAAAGGGTGCGGTCCTGACCCATTCCAACATTTTAGGAAATATGCTGCAAATCGTAGCTTGGATGGGACCCAAACTTAAAAAAGGCGAAGAGATCGTCATCACCGCTTTACCCATGTATCATATCTTTTCATTAACTGTGAATTGTCTGGCCTTGATGTGGTACGGATCACAAAATATTTTGATCACCAACCCCCGTGATTTTAAAGCCTTTATAAAAGATTTAAAAAAATATCCATTCACAGTGATGACCGGTGTGAATACTTTATTTAACGCTCTCATGAATCATGAAGATTTTAAATCCATTGATTTTTCCCATGTGAAAATCAGTGTGGCCGGCGCCATGGCTTTACAAAGATCGGTTTGTGAACGTTGGCAGGATTTAACGGGAAGCTTACTTGTGGAAGGTTACGGTCTTACGGAATCCTCACCCGTTGTTTGCGTCAATCCCATCACGGGCGGTGATAAAATCGGAACCATCGGACTTCCCGTTCCAAGCACTGATGTTAAATTAATTGATGATGATGGCAAGGAAGTTCCCGCTGGTGGTCAGGGTGAGCTTTGCTGCAAAGGTCCTCAAGTGATGCAAGGCTACTGGCAAAGACCCGATGAAACAGAAAAAGTTTTAACAGCTGATGGATGGCTTAAAACCGGTGACATCGCACAAGTGGATGCCGATGGATTTTTTAAAATTGTCGATAGAAAAAAAGATATGATTTTAGTCTCTGGATTTAATGTTTATCCCAATGAAGTGGAAGATGCGATCAGCTCTCACCCTGGTGTGCTAGAGGTAGCAGCCATTGGTGTTCCTGACGAGCACTCAGGGGAAACAGTGAAAGTTTTTGTGGTTAAAAAATCGGCGGATCTAACAGAAAAAGAAGTGATTGCTCACGCTAAAGTATCACTGACCAATTATAAGGTTCCGAAATTTGTAGAGTTCAGAACAGAATTACCCAAGACGAATGTGGGTAAGATTTTACGAAGAGCCCTTCGAGAGAAAGCCTAAAAAGCTTACTCTCGAAGTTAAACAAATATTTAAGCTTTTTTATTCCAAGATGTGCACCATGCTTTTTCACCAACCAATTGGTTAGCAAAAATAGTACATGATCCCACTTTTCCACCGTCTTTGGTTCCTACTTCTTTGTAGAACGAACAGTTGTTACAAAACTGAGCATCAAAAGCTAATCCTTGACGTTCTGTTTTGAGTTTTGCGTCCTTAAGATCTGCGTGAGCTTTTACATAGTTCACAGCTTTTCCAGTGGGACCGTTGGGATCAACAAGTGGCCATGAAAGAGGACCAGCAGCAGCTCCAGATTTCGCTGCGTCTGAACCACCACGAGGGCGACGTCTTTCTTCTGCATTCACCAGTTGTGGTAACACAGCTGATAGAGCAACTAGACCGCTGACTTTTTTAATGAGGCTTCTTCGAGTGATATTCATTTTAAATAATCTCCTGATGTTTGAAACGTTTTAGAGACTAAAATCTAAGTAGAAATTGACGTATTATCAACAAGTTTTCAATTGGCTTTCAACACACTGTCATCCAGGTACTTTAGAAAAATCTATAGACCTGTCATGCCAATGGTCGGCACCGCCCCTTCATAGGCAAACCCAAGGGTTTTGGATAGGCCCCCGGTCTTGCTTAAAGAATCTGGTATGGTTAGGTTTTGTCTTTTTCTTAGTTCATTGCTCTTTTCTTGGTCTGCATTTGCAGCCCCCTCCAGCCCCCATTATGTGACCCGGTATTATCACCAATTTTTAGCCTCTGGGGTTTCCCCTCAACCACTGAAGGATTCGCTACTTTATATCATGAACAATTGGAATAAACCCTTGGAATCTCAAGGTAAAAAAGGCAAAAAAGTGAGCGTGAAAATCACCAATCCCCGCTTTTTAGGGATTATTGATTTTAATAAATCATCCCTAGAAAAACGCTTTTGGATTTTGGATTTACAATCCGGAACTGTTAAAAGTCATTGGGTTTCCCACGGGGCCAAAACGGGGGGACTTTTTGCCTACCAGTTTTCAAATCAATTGGATTCCAACAAAACTTCATTGGGCTTTTATCTGACAGGATCCTTTTACAAAGGAAAATATGGAAAAAGTATGAAGCTCTTTGGTCTTGATGAAACAAATGATCAGGCCTTTGACCGGGACATCGTTCTGCATCCTGCCAGCTACGTGAGCTACCGATTTGCTTACCAAAATCTAAGAATTGGAAGATCCTATGGATGTTTTGCGGTATCCCATGATAGCCTACAAGAAATTTTGAATTCTCTGCCACCTGGAAGTTTAATCTATGCCTACCATGATCAACTTCGAAATATGGATTCTAAAATCCAAGTGCCAGCAGATGATGACATAGAACTCACAGAGGAAGAACGCATCTAGATGAAATCAACACCTGTGCTAGCTACACTGGGTCCAGAGATAAGTGTCCGAGTTGAAGCTGCTGCATTTCCAAAAGCCAACTTACGTTGGTTTAATAAAAAAGCAGCCGAAAACTTAGAGCTGGGTTTTTTATCACAAATCGAAATCCAAAATCACTTTTGGAGCTTTCAAACTTTTAAAAAAAATCTTCCCTACCCCATGGCCATGGCCTATCACGGACATCAATTCAGGCACTACAACCCTGATTTGGGTGACGGTCGAGGTTTTTTACTCGCTCAATTTAGAGGCTTGGACGGAAAAGTTCATGATCTTAGTACCAAAGGCTCTGGGACCACTCCCTATTCTAGACGTGGGGATGGAAGACTGACTTTAAAGGGAGCCATCCGCGAGTTGTTAGCCAGTGAGATGCTGGAATCCCTTGGGGTCAATACCAGTCAAACTTTTTGTATTTTTGAAACCGGTGAACATTTGGTTCGCCCCGATGAAAAAAGCCCCACACGTGGAGCCGTCATGACCAGGCGAATGCACAGCTCCATTCGATTTGGAACATTTCAAAGGCTACATTACTTGGGTAAACCTGAACTGACTAAAAAATTGGTCGGCTTTTGTTTAGATCATTACTATCCAGAACAACAGGTCAGTGTAGGACAAAATGAAGCTCAGGTTTTTTTAAAAGCTGTCACAAGAAAAACAGCAGAGCTTGCGGCACAACTCATGATGAGTGGATACATCCACGCCGTTCTGAATACTGATAATATGAATATTTCAGGTGAAGTTTTTGATTTTGGACCCTACCGTTTTATGCCGCATATGAACCCTCATTTTACTGCCGCCTACTTTGATCATGAAGGTCTTTATAGCTATGCCAGGCAGCCCGAAAGTTTTGCTTGGGGCCTGAGCCAATTGGCGGAAAGTTTGAAAATGGCTTATCCAGAGGTGGATTCGGAAGTCGTGAAAAAAGAATTTTTTCTTGTGTTTCATGAACAAATGAAGAAAGTTTTTTTTCGCAGGCTTAACCTCATTCCCACTTACACCATCAACGATGAAATTTTTTATAAGTGCTTTTTTGAAACATTAGAAACCCCTGGAGTTTTATTTGAAACCTGTTTTTTTGATTTCCACTCAGGCTCTGCCAGACAAGCTTGGAAGATTTCCTCACAAAAAAAACATTACAGTTCACAATTACTACAACTGATCAATAAATTCAGTCCTGCAAAAGATAAATTGATCTTGCATCCTTATTTGCAAAATTTAAAACCACAAAGTCTTTTTATTACTGAGATAGAAGCCATTTGGCAGGCCATCGAAATCGATGATGATTGGTCTTACTTGTATAATAAGATTGAAGACATCCGAAGCTTTCGTGATGTCTATCAAGTTTAGTTGGGGTTATCTTTGTTCAGTTGGGGTTATCTTTAAGACCAATCAGGAAATCAAAATCTTCTTTTGATAAGCCACCCGATTTATGACTGAGTTGATCCAAATCGGTTTCCACATCAGAAAATAAAGCCTGAAATTTACGGCCCTTATGTTCCTTTAAGAGTTCAATTTTTTCTTCCAAGGATTCATGCATAATATAGCGATACACCTGAACAGCTTTCGTTTGTCCTAACCTGTGGGCTCGGTCTGTGGCTTGATTTTCCACGGAAGGATTCCACCAAGGTTCCAAGTGAAAGACGTAACTTGCTTTCGTTAAATTGAGACCCACACCACCGGTTTTTAAAGTCATAACAAGCACAGAGCCTTTTTCTGAGTTTTGAAAGTCAGAAAGGATCTTTTGTCTTTGAGGAGTGGAGATTCCCCCGTGCAAGTTAAAGACTTGAATGCCTTTTTCTTTTAAAACATTCACTGTTCTTTCTAAAGTTTTTAAAAACTGAGTAAACACCAAGGCACTTTCACCGCTGTCCGTGATCTCTTGTAAGGAATCCACAAGAGTTTCGAGTTTGGGTGGTATTTTTTCATACTTCACATTGGGTAAAGCAGAAGGATCCGAACAGGCCTGCCTGAGCCTAAGTAGAGCTGTTAACATTTGCAGCTGAAGACTGCCTTCAGTTTCCACCTCTAAAGATGTTTTAATGGAATTGTTATAAGATAAAGCAATGTCACGGTAGATTTCTTTTTGTCTTTCCTCAAAGGCTATACTGACCCGAGTTTCTTGCTTATCAGGAAGCTGACTTAAGATTTCTTTTTTGGTTCGTCTTAGCATCAAAGGCTTTACTTTTAATTTTAAATAATCCAAATCCGATTTTAATAAAACCTCAGGATTGACATACTGTTTTCTAAAATCTTCCAAACTACCTAAACTTCCAGGCACTAAAATATCCAACAAAGAGAAAAACTCTCCGTAGTGATTTTCCATGGGAGTTCCGGTCAAGGCGATTTTAAAATCAGCAAGTAAAGTGCGTGCTGTGCCCGTTCTTTTTGTCGAAACATTTTTTAAATTCTGAGCTTCATCAAAAATGGCTACATTCCATTTGTACTGATTGAGAAAATCCGAGTGCTCCATCAGAAGGCCATAGGTAGTAATCAAAACTGTGTCCTGTTTGGATTCCAATCTTTGACCCAGTTTGTCTTTGTCTTTGGCTGAAAACAAACAAAGCGGTAAATCAGGAGTGAATTTAAGAACCTCTGACTGCCAATTATAAATAAGCGATGAGGGAACCACGATCATCACTTTGCCGAGTTCATTTTTTGTCCGCAGAATTTCTAAAAAACTTAAGGTCTGTAACGTCTTACCAAGACCCATATCATCCGCGAGCAAAGCTCCCATACGAAGTTCATACAAAGCCAAAAGCCATTTCACACCCAAAAGCTGATAGGGCTTGAGCCACTCTTTCAAAGCTTGCGGTGTTTCGATTTCAAAATCCATTTTTCCTAAATGATCATAAAAATAAGTGGTTCTTTTCCATTGTTCATCACCACGAATGCGAATCCCAGAAGCCCTGAGCGCTAAAAGCTCTAGGGTTTGATGGCGTGGGAGCTGAAAAAATCCAGATGGACCTGATTTCTTTTTATCAGAATGACCTTTTTGTAAGCGGTCCCAGAAGCTTTCTAATCTTTTTACGGATGGAAGCTGTTTTTTGGGAATGAGGTAGTACTGCCCTTTGTACTCGATGACTCCCCCACGACCAGAATGCAAGAAAGTGTCCAATGAAACCTGTTCACCTTTTAGAAAAAAAGTAGGATTCAGTTCGAACCAATTAAATTGAGAACCGGGTTGATCGGTTTTAAGATCCATTTCAAAGGAGAACTCATCATCACCCAGCTCTTGAATTTTCTGTCCTGATAAGAAAATTTCAAAACCAAACGGAATGAGGTTTTGAAAAAAACTTGTGGCAAGACCTAAATCACTTTGCGGCACTTTTAAAACTTTGTAAGGCCCTGATAACTGATCTTTATTGGCCAGCAAGGATGGCAAGAAAACAAACTTAGGTCTTTTAAAATCATCGGCCCCCAGCCTGGACACATGAAGTTTAAATAGTTCTAGAAGAAATTTAAGCTCTCGCTCGACCAAACCCTTGGCTCGAACTTCACCTTCTTTTCTTAAAAAAACTTCTTCTGCTTTAATGAGATTTAGAATTCGCTCTGAAAATTTTTGTAAACCCACTAATAAATGACTGGAACACAATTCTTCAAATTTAAAATCCTTCACAGTGACTTCAGCACTGGAAGCGATCAGAAGAAGTCTTATTTTTTCTTTTAGATAATTAATGATTTCTTCTTGTTTTACTTTTTTCCCGTCACTGAGTTCTTTTTCAAAATACAAATGCAATGTTTCAAAAAGGACGTAATGAAGGATTCCTAGGTGCTTTAATAATCGAGTGTCCCATTCACGCTTAAGACCCATACGAGCTGTTAAGTCTTTGGCTTCCAAGTTCAAAATCCACGGTAAACCTAATTCCAGGGATTCCAGTAAGTACTGGGTCGAAGAGGACCAACCACTGAGTTCCAAGGCTGGAAGATCTGGCAATTGAACTTGATGCACAATTTGCCATAATCCATCTTGGGTGAGCTGAACTTGAATGCGACTTTTTGACTCATCCACTTGGAAGGTGGGGGTTTCCATCCACACTGAAATATTTCTTGTTCTTAAATGATTAAGCAAGGCTTTAGCTTCAAGCTCTCCACGGATCAGCACTTGCAAATGGGTGTGACTGACTTCAGAAATGCCAGGCGTAAAGGTGCGTAAAGTTTCTTGAATCATTTGCCATTCGTTTTTAATGGGATGAACGATAATTTTTGACAGTTCTGGCAACAGCACGAAAGATTCATAAATCTGCATCACTTCAGCTTTTTTGTGCACCATTTTGAATTCTGCGTTTAACACATCACTGGCGGTCAAGCTGACCCGGTAAGCCACTTCTTCAGTCAAATCAAATTCGACATGATCTAAGGGAATCAGCTTTCCTGAATCATTTTGGTTTTGGAAATAGAGTTTAATTTTTTGATTTCGATGGGCTGTTAAAATTTTAGAAAACAAATTTTGCATAATGGATTCAAGTTCACTTGAGCCCTGGGTCGAAAATAATTTTTTTTCATTTTGTAAAAATGGCCATCTTTCAAAGGGCTGAAGTGGATCTTTCCCGTTGGGCAAATAATCCAGTGGGACCTTTCGTTGATAGCGATGTCTTAAAATTTCTTGGCTGCTAATTTGTTTTCCGTCAGTGAAATTATATCTGATATGATCCGAGAGTTTTGATAGCTTCTGAACTTCACCTAAATAAAGACTTGAATAAGAAATTAATTTTTTTCTGAATACATCAGGTAAATCCCAAAGTCTGGGCGAGAGAAGTTCTTGATCGGTTTGGCTGTGAACCAATTGAAAGCTAGGGCCTGTTTGATATTTTTCAAGCTCGACCTGTTGATTAAAAAGAAGAGACCCTTCGAAGTAAAGACTAATAGATTCAAAGACCACATTTTCATCAGAAATCTCAGTCATGTTGACCCTTCAAAAGGAAAAAATCGATTGATAAGGATGACACTCTATTTAAGATTTGTCATGGGAATCTTTATGGAGCCGATTTTTTAAGGCTTAATTTTTGAAGTGTGACAGAAAATTGGGATTTTGTATCGTCCCCATCACTACTAATCCAAAGAGCCACCACATTTAATGGCTGACTCAATCTATGATTGACTTCTAACACTTCTTCAGTTCCCGTTTTTTTTGCTGCGATAATTTTTTCAAGCATAAGGTCACTTTTTGGGTGCAAGCGCTGACTTCCTAGCTGAGAGGCCTGAGAGCCCACATTAAAGAAGTAAATTTTATCTAAGCCAATCCCCTTGGGGGCCATGGAAAATAATTTTAACACCCAATCACTGGCTAATTTTTTTTCCCACCAGTTCAATTTCTTATCACCTGTGGCGACAAGACCCAGTCTAAAAAAACTGTCCTCACCTATTTTTTCATTGGGCTTGGCTGGAATTTCACCACTGACCTTGAGTTGAAAATCAAATTCTTCGATCATTAAGGGCTCTGAAAGCTTATGCACCAAAGGACTGGCCGATTGGTTGACTTTGATATCAATAGAGGACGAATTGTAGGTCACAGTGTTGGCAGGAATATTTTTATATTTGAGTTCCACCCATTCTTGAGATGCAAAAGGAACCATAGAGATAGAAAGTAAGAAACGATTGAATGGATTCATACAGATCATATCAATTGACAAAAAATAAAAGTTCAAGCCTTATTCAAGAATGAAGCTGAAACTGAACCTCAACTTTTTTTTATCAGGCTTTTTATCCACAATTGTCTTTCATCAAGGAAGCCTTGGGCTTCTCTACGTTCTTAAAATTCTACCAGCTCTACCCTATAACATGACACCCACCGAACCCCTAGGTGTGCCAGCTGTCATTTCACTTTCTTTTTTTGGTGGACTTTGGGGGATTTTAATTGGCCACTTGGTGCATCAAGAATCTGCCAAAAAATACTGGCTCAAAGCCACTTTTTTGGGCTCCCTAGGGCCCACAGCCGTTGCCTTCTTAATTGTTTTTCCCATCAAGGGGATCAACTTTAATCCTCTAATGCTTCCCATTGGGCTTTTTCTGAATGCCGCATGGGGTGTGGGACTTGGTCTTTTTATTCTTTTATTTAAAAAGTGGCTCAAGTGAGCGAAGAATTAACTCCCTATGCATGGCTAGGGGATTTTGCGCTTTTAGAAGTTGTTGATATTCAAGAAATTGGATCTTTTTTAGATATTGGTTTAGAGAAAGATCTTTTTTTACCGAAAAGCGAGCAATCCAGGCCCATCCGCATCGGTCAAAAAGTTTTAGTGCATATTTATTTAGACCGCGCTCAAAGAATGACAGCCAGCATGCGTCTGGATTCTTTTATCAGTGATGAAAAACCCCAATACAAAGAATATGAACAGGTGGATTTGATTATTGCCGCAGAAACTGACTTGGGTTTTAAGGCCATCATTAACAAAAAACACTGGGGTGTACTTTATTTTTCAGAAGTCTTTCAAGAAATAAAATACGGTCAAGCTATAAAAGGCTTTGTAAAAAAAATTAGGGATGACGGAAAAATTGATTTACTGTTGCAACAGCCTGGCCACAAATCAGCACAAAAAGATATTGGAGATTTAATTCTGAAAAGTCTGACTGAATCCGGAGGCTTTTTACCAATCACTGACAAAACCAGTGCTGAAAAAATTTACGAACTTTTTGGTGTGAGTAAAAAGAAATTTAAAATAGCTCTTGGTGGGCTTTATAAAAAGCAACTCATCAAAATTGAAGACAAAGGCATTACGAAACTCTAGATCTTAGTCTGGTTTGACACGACCCTTGTAATCATCTCAAAATAAGACATGTTGATATCTCTACTGTTAAGCCTTTCCCTTTTTGCTGCCGAGTACAATTGCCTCCAGCTGTCGCCTCAGCCCTCTGAATTTTTTAATCGAAATGTCGTTATCGATGCTGATTTAGATGTGGAAGCGAAACCCAAATTTGTGGTGATTTCTGGCAGCCAAAAAGTTCCACTCAATCAAAAAGCTGTTTATATGGGACCAGACACCGTTGATCTTTATGATCTCTTTAAAGTGACCAGCCATGATGGAATTTCATTCGGAGTGAGCCTTGCCAATGCCATGTCTATTGGCACTCCTCAAGGCGGAATGATCACTTACGAGCCAGGACGTAAAGGTCAATTCTGGAACTGCCGAATTCGAAACTAAAGTGAAAATGTTTTAGACAGTCTAAATTTTATGCGTATTGTTTTGGCTCGAAGCCATTGAAATTTTAATGAAATACCCAAGAACCTCCGAAGGATTGCTAATATAGAGATTGGGACCTGGGGGGTTTACTTTGAGTAACTATCGTTATTATTCAAGAGTCGTGTTACTTTTGTTTTCATCCATAAGTTTGACAACAGTATTTCAAAACTGTTCTCCCGGTGGATTTGCTGTTTCTGATGAACAGTTCGGTCTTGAATTAAGCTCTTCTATTTTAGCTGAAAACCCCATCACTTGTACTTTACCTAACGGCTCACAGCTCACACCTGGTAACACAATCAGTGGATTTGCCATGATGTCAGCCTTGTCACCCATGACTTGCGGATCTCAGGTGCAAAGAACATGTTTGGCGACCGGTCAATTTGATGGCTCGGTGCCTGTGCATGCGGCCTGCTTACAGCAGTGTCGTCATCCCGATAACAGTCAAGCTGTTGATTCTGGATTTCAATTTGTTTATTTCACCAGAGCTTCTGGCGCCACCCAAGCGGAGTGTGATGCCGCCCGAGTCAGCTCGAGCTGTCAACAAGCCACAGGATTGTTTGCTCCTGCTGTTCCCGCACAAAGATTTGCCACATGCTTGGTGCAAGGTCAGACCTGTGCTTATACCGCCTCTAACGGAACAGCCACACCGTCAGGAAACAATGCAGGAGCAATGGTGACTGGATTTAGTTTGCCATCCGCAACTTACCCTTCATTATGTGGAATTTCTGCAAGTCGCACGTGTCAGGCCAACGGTCAGTGGACGGGCACAACACCTGTTTACACAGCCTGCTCTCAAAAATGTTTACATCCTGATACGAGTCAGCCTGTGGATGCGAACTCTCAGTATATTTACTTTACTCGGGCCAGTGGAACTTCTGCAGAATGTTCAGCCGCTCAAATTGCATCAAGCTGTCAGCAATCCAGTGGATTATTTGCCCCAGCAGTGAGTGCTACGAGGTTTACAACTTGTCAAATTCTAGATGTGCCTGAAAAAGTCACCCACGAAATGTTAACAGGTGTAGATACTCGCTTTAACGTATTTAAACAAAACTGTACAAGCTGTCACAACAACACTCAAGCTTACGGCAATCTCAATATGGTGAGCCCACAACAATCAAAAGATAAAGCAGCACTCATCTTATCAAGAATGAAACACGTGAACAAAGCCTTGGGACCGATGCCTCCGGCAGGAACCATCACTGATCCTTTCAAAATGGCCCTAGTGGAAAAATGGGTCAGCCTCGGTGCACCTGCTGATGCACTTAATCAACCTGCACCAACAGTGCCTACGGCACCACCTGCACCCACACCACCTGCTAATTTAGCACTGAACTGTGATATCAAAACAGCGATTCCAAAAGTGCCTTTAAAAAGACTATCAAAAACTCAGTACACAAATGCTGTGATGGCTCTTTTAAATAACGGTGGGTATTTAGGTTGGTCCGAGAGAAACAACGAAGCCTTTAGACTTGTTGGAACACTCACACCGCTTATGGGTACAATTCCTAATGACAATGCAGCTTTGAATACCTTTAGCAGTATTGATCAAAGTATGACTCCCGATCATTTCTTTAGCTACGTGGTCGTTAGCTCTGCCATTAGTGATCAGATTTCAAAAAATTATAACTGGCTCAATGGAAGTTCAAAAGTCAGTTGCCTGAATACCATTGCCAACAATGTTAAACCCACAGAGGCCTGCTTAAGAACTTTTATTAAAAAGTTTGGCCAAAAAGCATTACGTAAAAAAATTGAATTGGCTGAAGAAAATGAATACTTGGCCATTTATAATTCAGGCACAACAGCACAAGATGGTTTTGCCACCTTAGTGCAAACATTTTTACTTTCACCAAGATTCTTAAATATTGTGGAAGTGGATGGAAGAGTGTCCAACTCGGATCCCAATTTACTTGAGCTGAATGATTTTGAGCTCGCGCAACGGCTTTCCTTTCATTACCTCAAAGATATCCCAACGGATGCGATGATTGATTCCGCATTATTAGGGGCCTTCACTGCCAGTGAAGCCAGCTATTTAAATGAAGTGCAAAAAGTCACAAGACCTGATTTGCATAACTTAAGTGGCACCAACAGTGCCAAATTTGACAGTTACTATTCAACCAATCCATCGGGACAATCACAACTTGAGCGAAGCTATCATAATTTTATCAACGAGTGGCTCGAGGTGGAAAAAATACCTCATGTGTCTGACTCTTACTTAGTAAGTGCCATTGATCTTCTTTATGGTCCCACACGAAACTATGGAAATAGCAATGTGAGTGCTCCTATTCAAAACGCGCTAAAAAGTGAAACCTATAACTTTGTTCACAGAATGACTTGGAGTGATAGAAAGTTCTACGATCTATTGACAGACCGATCTATCATTGCTGACGGCTACACAAGATCCTTCTATTATTTGCCTGAACCCACAACAACATACTCCTACGGACACGCAATGCAAACTTTGACCACTCACACAGGGATCCTGACTCGAGCTGTGACCACCCTTCGTGACGGAGTGGGCGATGATACTCACCCTTTCTTAAGGGGGACTTTTATTCGTCGTAAAATTTTATGTGATGTGCTGCCTTCACCCAATGCGGATGCTTTGCCAGACCGTGCCTTATCGGCAGGTGAAATCACAGGGGAATCAAAAAGGATTCAGTATGAAGCCAAAGTCACTGCCCCTGAGTGCGTGGGCTGTCACACGCAAATCAATCCTTTGGGATTTGCCTTGGATGATTACGATTCTTTATCAAGATTTAGAGGCGGAAAATTTGAGCCTGTTTATAAGCTTACAGCCGACGCCAATGGAAACGTCACCTATACCTTACTCAAACAGGTTCCTGTTAATGCTAGTGTGACTAATTTAAATATCGATCAGCCCACGGGTGAATCCGCAAACGGTGGGGTCCAGTTCAGTGAGTATGTGGGTAACAGCTACAAGGCCAATATGTGCTTTGCAAGACAAGTGATGCGGCATACTTTGGGAAGATTTGAAACTTCGCAAGATGCTTGTATGCTGAACGAAATGTATAATAAAATGAGAAGCAGTGATGGAAGTATTAAGAAAATGTATTTTGAACTTCCTTTGACGCGAGATTTTAAAATGAAAAGAATTGGTGGGTAATCATGAACAACAACAACCGACAATCTCGCCGTGAATTTTTAAAACAATTAGGTCTGTCAACATTAGCATTGCCACTACTACCCTCTTTACTCCCTTACGGAATGCAAGCTCATGCTCAAGCTGGCGGCATTCCTAAACGATTCATTTTCATTCGCACAGCTCACGGAACTCGCCAAGAAAATTGGGATCCCTTTCAAATAGCTCCCACCCAACTGGGACCCAATATCAAAGAAGGAAACCTGACTTCATTGTTTGCAGGAACTGGAATTAATAAACTTTTAAACACAAATTTCAGCCCCTACCTGTCACAAATGACCTACATCAGGGGTTTGGATATTCCATTGGGACTAGGTCACAACAGCGGCGGAGCCCTGGGCCACTATCAAGATACCGATGGCTACCAAACCATTGATCAGTTACTAGCAAAATCTCCTAAGATGTACACCACGAATACTCCTGTTATCGACTCATTATTGTTTAGTACCTATGGTGGATGTTCTTTTATGCGCCAAGGCGGCAACATCATCCGACGTCAGGGATTTTCAAGCGCTCAAGCGGCTTTTGATTTGCTATTTAATTTCTCTCAAGGACAAAATCTGAACAGAAATTCAAAATCTATTTCTGAAGCTTTAAAGAAATACACAGAGCTTAAAAACAACACTCGTGTGTCGGCGGAGGACAAAAACGTTTTGGATATTCAATCCTCCATGCTCACAGAAATTGATGCGAGGCTTAAGCAAATTAAACCAGTCCCTCCTCAGACCAGCCCTGTTCCCAACGTTCCCACATTAAGCATAACTCAACAGTATGAAGCTTTCGTTGATGTGGGAATTTTAGCTCTCCTTAATCAACTAACCAATGTACTTGTGATCAACATTGAAGAAGCAGAAGGCGTAAGTCCTTCATCATGGCACGGAGCTTCTCATGACAGTGAAAAAGCACCCTCACCAGCTCATTACCAAGCCAGCTTCTGGGCCGCACAAAAGGTCTTCCTCAGAGTCATTCAAAAATTATCGCAAATTCCTGAAGCCAATGGAAAATCCATGCTCGAAAATTCCTTGGTGTTTTGGGGTGGTGAAATGAGCCAAGGGGCCGGCCACATTCAAGAAAATATGCCCGTAGTACTTGCTGGCACAGGCCAGGGCTTCATTCGCCCAGGTCGGCTATTAGATTATTCTCAGTACGGCGTCCCTAAGATTCCATCTAATAACGTGGGCGACACTATGCATATCGGACGCCCCTACACTCAGTTGCTTAATACCATACTTCAATCCATGGGACTTACCCCTGCCGAGTATGAAAGGAATGGTAAACCTGGCTACGGACTTATTGAATCAGCCAATCTGAGTCGGAACTTAAGGTACAAAGATATGGTTGCACAAATCGGCGGGATACTTCCTAATATTCGCTGATGATTTATCAACTCATTAGCTTCAGCCCCATTGGATCCTTTAAAAATCCGATTTGGCATATGGATGGCTTATCTGCCGTTTATGAAAACTCGTTTCAATTACAAAATCTTCCAGTATTAGTTCCCTTTGAAACAATCGAAGAAAAAAACCAAAAAAATCTAAATGATTTCAAAAAACTTAAACTTCAAATCTGTCTTGATCAAATCGATCAATTAAATAGGCTAGAAACATTCAATTATCCTATCCAAATATGGATCGATCAAAGCCTGCAAACAGAACAAATTGATTTAATAAGTAAGTACAAAAACGAAAAAGAAATCGTATTCGTTCCCAATGGATTTTTTGACATCGAGCTCGAAATCCAGAAAGTTCAAAAATTGAACTGGAATTGTAGTCTTATTATACCAGTTAAAAAATCTATTCATGACTCTTGGACCAGGCCGGAAATACTTTTCTTAATGATCATGAGACTAAAAGAAAAAAAAATAGATTTTAACCTCGTGTTCTTAAAGAAAAACTTTGATTCGATGACGGTTAAAACTCAAAATTTGTTTCTAAACCCCCATCCTGAAAATGTCGAAGCTTACATGAATGATTCCAGCAAAAAATGGACATTTCATTTTTTTAAATTAGTGGATTTAGAAAATTTAATGCTGCCGCTATTTGTTATATACAACTTAAGATTCGATCACAAAAGAGATCTGTACATCAATAAATTAAAATCCATATTTCATCATTTAAAAATGCTTTTTATAAAAATAAAAATTTTTATAATGAACCTACGCTACAAATTCTACCCCTTCTTACTTATTGTGACTTGGCCACTTCGGAAAATCTATTGGGCATTCAAATACCAATATAAAAAAAGAATACTAAAGGTCAAAAAATGAGCATCGAAATTTCAGTGGTCATTCCCTGCCGAACCCGAGACCCTTTTATAGAAAAAACACTGCTATC
The DNA here is from genome assembly GCA_001464795.1 of Bdellovibrionales bacterium Ga0074139. GTDB lineage: Bacteria > Bdellovibrionota > Bdellovibrionia > Bdellovibrionales > Bdellovibrionaceae. Next base: position 87,410 of record LNEB01000004.1, read on the forward strand.
ACTGACACAGCAAAAAAATTGCAATTTTGAAGTCATTCTTGTTTTTAATCCTGAAATTGTTTTAATAAGCATGAAGGATCTTAATTACCCATTAAAAATTACAAAAAGCCAAGTGGGTGCGAATTGTGCCAGAAATGCCGGCTTAAGAATGGCCCAAGCAGATCTTGTGTTATTCTTAGATTCAGACTGTCAAGTATCGGATTCTACATTTCTAAGTCAGTATATTAACCACATGAACGCCAATCCCAAACTAACAGGATGTGGTGGCACCTATCAGATAAAAGAAACTCAAAATAAATTTGCCAAAGGCTATCAAAGCATCCAAGACCAATGGATTTGCTCTGGAATTTTAGATAATACACTAAGAACTCAAAATCTTTTCGGTGGAAATATGGTTATCAGAAAAAGTAGAATTCAAAATGAATTTTTTGATGAGCAATTAATTTTTGGTGGAACAGAGCAGGAATTTATATTTCGATTGATTAAAAAGCAGCATGTGTTGACTTTACTGCCCCAGCAAAAAGTTTTACATGACTGTCCCGTTTCATTTTATTCATTACTTTTTAAAGCTTTTAAACAGGGCCAAGGAAAACTCTATTTAGAAAAAAAATTGAATGTAAAAATTGAGCAAAAAAGTTTACACTTAGAAAAAACATTTATAAATAATTATATAACCCAACTTTACAAAATTGCTTTCCAAATTGGAAACCAGTCTTTCTTTAAAAATCGCCTCAATGAGTTTCGCTACATTTTAGTGGATTACTATTACCAATGGCTTGTTTTATTCCAATTAATAAAAACTACGAAACAATCTAAAAATTGATGAATCCAAATTCAGCTTATAAAATAAGGCTGCCATATTTTGAATTCTTCGCATTTTATTAAATTTAAATAGAACAGATTGTGTGTTTTCTTGGGATTGTGTTAAGTGCAGCAAAGCTGTTTGCTCTAAATGAAAAGAAAAGTTTTTTTTCCACAGTCGATAACCTAAATCAGTATCTTCGAACCCATACTCGATGAATTCCCGGCGAAACCTTCCAACTTCAAAAAATGTTTTTTTCTGGATGGCCAAGGCATAGGTACAAGTCATTTTCCAAAAATCAGGTAAATTCATCCAATGGGAAGCTGAAAATAACTGACCCCAGTATTGTGATTCTTCGATAAAAAGATCGGGACTTTTTTTCATTGATTCATATTCAGTCAACTCATGGGACAGTATTGCTGGAATGTGCAGTCTTTTAAACTGAGTGACATCTGATACATTAAAGCACTCATCAAGCTTTTCTAATAAATTTTGAGGCACTAGCATATCGGAATCTAAAAACAAAAGCCGATCTGCTTTAGCTTGATATGCACCCCAGTTTCTTGATAACCCAGCACGAAAAATTTTTTTCTTTGATTTCAAATTAGGCTTGTCGGGCCACGCATAAAGACGAAAATTAAGTTTTGGAAATCTTAAACCAGCACAATACTTGATATATTCCAAGCTCTGGTTTTTTGAACCGTCATCAACCACAATGACTTCAATTTGATCAGAATCTTTTACTCTAGATAAGTGATGAATCACATTCACTAAAAAATGTTCGGAATTGTAATGGGGTATTATGATAGAATATTTTAATGCTTCTAAAAACTGACCCTGCTCAAAATGACAGGGTAAATCTTCTTCAAATGAAGACCATCCTTGCCAATCACTGGAATCTTGATCATAGGGCTTTTTAAAAAATTTGATATTTTTAAACTCGGTTTGGCTTGGAATCCATTCTATGACTTCATTGATCGATTTAATCTTTGCTTTCGGATGAAAGGATAAAAATATTTTTACAGTTTCATTGGCGTTTACTTTTTTTAAGAATGCCTTTGTGTTCTTAAGGTTTGACATTTCAAGATCAATAAATTGAATGGACTGAAATGAATTTGGTATTTCAACATCAAGGTCTGATAATTTTAAAATTGTTCCTAAATATTGAGGCCCCATTTCATAAGAATATATTCTTTCAAAATCGGACTGGGTTATCAGTTGATAATAAGGTAAAGATATTTTTTTAAATTCAGTTAAAACAAAAAACTGAATAATTCCTTTTTGATAAATTCTATTTAATTGCTCTTCATTGGGCTGGTAAACAAGTAAACCTGATCCTTCTGGGTGCAAAGACTGAATCATGTCTCGGGTTGGGTTTCTTCGCAGAAAGCTGGATGATACTGGGCCCCAGTTTCCACTGCAGGCTTTGAATACATCAGTTGACTGCTCTTTTGGTATTCAGGACTCATGGTGTAGTGCCCTGAATCTATCACCTCAATTTCGTAGGCATCAGCCGTCACATTTAAAACTTTATATTTCACTTTCAATTGTCGATCACTGAGGCAACTTCCAATTGGATACTTTGCGTTCAGAGGCTTATAGGTCAGAGCCACATAGGTAAGACCTGCTATTAATAGAGCTGCAGCTGAGGAAACAATTTTAATATTCATAGTTGAAGACTTTCATATTTATAAACCAGTGTCAGCAAATGACAATTTAAAACCTGTGTCAATTTGATCGACAGCTGCACCTGCCCTTATGGCTTTTGACCTCTCTCTTAAAATGGCTTTGTTTTAGCAAGGACTTCATCTATGGCGTGGCTTTACTTAATATTCACATTGGCATTTGCAGTAAGCCCTGAGCTGGCAGAAAAGGCCTTCTACTCGACAGTGCTGATCCAATTGCCTGAAAACAGCCGCTGCACAGGGGTTCTGATCGATGAGAACACTGTTTTAACAGCTGCTCATTGTGTCCAAAAGCCAGGATTCATTCAAGATTTATCCGTCCTTCTACCCATTCTGAACAGTGAAAAGACCTTTGTTCAAGACACAGTTTACAAAGTCATTCTTCATCCTCAGTTTAATTATAAAAGTAAACCTGTTGATCTAGCCGTGATTATTCTTAACAAACCCATTCCTCAGAAACTCAACAAGGCCCGAATCCCCTTTGATCTTAAAGACTCCCCAGAGCTATCATCACTTCAGGATCAAGCTCTCCTGATGGGGTACGGTATAACTGCTAAGGCTCGGATGAATCCCGAGCTTGATAGGAATCCCATCATCCGAGGCAAAATCTTTGATCTCAAAACATCACAAATGGAAGGGGATTATTTTCTCCTCGATAATCGATCGGCCCAAGCCTGTACTGGAGATTCGGGCGGTCCCTTAATTGGAATGACACCATCAGGGTCCTATCAACTCATGGGAATTATCACCAAAGTCTTAGCCCACCGAGGAAGATTCAGGTGGGATCAATTTTTATTTTACAGCGGAATTCGCAAGACTGCCAATCAGGTTTGTACCGGCAAAGCTGAATTTTTAAATATTAAAGCCTATGCCGATTGGATTCAGCAAGTGAAAGCTTCATCATCGGCACCAATTATTTTACCGTAAACAGCCGTATCTAGAAAGCCGCCTTCAACACGAGTGTCTTGCCGAAGTGTACCTTCTAAAACATAATGGCTTCTTTCAGCTAACCTAACAGAGGCTTGATTTCTAGGGTTACAGCGAATTTCAATTCGGTGAAAACCAAGGCGTAAAATTTCTTTTTCTAATGCTTGAACGGCTTCAGTGGCATAGCCAAATCCTTGATGGGGCTTTGACAACCAGTAGCCTAATTCCAAGCGGTGATCCCCATAATTAAAAGAATGCAAATGAAGACTACCCAGCAAAACATCTTTTTTATTATAAATAAAATAAGTCATTTCAGGGCCTGGATTCTTTTTGGATCTCTTTTTTAAAAACTCTTGAGTTTCAATTAAACTATTTAAATAATTCCAAGAAGTGCCTAGGTTTTTTCGATCTTCTTTGATGGCACTCCATAAGGCTCGGGCCTGCCCTAGGTCAGCAAGCCTTAAGTGAAGTCTTTTGGATGATAGCTCTTTAGCAAAAACTTTTTCATGCAAAACAAGTGGTTTCATAGCTGTTACTTGTACCTGAAGGGCATCCCAATTGCAAAAGCTGTTACCCATGAGGTTCATCATGCCCTGTACTTTATTTCAGTCTCGAAAAATGTCGATCCTTTTATCTTTGCTGACAATTCTAAGCCCCCTTATCGGCCATGGAGAACTGAATCATTTTTCAGTACAGCCTGCTGACATTAAAAAAGCGGCTTGCAGCCAGCTGACTCCACCCACTTCTCAAAAGATGAGTGATTTCATCGATTCACAAATACAAGATCTTGATCTCACCATTGATGGAAAATTCCGAGGACTGGAATTTAAAGATGAGCATCCCCACTTAGTGGAACTCTTTAAAAATATGCATAACAATTACGAAAAGTCCTCCTCGTTCCAACTGCCAAAATCCAACTGCAATAAAGTTTTGTGCGTTATGAAACAGTATTACGGCTCAGAGTCACCAATTAAGATGCTTTATATCCAAGCTAAGTTTGGTCTTCCCACAAGTCCCTTTGCTAGCCCCGAGCCAAGGAATCACAGAATCTGGAAAGCTGAAGAGTTGGACGATTTAATCATAGCCCTTGAAACTTTACCTCCCAGTTTTTTACCGATCAAATTCACTTACCTGCTGCATTTTAGAACAGGATACACGCTTAGCATTTACAAAAAAGGCGAGGGAGAAGTCATCGCCAACGCAGCCATTGATGTTTTTGATGTCTGGGATGAATTTTCAAAGTTTGAAAAAATAGCTGTCATCATCCATGAACTGGGGCATGTGATTGGCAGAAAGTATGACTTGACCTCTGAATGGAAACGCCTGCCTCACGAGATGGTCTCTCGGTATGCTCAGACCAACGAAAGAGAAGATTTTGCTGAATCCTTTACCGCTTATAGAATGGCGCCGAAACACTTAAAAAAAATATCACTTGCCAGGTATGAATTTTTAAAAAAACAAGTCTTTAACGGTCTTGAATTTCAAAGTACACTCGAGTGCGAAGCTCCTTTCAAACAGCATGATAAAGCCATTCAAAATATTATCCAGCCCCGCAGAGAAATGCAAAATTGGACAAAAAATAATAAGTCTCAAATTTCAGCAGAAATCAAACGACAAAAGATTGTGGGGTCTTTTGATAAAATAGTCTTTCAGCAGTGTGCAAGCACTTACATAAAATACAACTATGATAAGACTGGTCAATGTATTGAAGATGTAATCAAAAAAAGAGCTGCCATCGTGGAGCTCAGAGCACAAAACAAAGAAGACATAAACGAGAAACACTTCTCTGTTAAAAATTGGGATGAACAAAAAATTGATCCTGTGAAAGTTCATTCATTAAGGCAAAGCATCAGAAGACAAATCATTGAAGATTTCGATAGGGACTTTGATAGAGGTTTAGAGCACCTAAGCTCAGCTACGTGTAAAGCCGGTGTCGAATCCTTTGTAAAATACTTTCCTTTGAAAAGTCAGCTGATTCGATCCACACCGGAGAGCTCGATTGCAATACTCAACCAAGCGTGTGAGATGAAAGATAAGCTGCCTTTTTGGGAACCTTGGATCCGGTCCAGGTTCGACAGGATCATCAAATAAGAATGCAGTTCACTAAGCCAACAGAATAAAGACCCCACTGCCCAGACTGGTGATCATAACTACTGTGATAAGACGATTGGATTTGGGCTTTGTACTGGTCAAACACACCATTATCAACACGCACAGTGAAATGAAAAATGGAATTGAAGAAGTAGTCAGTTATTCCTTGATCCACTTGTTGTTTTGTAACAGTCGTTTTGATTTCAACTATGTCTTTAAAATATCCGCAGGATTGCTGCAAAGATTGGATGATCAATTTTTGATGCCTTAAATCCATGGTGGAATTTTGGATCAAATCACTGGCCTGAGCATTGAATGCAAAAAGAGCTGAGATAAGAAATTGGATCATAGAATTTCCTTTTGTTAATAATTAAAAGGATATCTAGCTCAAATACACAAGATGGCAATGTTTCATGCCATCTTGACCGATTCTTAACAAAAATATTAACTATAATGCAGAACAATTCGTAGGATTGGAATTAACTGATAACTTTCGGCACTCATCTACAGCACTTTTATCTGTGCCTACGATGATTTGACCAATGGATCCCCATGTACCATTGCAATCACATTTAAAAAAACCACTCGCTGAAGACAATGGTTTACAATCACGAGGAACAGCCGATGCCGAAATTTTGCCGCACTCTGTTGTTGGACTTAAGTTCGCTGAAACTAGAACTTCGCCAATTAATCCCCAAGTACCATGGCAACCACAGCTGATAGCACCAGTTCCATGTGTCGGACCACCTGAACAAGTCACAGTTTGACCATTAATAACGGCCGATCCACCAACGGGTAAATTAATAACTGCAAAAGCATTCAGGGTCATGAAAAGTATCGATAGAGAAATAGTTTTAAGCATATTTATATCCTTTTTTGTTTGTTTTTTTAGGAAGCAAAAAAGGTATAACTTATATTGGCTATAAATTTTAAATTAATTAGAATTTGATAAAAAGTTCACTGCCACTGTCAAAAGTTTAATCACTTATGAAAGCGACCAGACGTTTTACTTTTTCCTTACATAAATGGTTTTTTCTATTTTTGCAATCACCTGCTGATTTTCATCTAAAACACTGACTGGAAGATCAAAAACATATTTACCAAGCTTTCCGACTTTATCTTTCACATCGTCTATCAAATTTTGATCAATTTTAAATTCAGCATAAAGATTTGTCGTTCCAGGCTTCAAAAAATCAACTTTTGCACCCTTGTCCCAAACGATGTACTCTTTACCTAAATTTTGAATTAGCATCAGCATAAAAAAAGGATCTGTCATAGCATAGATCGATCCACCAAACTGGGTGCCCACATAATTAGAATTATACCAGCGCTTTTTTAAACAAACTTGAATGAAGCGAAAATCTTGTGATGCCTTCAAGACTTTGATTCCAGCTCCAAAAAAGGGAAGCCAAAGGTTACCTAACCACCGAAGCAACCAACTGGGGGAATGATTAGATATTTTTCTGATTAAATTGGCGCTCACTGGACTTCCTTTTTTGGACTTATGTAAACTGTAATATCGGCATCCATGACAATGACCTGATTGAGATCTTGAACTATGACCTTTACTATATGCTCACCAGTTCCATAATTTTTAATGTCAGGACAGTTACAGATGGCAACTAATGATGTTTCTGCTTTTTTAAGATAGCGAACAGACATGGCTTTAGGAATCCAGCGCAGACTTTTTTGTACACCTGCTTCCATTGTTAAACCAAAGGCCAATTCGCAGGCATTACACATCGCGATCGCATGCACTGTGCCAATATGATTTAAAACTTTTCTTCTTTTTCTAATAAAAATTTGGCAACTGGTCTGAGTCAGTTCTTGAACCACAGGACTTATGGTTGAAAAGTAAGGAGCTTTAAGAGTTGCAATGAATGAAAATAAGTTTTTTCCTAATGGGTATTTTTTAAGCTGATTGTACACTTTAACAATATCCATAAAAATTCCTTTCAATTCATGGCTAAATGAATGGCTGTTCGAATCGTATTTTCTAAATAAGTGCTGGATTGTTTTTTATTTTTTATAAGTCTTGAATTCTGTAAAGCTCCAATACACATGGCCATTAAAGCTGGTGCATTTCGACTTGAACCAAGCCTAATACTTTCTAGTCTTAGTTTAAGAATTTTTTCAAACTCTTCGATATAGCCTGCTAAGCCCGTTTCTTGCTGCAAACCAAGTTTAAATATTTCCTGAGACATGGTCGTCAACGGACAACTGAATTCAACAGTGTCCCTATGTTTTTCAGATAAGTAAGACCTGATCACTCTTTCAGTCCAATCCCTGTCTGATTCTTTGTCTTTTTTGGTTAGCAAACTAAGCCTGGACCTTGCAATTTGCTGAGCCAAAACAACTTTCAAAAGTTCATTTTTGGATTTAAAGTTAGCATAAAAAACGCCTATCGTTAAATCAATGGATTCTACGATTTCATCCACACTGGTTTCAGTGAAGCCTTTTTTAGAAAACAAAGCCTGGGCAGCCATTATCAGTCGCTGCCGGGTCAGTTCTCCTTTTGAGATTTTTTCATCACTTTTCATGAAATAAGAATATAGCGATCGCTATATTAAATACAAGAAAAATATAGTAAACGTTATATTTTAAGAAGTTGACGTTATCCGATTTTTAAATCAGTCTCATTCTATGGCAAAAACACTTTTAGATTTGCACGGATATAAAACAGAAGATGTGGAAGAAGCTGTTGATCGGTTTTTGATGCAGCTTTCTAATTCCAGCCTCAAACAGGCTAAAATCATGACTGGCAAAGGCACTGGAAAAGTTCAAGCCATGACCATTAAGTACCTCAAGCTTGCTGGCTACCAATGGTCATTTGAAAAATTATCGAATGGCAAAAACAACGAAGGTTGTCTTATAATTCATCTTTAAGCGGACTTCATAGCTTGCGCCATCGCCACAGCCTGTTTTGCAATTTGACTTTCTTTGTACTTCTCTTGCTCGTTAAAAATGATGTTTTTAACTTTGCTTGGATTCTCTGTTAACATAAAACTTTTATCACCGCCGGAATTGCTTACGACAACAAAACCGTAGTTAAAAATTCTACCAAAAATTGACTGCTCGATAGAAACAGAAGTGATTTTATCCAATGTGGTATCCACTTCGCTTGAACTGATAAGACCCCATTTAAGATGAATTCTATCTTTTGTTAAGACCCCTTTTGACACCAATGCATTTAATATTCCTATTAATCCAAATGGAATACCAATAATAGTTGCACATTTGAAACCTTGCATAATCCAATAAAAAAGGGGAACAACGCTGTTATGAACAACCGGTGAATTTGAATTTTGACTCATGATAAACTCCTTATAGTTGATGGCTTTAAGGTTTATCGGGTCATGGTACAGGAACTTAATAGGAATGAATTATTCTTGAGTAAGTCTTGAAATTCAAAAATTATTTTTTATAATTTTTAAACAAAGAAAGCCCGTAATTCAGGGACTGGCGACTCATGACCACTTTTTTGGTTAGCAGTCCTGCCAGGCCAAATCCCACAGGTAGAGTGATCCTATCGAATTGGCTTTGAAAACTTTTTTGATCTAAATTTTTTAGATCATCACCTGATGAATCACCGTAAACATAACCCAGTGATCTTTGCTGAGCCTTCGAGAAATCCGAGTGGCTTTGGTAGGCAAAAACTCCACCCACACCAAGGCCTGCTGCAAGTGCCACAAATGGTGGTGCAAAAAATGAAGCCCCCATAATGGGAAGTCCAAGGGCCAGACCATTTCCGAGCTCACGGTCTGAAAGTGTATAAAGCAGTGATGTCGCAATTTTACAATCTTTGGAATCCTCTAATAAAGTTTCCTCGACCAGGGAGCTGTAATTCATAAGTTCTAAAACAGAACTTGGCAGTGGACCCGATGATTTAAGACTTTTCTCAATGGCATCTAATTTATTAGTTTCTTCTTTAAGACTTTCTTGCATTTTTGTAATGGCACCTAGTAAATCCATTTCAGTGAAGTTTTGGGTATCAAGATGCTGCAATAACGGCAACTGAGCCATCATTTGATGGTAGGAAAGGTAATGTTTGTAGCGAACACTTAAAAGGGATTGGTTTTTAAAATCAATGATTTCTTTGTGACTGGCAGCCTTTGGCTGATTTGCTTCAATTTGTTTTTGATAATCTTCAAGATCCTTACTAGCCCGCAAACTTTCTGTATCATCTAAGGGCTTCCAGGGTACTGCTTTAAAACTTCCCAAAGGATCAAGCTTAGAATTGGCGCTACTTTTTGCCTGAGTCATCCAACTTTTCACTTCACTGGGACTTTGCGCAAGACTTAAATGGTATCTGGCCTCGCTGATATACTCTGGTAGTTCTTTTTTCATCCAATGTTTAAGTTCATCACATCGTGGATGATTAGAACCGATGCACTTTGAAATGTTGAGGTTAATATTCTGACCTTCAGATACTTGCTTACGGACTTTTTTAACTATCTTTTGTAAAAAAACCCGCGCTGTTCGTCCCTCATCATCTTTTTCAGGAACAGCCCTTTTTAATAATCCAGTCTTAGGCCGTCCCGTTAGTAAACCCTCAGGCTGATGACAGGCTTTCATAAACGGAGAAGTTTCCACCTGATCTAGAATAGCTTGTAAATTCTCTTCAGGAGTTGTGGACTGCGTAAAGATACAATCATTAGAAAAAAGAGAAACAGAATAAACAAATAAAAGTTGAATGACTGAAATCACAGTCTCAGTTTAATACAGTCTCATTATGAACCAAAGAGATGTCTTTTTTATCGACATATGTCGAGCGCGAAAAGGGTCATGAACACTTCAATTTAAATTGATAGCAATAGACTTAGGTCTTGGACTTGCTTTGATAACAAGTATAAACAATAGGAGATCTTAAAATGAAATCAAATCAATTATTAATTCAAGCCATTATCACTGCCCTTTTCCCTTTCTCTGCATTCGCAGAAAACACCAAATGGTGTTCCAGCGAAAATAAAGAATGGAACGGCACACGTTGTGTAACGACAGGAACCGCCGCTGTAGGCGCTACAGCTTCAGGCATTTATTCGGTAAAAAAGTATAAACAATCATCATCTTTAGAAGACCTGCACACAAAAAGAATTTTTGATGGCCGTGGTGAAATGGGCCGAGACCCTATGTTAATTGCAAAAGCCACTTCAACAATTGCTGACGGTGATAAAGTCACAATTAAATACGAAAAAAGCCCACAAGAAAATAGAAAGCATCATATTGAACTCATGGAAAAAGGTGCAGAAGAAGCAAAATCGAATTCCCAACACTACAGTTATCAGTCTCAGTATGCCACTAAAACGGAAACCATTTATACGGCTGTTCGTGATGCTCAAGGCAACGTAAGCATGCAAGCCACAGGTACTCAAACAGTGCCAGATCATGAAGCCAGAGCTAATTACGCAAGAATGGCTCTTGAAGAAGCCCGCAAAGAAAATGATTACAAATTAAAAGCTCTTGATGCACGTCGAGGCGGACCTGTGCCAACTTATGATTTCACAAAATCAATTGATTTTGATGCAATCGAGCGTACACGTGATTACACAAAAGAAAGGCTTGCCGCTGGTGGTACGATTACCAGAATCGAAAGACTTCCAGCTGAAAAGTTAGCACTTGTAAAAGAAGCTTACAAAAAAGGTTCTTTAGGAGCTGTAGGATTAGCCGTAGGAGTTGTTGCTGTTGGTATTGAAGCTGCTACTGGAGTCACAGCAAAAGCCATCGATAAGTCCTTAGGGAATTCTTATAGTCCTGACGTAAAAGCTTATAAATAACAAAAAAATAAAGTGCAGCTGGAAATCAAGCTCTGCTGCACTTTATTTCTTTTTTTCTGAAAAGACTCGATCACCCAATTCTTTTCTAGTTTCTTCCACCACATCAATAATTTGATTTCTTCTTTCTAAAAAACCTCTGATTTGCTCTGATGATAAATGTGGCCCCAAATCTTTTTTCCACTCATCCGCTTTTGTGTTAACCAAACGCTCATAGGATTCTTTTGTGGGCATAAAAGCTTGAATTTTTTCAAAATAAGCGGATTTTTTTTCTACAGACGGAGCTGCTCGGTGAAACATGAGATGATTTTCTACCACACCACGAAAGGTATGGTTCGTGTAATATTCTTTGTTTTTGGCCTTTAAGACATCAAAGGAATATCCATGATCGATGGCCACCACACGATTTTCACTTATTAAAATATTTCCACTATGGCGATCCGTGTTGGCAATGAGATCATCAAATAAGGCCAGTTGACGTTTAGAGCCTGGGTCCTTTTCAAGATTTACAACTCGAAGCTGCAAGCTACCTTCTTGACCATTTAATATTTTCTGAACAGTTATGGGGACTGCATCTAAACCTAGTTTTCTGTCAATAACAAATGCAGCCACTTCATATTTGGCCCCTTTATCATGGGCCACTTCTAAATCTCGGCCCATCACTTCCTTCGGTTTCCAAATTCCCTCTAAACCATTATCTAATTTTACATATTGAGCTCCGTTAATTCCCACACCCACCGGAGTTGTTGGTCCTGCAATATTTCCAGATTCCAAATCTTGAATCAGCTTGGACTCTAGGGCTTGAGCTTTTGCAAAGTTTCCTTCACTTTTCAGTTTCCAGATAGCCAATTGAGGATTCTTTGGAATCTTTGCAACAATTGAAGCTTGTGTAACACCAAAGCTTTTGAGTTTCGTTTGTAAGGTAAGACCTGCCCCCACCCCACCCGTCAGCACCGAACTTAGGATGTAGCAATTCATTTCTGCTTTAGCAGCTGGTGTATAGCAATCCCACCGAAGACCCAGTTCTTGGCGAATGCCATCCACTATCTTGACTAAAGGCGATGGATCTTTTGAGGCTTTGTACTTACCACTCGCAATTAAAGGTCCTAAATAAGACTGATAGTTTTTTGTTTTCACCATTAGATGATTTTGAATATCCCTGCACGACCAATCCTTGATCATGGCCGATTTAATCTCTGGACTGATTCGAAACTTGTTGTGCTCTTCAGGGATCACGGAATCAAAAGCTTGAATCAAAGACTCTTTTGCACCATTTTGATTTTCAAAACAGGCCCGGTCTTTTGCAAAACTGTCTGCTATCAGCTGAAGAACTTGATAGGGAGCTGTTACGATTCCAACAGCTGCATCCCAAACAAAATTAACTCCGCCAATAAAACAAGAGGCTTCAACTGAGGCTGTATCGGTTTGACATATTTGCTCTGGTTTACAATTTTTTAGTTTGTTTTGATCGACTTTTTTTGCAAGCTCGTTACAGCCCTGATTAACTAATGAGGCTTCACATTGCAATTGCAATGCTTGCAGTCCTATTTTTTCAAATTGTGATAGCGACCTACAAGCTTGAACAGAATGGCAAAGTGACGTCTTGTCTTGTGCAAAAACCTGCAGACTTAAGAGATGAAAAATGAGTAAGAGCACAAACCTCATACATAGTATTTTCGGTTCTTTTCAAACATAACCGAAGGTCCATCACAGACTTAATTCGTTAGAAATGTCTCAAAATGGGATAAGGCCAAAACATATTCTGTATGCGGCACAAAACACTAAAATGAGTGGTCTAGTTTGCGACTGGCTTAAAGTTATTTCGGTAAACTTTAATTTCGATCAGGATAACAAGAAGTATCACAAGAATTTCTACGGATAATAGTAAGACTCCCCACTTCGTGATTTCGCTTCGAAAAACAATCAATAAACCTGAAACAATGCAGTACAAAAAATTTCCGATTATAATTAAACTAAGCATCCATTTTTTCGTTTCTTGAACTAAAAAATAGCAACTTAAAGAGTAGACCAAATAGACAAATGGAAAAACTGCCAAAAGGTAAAATGTTTCTGGGGTTAAACCTAGATAGGTTGAAAATAGAGGAAGAACAAAGGCTGTAGACAAAAAACTAAGCGCAGCCCCAGTGCCATCAAAAAGAAAAACAGTTTTTTTATCTAGCTTCATACTGGAATCCTTTAATTGAACTACGTCTCACAATGAGGCAAACCACTGGCCCTCTGCTTGCTTCCTATAATATCAATGAATACCCTCTATTCTCAACTTCATTTAAGATCTTTAAAAAAGGCAACTTATGTCTGCCTACTTGTCACCTGTATAAGCTTTTTCAGCTCTTTAAGTCATGCAACACCCGCCTTTCGCTGTGAATATTTAGTAAGTCCAGAATCATTTAAACCCAAATTTAAGATGGAAGAGCTCTATTCTGATTATATAATCGTCAATGATGCACTTGTATCAGGTGAATTCCTTTACAATTTAGAATTTGTTAACAAGAGTTTAAAAATTTCAAATGCTCATCTTGCAAAGTGGCATGGAAAGAAAATCCTAAGCCTAGCAGAAGGTGTTAGTGGTCTGGTTCCAAATCTTTTGCGTCATGGACATGATGTCACAGGAGTAGACTTAATCTATTCGACTGAAAATTTGCCCCGTAATTTTTCTGGCAATCTGGTCCGAGAATATATGAATCATTATGGTCCCCATCTTGTTTTAGCTGATGCACGAAGAACACCTTTTGCAGATGGCTCTGTTGATATTTTACTAAGTCATATGCTGGTTAATAACATTAATCAGGCTCGTAAGCAGTCTGTCCTAAAAGAAGTGATGCGGTTATTAAATCCTAAGGGCGGTGAAGCTAGGATTTATAATTTTGATTCAACTGATGCCATTTGGATTCAAAACCTGGTGGCAAAGCAGTGCAAAGACTGTAAAGTCGAGCGATTTGAACAGGTTTTCAATGAAGTGACTTACAACGGAAAAACCACAAAATTCAATGACTATCTTTTGGTAATCAAACGTCAGTCAAAATAAAAGCTATCGCATCGCAATAAATTTTTTACTTCACACAGCGAATTTTCAGGTTCTTAATCTAAAGCATACATATTGAGGTCATCATGATCTCTCAACAACAAAGGATACAATATGAAAATCGTAGTTACATTAGCACTATTCGTAAGCACAATGGCTTTTGCAAACCCAACAACAACTACTACTACAACGACAACAACACCTGCAGCGACTGAAGCAAAAGGAACTATGGACCACTCTAAAATGGGACATGGAAAAACAAAAGCAGCCACTGCTACAACAACTGAGTGTAAAACTAAAGCAGCTGACGGTAAGTGTTTAGACGAAGTTAAAAAGTAATTTTAATTGATCTCAAAATAATAAAAAAAGCCGACCCATAGTTGAGTCGGCTTTTTTTTCACAAGATTTTATAAACTACAGGTGGGCCAAGCGGATTGGGGCTCTGCATCCCATTGAGTCCAACCTGAATTTTGACTTGAGCTCGCGGTCGCAGTATTGGAGCAAGTGGTCGTCAGAGTTCCAGCAAATACACTACCATCACACTTTAGGTCAAAATAGTACTGAGCATTTGGGCATACAACACTGACGGACTCTGTGTAGGTTGATCCATCTGGTTTTTCAAAATCCATACTACATTGGCAAGTTGAGGCCGTAGCAATAGATTGAAAGTGAAGGGAAAAAAGTGCTAGTAAAATGAGTTTCACAAAATGACTCCTTATAAATGGTTAAAAAATAGAATTGCAACGACCGGACCAAACTTTTTGACACCACTTAAAATTCAGGGGCCTTAGGTACAATAGTTGCCTCAAAAAACGGCAAAATCAAAAAGATGAATTAATTGAACGAATCTCTGTTTTCAATTAGAAAACGATAAATCCTGCAACTGCTATAGAATCAGATCCGTAACTCCGAAGCTTAAACTCAGGAGGACCACGATGAAACTTTACTTTATTTTAAGTACCTGTTTTTTTAGCCCACTTATATTTGCAAAGGCAGCTGAACCCACAGCTCAGCAGATAAAAAATGTTGAAGCCTGCTACACCACTTACCCATTTCTGCTGACCAGCCTTCATGAGGTTTCTGATCATGACTTTATGGATGATGAAAAGTCCATGCAAAGAATTTCAGTCTTAAAGGATACTAGTAAAAAGTCCTCAAAAAAAATTCTTCAATGCGTGGATCAAATATTATTAGTCGCAAGCCTTGAGACTTCGCCTGAAAGCATCACTCTAGCAAGGCTTCGATTAAGTGAAGTGCGCATACTTCTGTTACTTGAGAAGATCTCCGAGAGAAATCTTGCAAAGAAATAGAGTTTGAAAGGCTATTGATAACTAATTTGCCGTTTGGGCTTTTTTACCGGTGCAACTTCACCAGACTGTGCTTCTTTATACCAGTCACTCTCAGACTCTTCTGCTTTGCAAATATCCAAAGTGCTCTTATGCGCTTCTTGCTCTTGACTAAGAATTTGTTCTGCAGGCACTAACATTGATGCCTTGTAGGCTGTTTCTAAATTTTTAATTCTTTCCTTAAGAAGGCTGCTGACTTTCTGTTTGCTTGAATTGCATCCACCTTTACTTTGAACACTTGTGCTGCTGCCATCTTGTTTGATTATGGTGATCGAATTGTCTTTTTCTACTCGGCCGTAGGTACCCTTCCCGATGGATCGATAGCCGTAAAAACTAAGCAACATGGGTTTACATTTTTTTAGAGACTCAGGATGGATCGCTTCATTTACGGATTCTGACAAACCTTCGAGTGTTCCTGAAATAAAACCACCCGGAGTGGGGCAACCGCACTCAGCACCAGGGGGACCTACAACAGGTGCCCAGCACCAAAGGGCTTCGGCATGACAGACTGTACCGCGAACATGGGGTGGTATTTTGGCAAAAGAAAAGCTAGAAAAAAATAAGAATTGAAGTAAAGCAGATAACAAAATTAGTTTCATTGGACCCTCTATTTATTTAAGGGTATCCATCTTGATTTTGTTTATAAAGCCTGAAAAGGCATTCCCCTACAAATGTCGAGTCCTACTTATCTCAATAATCAAATCAATATATTTTTAGTTGAGCTCCCACAAGTGAAGCTCCAACACCACCAGCTGCCATAGCAAAAAAACAAGACCGAGTTGAATTATAAAAGACTCCGTACCCTGAACCAAAATTAATACTCGCTGAAACATGGGCACCGTAGTAGTCCCCTTTCATATTTTCAATGGCTGTAAATGGACAATTAAGTACGATCGTCCCGTTGTAATCGTTCATCCGAGCCGATAGGCCGTAGCCTTCTATTCTAATTTTAATGCCATTTTCACAACGAGATGTGATGACATCTTTTATAAGTCCATGATTTTTGTCACGAGACCAGTTTTCATCGGTCGTGTGGCTTTCAGATCCCCTATATGAATCATCAAGTTGGCCGTTATGATTTGTTTTACAAAATAAGGTCTCTGCGTACACTGAAGACACAGAAAGCATCACTATAAAAATTGTCAGCATTTTTTTCATTTTTAAATCTCCAATAATATTGAATTCAAATTTATTGGCTGCAAATCTACTGACCGCAAGCAGGCAATTGATTTAAAGACTCTGCAATCAAGTGATCCGCATTTGAAAAAGCTGAAATCACATCACGGCTTGAGCTCACATGGAGATCTTTTTTTGATCTTAAGTTTTGCATTGAAACTATAACATTCGTGTCCGTATTAAGCAGAGTGCTTCGACTTGTAAGCCAAGTCACCGGTGTCACCTGCATGAAAATATCTACGTTTTGACCTTTAAAGGAAGTCTCGTTAATACCGCCGTAGGAAACCCCGTTATCATCTTTTGCAAGCTCTGCAGCATCAAGTTTTACAAGGTTATAGCCTTTAAGCTGACTGAACTTAGAAAGCATTTCTTGTTGGTCGGTACTGACAGATTTTTGACCAGCTAATGCGACTGATAAGTTGCAACCTGTTTGAGCAAACACACTGTTTGCGAAGAGTGCAATAATTAATGATGCAAGTAAGTGTGTTGATTTCATAAGAATACCTCCGCAGCGGGAGTTGCAAAGCAAATACCTACCCATTCAATCGCCTAGAGCCTGTAATTCTTAGCGGGATGTCAAAAACTTAAACAACAGGCTCAAGCTCGGCGGTTCATCATTTACCGAAAGCTCACTGGCCGCTTCATATTTTCAAGATACCAAGGCTCGACAATTTTCCAATTTTCCACCGTAGAGGGTGAAAATCGACCTTCATTAATCATCGCATTCACCCAGTTAAAAACCAGTGCCAGGCGGCATTGATAGAAAGCTTCAAAGTGACCTTTTGATTGGCTAGAAATGGGGCGTACACTTTCGTACCCCTTAAAAAAACACTCAATAATTTCTTGGCGGATAGTTTTAGTCGTAGCGACTTTCAAAACTGTCGAAAGTGACGCTGCCACATCGTACATAAACCAGTGATAACAAGAGTCATCATAATCGAAAGAAATAATTTTACCTTCTACAACAAAGAAGTTTCCACGGTGAAGATCCCCATGGATGAGCCCGTAATTTTCACTTCCCTTTTCTAGTTTGGAAAGCCAGTCCACACATTCTTCGAGTCTTGCACTGGCTACTCCGGATGAGGATTTTGCAAAAGAGAGGGCCTTTACTTTCACGGCATCAAATTCCCAATGAGACCTTTGGTCAAGAGATGTCTCAATTTTTTCGAACGCAATCGAATGATTGTGAAGCTCGGCCAAATACGCCCCCCACTTAAAAAGAAAATCAGGGTTTAAAGACTCTTCGTCACTTAGTCTTTTACCATCAATTTTTTTAAACACAGTTACAAAAAACTTTTTATTCCTGAATTTCATTTCTTCAACAAGTAATCCATTCTTTGAAGCCACAGGAACGGCTAAAGAAAAATTATTTTTAGCCAGATAATCCATAAATGAAAGTTCAGCGATGACTTCACTTTTTGTGCGATGATCAGCTGGCGTTAGCCTTAAGACCAAATCATCAAATGCATTGGCAGTGAAATAAATGTGATTCGCAAGGTAGCGATGAAAAATTGGAGGCTTAGTAAGTTCCCACAAAAATTGAGCTGCACTCAGATGATCAGAACTCGGTTCTTGGTCGGCAAGTTTCAATATTGAATTAATAAAGTGAGTTTTAGAATCGGTATAGGCTTCGCGGTCAGTTGAAAATTTCCTAGCCAATTCTTCTTTCAGATGGGCGTAAGCCAATAAGGATTCTGGATGAGCCCTTAGATAATCACGAAATTGAATATGCTTTTTGAATTCATCACTCTGCTTTTGATAAACATGGACATGATGGGTTCGACCGGATCCCCCCATTAAGGGTAAACCTTTAACAAAATAAAGATTCCCCTCATTTGGATTTTCGCGCCAAAAGCTATAGCCCATTCCTTCTAGTGGCTTAATAAATTGCTGGGCATCTTCTGTTGAGTCGATTCCAATGAGTAAATCGATAATGGGTTTTGCCAAAAGCCCTGGAACAGCCGTGCTACCAACATGTTCGATTTCAAAATTGAGATCTGGAACAGCTGCACGGATATATACAATTTCTTGATTTGCAAGTTCAGGCCATTTTTCATTATAAGGAAGTAGCTCAATAGAGTCATCACGCATAATTTAAAGTCTTCCAAACACTGAAAATATGCAAACAGAAAAAGTAACTACTACTGGTACTGAATCTCTAGAAAAGTGATGGGGCCTGGTCTTCCAAATTCGTTGATAGCCCGGGCTTCGATCCGATTTGACTTATTATTCGCATTCCAATCAAATTTACTTCCAGACACTTTTTTCCATAGGCCAGAGCTACTTTCGCGGAACTCATAAGTTTGTTTCATTTTCGAACTGGACTTAATTGTAACCTTGAAATTTGGCTTTGCAGCAAATCTTGCCATATTTTTAAGATAATCTGCATCTGTTTCAATCTTTAACTTTTTCATCAATTTCATGAAACTTGCATTTCCTTCTTTAAAACTTAAAAGTAATGCAACCCGATTCATTTCTGGATAAAATAGCTCAGGGCGATTGGTGAAAAGCACATTATCAAGTGGGTTTCCTTGAAAGGTTAACGGCGTTGTTTTGGATTCTAGCAACAACGATGCAATTTCGTTTTTTGCCTTATCTGAAATGGCTATATGACCAAAATAATTCTCAAGAAAACTTTTGTACCTTAGTTTATCTGCCATTTTCATAATAAAACTTTTTGATCCTGAATTGGTATTCACCACCAGATCCTGGAAGCGACCTGCTTTTTTTTCCTGATAAATTTCAAAGAAATTCAATGGCACCTTGGAATTCTCAGTGGTTAAATATACACCAAACTGTGGATCTAAAAAAATCCACTTACTAATATCATTTAACCAGACTTCCATAGCAACATGACCCTGACCAAATCCACCATAGGCCACATCGTTACTGCGTAAGCCTATTGATCGGGTAACGAACCCGTAAGATTGCAAAACTTCAGAAAGAACAAGGCCGTATTCAACACAACGATAACGAGTTTTATTACTATGGACTTCTTTTAAAATTTCTAATGCTTGAAACGACTTTGGTGGTTCGTTCATCCCATCGTGTTCCCACTGACCACTGACCCAAGTCAGCGCGGAAAGAACGAACTCAACTTCTGAACCTTGTACAGGAGTAAATCCCTTTTTTTCTACATAA
Organism: Bdellovibrionales bacterium Ga0074139; assembly: GCA_001464795.1. Lineage (GTDB taxonomy): Bacteria > Bdellovibrionota > Bdellovibrionia > Bdellovibrionales > Bdellovibrionaceae. The sequence continues at coordinate 107,392 of LNEB01000004.1, forward strand.
CTTTTCAGTTTTTTGAGTTCTGAAGATTCTAACGGAGAAAAAACCCAGTCAGGAGCTACCAGCAAATCAAGGAAATTATTTGTGCTAGTAACTGAAATTTTCTGCAGTTTCATTTTATCTGATGCCATCAAATTCATTCCTAAAAAAATAAATAGAATAAAAAATTTTTTAAACTTCAATTGCATAAAAATTTAATTTTTTTCCTATGGGAAATAAGTTAAGTTCCAGTCATCTTCAATTTGCTACCAGTTAAGGTCTAATTTTGACACCGTTTATTCTTGCAGTTTCTAGAAGCCCTAACTCTGATAAAGAAATTTCTGAAATTCTGTTGCCTTGCAAATTGAGCCAAGTTACGTCCAAATTTTCAAAAAGTTTTGGGGGAAGATTTGCAAACAAATTGTAGGAGAACTCAATCCATTGAAGTTTTCTTGAATTCCGAAATAAATCTGCGGGAATGTGGGTGATCTGATTTCCACTGATGTCGAAGTGGGCAAGAGAAGTCAAATCCTCTAGATCCTTTTGTGAGATTTCATTAAATTGATTATTATCCAAATCCAAGCTTATCAATTGACCTAAATTGGCTAAAAGTCCTGGAGGCAAATGTGTGAGTTTATTGTAACTCAAATCAAGTCTTTTCAGATTTTTTAGACCCTGAAAATGAATTGCAGAAATGGTAGATATTTTATTTTCCCCTAGAGAAATTTCCTCGAGGGAATCAAGCCCTTGAAAAGTATCTTCATGAACAGTGGTAATCGAGTTTCGCAGCAAATTGATCGACTTGAGATTCGTCAATCCTCGAAATAAATTTCTAGGAATTTCGAAAATCTGAGCCTGCATCATGTTGACATACTCTAAAGATACAAGTCCCTGAAATGATCTTTCATTCAACTTAACATTGGCTGAGTAAAGAAAATTCAGGGTTGTTAAATTCTTGAGCTCTTGGAAAGCATCATTGGGTAATTCTAAGGACTCCCCATCACGGGCCCCCAATCGCAAATTTTTTAAGGAATCAAGACCTGCGAAAGAGTTCGGAGGAATCGTTTTCAATCCATAAATACTCAGGATTTTAAGCGCGGCCATCTTTTGAATAGAGACTTGCGAACAATCCTTGGCACCAGTGGCATAGGCGATTTTTTCTCCGATCAATCCCCGGTTGCAGATGTCAACAAAGCCAGACGCTAAAGTTGAGGTGCTGATAGATAGAAAACACATGACAACCATCAAAAATTTCATCTGGCAGATCCTTTAGTAAGGTTGATACGCTCAAAGCCTATCTTTCTGTGATACCTTGTCAACAAACTGAGCTGAAGATTGACAGCTAGCAGCAGTAATTTTGTTCGGTCATGTTCTAATCACGGTATAATTCAAATCTTTGCTTGTTTATATTGAGACAGTCACATGTCTAACCTTTGTACAGATCTTGGAAAAATTTCCCGGGGCAAATGAATGCCCCACATTGGGGCATAAGTTCTGGTGAGTTAACAAAGCTTCGTTTAATATCAGCCTCATGGAAAAAGAAGTGAAACTCAACTCAACCAACATCACTGAAGACGAGCGAATTCATTTTAGGCTCTGGCTTCAGCGGCAGTTGACAGAGCGTTGCAAACGTAACCCTCGGTACTCGCTCAGAGCTTTTGCTAAAATGCTTGCTATGGATCACTCCTCTTTGTCCCAGATTCTAAGTGGAAAAAGGTCGCTATCAAAGAAAGCGATGCAAAATCTTTGTACCAAGCTTTCTGCTACACCAAAAGATCTACGGGGCTTTGGACTGCTCGAGCGAGATCCTTCCGATGAGACCTACTTCCAGCTCGATGTAGATTCGTTTTCGGTCATTGCCGACTGGTACCATGCGGCCATCATGGAGCTCACTTATGTACAAGGATTTAAATCAGATGCAAAATGGATCGCTCGCAAACTTTCAATTACGGTTGAAGAAGCGAAAGCTGCCACCGAACGACTAATTCGATTAAAACTGCTCGTTCTTGAGCAAGGAACTCTGAAAAAAACATCACGGCAATTAACAAATCAATCTTCTGTAATAACAAGTGCTGCTCACCGAGAATTTCAAACTCAGATTGTTGAAAAAGCCCTTTCTGCCATCCAGGAATGCGATAGTTCTGAAAAGGATATTACGTCCATGACCATGGCCATCGATGAAAAAAATCTTGCGAAGGCTCGTGAGCTAACTAAAAAGTATCGCAGGGATCTGTGCGCCCTTCTTGAAGATGGTGAACCAACAAGAGTCTATAATTTAGGAATACAACTTTATCCAGTTTCAAAAAAAGAGGAAAACCTATGAAGCATTTTTTATTAACATTAGTCCTATCCACGGCTTTCTTTGCAAATGCACAAAAAATTAATCTAGAGCAAACGACTAAAATTAAATCTGGAGTTAACGTTCCAGTCAATGAACGTCAAAGGACTCAACAATTTGATGTGGAAATTAAACAAAACACTTATCAATTTTCTCGGGGCACGGAAGGTGTCGGCGGAGGAGACCTCTGTGAGGATAGGATAAAGACAATTCGATCAGACATTAAGTCTTGGATTGAAAAAAAAGGCTCTGATGCCCTTCAGTTGCCAGTTGGTATGACGATTCGCCAATACAATGATGGCATGTTAGATGCTATTTCTAAGGCAAAAGTCACATGTGTCAGCTCTGGCGATCAGAACTATCCCGTTGAAGTTCATGGTGTTGCAAAAGTTTGTAAGTTCAAAGTGTCAGGAACTACAAGCCGAATAACTTGCGACTTCAATAAATTTCAATCGATGACTGAATCTGACCAATACGTTTTAATTCACCACGAGTACGCTGGCATTGCAGGCCTTGAAAATCCTGATGGCGCTGAGTCGTTTTACGATATATCCAACCAGATCACTGATTACTTAGTCGATAAAACTGTAAAGCGTCTTGCTGTAAAACCGCCCAACATCCCAAATGAATTAGAAGAAGTCAGTGGTGCAAAAGCCGTTCAGCTGACCGAGATGTTAATTTTAGCCTTGAGAAACACAAATTTTAAGAAAAGTAATTGTGAATACACGGAACAAACGATTGAAATGTCAGAAGCTGAATGTGAAACCGGCACTCGCCCTGAAGTTAGATTTATATTTACACTGCCAATCAACGCCGTACGAACGCAAATTTTACGAGATCCCTATAGCCATGCTTGTAAGTCGTTCATTAGGCCCGTTCCTGAAAAACTATTTTTGGCAAATAAAAGTAGCACGCCAACTCTTATCGCAAAGGGCGATAGCTTCTTAGTCAATAATATGCCCGGTTATACAAGTCGGTCGATCGAAACGAAGTACTTCCTTAATCTGCGGGGCGATAAAGTTCAAAGTGTTGTGTTTAACGTCGTAGGAGAAAAGGAAATCAACGTAGGCTCTGTACACAATCCTGAGATTAAAAGAGTTGGCGAAATCGTTGAAACAAAAGCCTGCACTGGAATGGAATGATTACGTAAAAAATAGAGCCATGTAGCAATCATATAAAACCAAAGGAGTCATCGTTATGAATAAAATTTTAATGTTCTTAAGCCCAGTCTGTTTGACAGTCATTGGAAGCTTTTTAAGCCCTTCGATTACATATGCACAGCCAAAACCGGTTCCTTATGTTTTCCAATATGAAGTGGGAGTTCCCGGAACAGAAGAAGCTATTCGTTCTAATGCCAAACTTTTGGAATTTATAAAGAAGTCGAACATCGAAGGTTGGTCTGTGCAGAGCGAAGAAATAGTTTACACCCAACATGTTCAAGTCCTTAAAGACAATGGTAAGACCATCGAGGACATGGTTGTAAACCAACTGAAGGGCTGCGAGGCTTTTGATGACAACTGTAAACGCTATGTTGGAAATCTGAATCGTCGCAAAGTCGATGCGGTCTTAGAACTTGAAGCTTACGAAGGTGAGATCACCCTTCCTGCACAAGCCATTCGCTACAAGGTGACCGTTAGTGCCAATACGGCAAAGAATCACTATATTGAAGAGTCAGTCGCTGTTACCGGGCAAACGCAATTAAAGTTGGTTGCAATCATGTCGCCAGAATTCAACCAAGCACTCGCTCCCCTACGACCACAAATAATTGCTGGTTGGGCTTCGTTCTGTAATGGTGATGGTTGTATACAGCTTTACGAGTTTAAAGTTCAGTAGTTGCCAAATTAGATGAACACCATGAGTTCAATGTTGGATCCAGAAGGGTCTGAAACATAGAAATTAAGAAATGTTCGACCTGCTCGCTCGAATTGACCATAGCCTTTTTTAGAATTTCGAGCAGGTTCTGAGCGGGGTTCCAGCCCCATCTCTTCAGCACAAGCTAGAATTTTTTTGAACCGATTGACATCACTGACCTCAAAAGCAAAGTGAGTGGGATTTGGCAGATTCGTATTAAAGGGCAAAATTAGAAGATCACTTTCAGTGCCATGAAGAACTTGCCCGCCGACCGCCCCGGGATCATCGGAAACTTTCTCAAATCCAAAAAGTTCACAATAAAAAGCCACTGACTTTTTAACATCAGATGATCCAACAATGAGGTGGTTAATTTTCATAACTAAATATTAACTGGTGCCCTTCGCTGGTCAATAATCAAATCATTTTGCGAAGAGACCCAATAGGTTACTTATGAACGACTAGATAAAAATTGTGGATATCCTGCATTAGCTCTCGCTGTTTATGATTTTTATGCTAAGTTACGATTCTAAAAAACAGGAGTCCATTATGAAGTCGAAATTTGTCTTAGCGTTTTTGGTTGGCCAAGTTGGATGGGCTTGCCCCGATCTTACTGGAACTTTTGTCAGTCATGCACCAACTCCTGAGACCCTAATTATCAGTCAGACGAAAAGTGATGATATGATAAAATACCACTTTATAGTAGTTGGTAAGACAGAGTTTGATCTTGTCGCCGATGGGAAAACCAGGACAGATATCTACCATGATTATTATGGCTCTAAAATTGAAACCTCACTAACAATCAAATGTGAGGGTCAAACACTTGTGCGACATGATATCCGATTGGCATCTGGCAAATGGGAACGCCGGATCACATTCAGTGAAGACTCCACCATCAAATTGAAAATAAATGATGCCAATGACCTGCATTTATCAAGCAAGCACACGGAAAAATTCTCTGGCTTTAGTGATACCCAGGACATCACCTATAGCCGTAAAAAAGAATAGTCAGAAGAGATAAGCCAGAAGATGCAAAATTGATTCATGAAGCACATATGCGCTCTATCCAAGAAGTCTGCGCTTCGGTGGACATCTGATACGATGCTTCCCAATGTCTATGGAGATCGAGACGGAGTAGGTTCAAAATTTTCCAACTTTGCACAAGTTTCAAAACATGCCTTGAATGACACCATTTCTTCAATCTGGTACCGATTTTTAATTTTCAAAAGACAATTATCGTTGCATCTAACACAGGCATCCGCCTTATTTTTTTTAACCAAGGTACATTTCTTATCAATTATCTCGCAAGAAATGAGATGACTACAATCTGCGCCCACAGTAACGACCCCAGGGCAAAAACCAATGTTTCCTCTGTGAGTAAACTTGCATGCGCGTGCAGGTAAAGTGCAGTCAGGATCTTGCCAGCACACATGATCTGGTGGGGATTGGCTTTTTTTATATTCCCAATCTTCCCATTCCTTTTTTGATTCAGCCATTATTTTACGGGCAACCAAAAGATTGCTTTCAGTTCCAGCTATTCGGCAATAACCAGACAGATGAGCAATTTCTGCTTTTTTCTTAGATTTATCCAAAAAAAGATTAAGAATCATTTTCGAACTTATCGGTGGAAACTCTGAAGGCTTATTATAAAGACTAATATTGTGATGCTTAAGTTCTTTAGGCCAAATTAATGTGACCTGCTTCGGTGAGATTTCTTTAGCTAGATTTTCTTCGACCCGTATTTTTACTTTTGCGCTACCATCTTTTTGGATACGAACAGACTTAATTGTAGCCAACACAAGACTTCCCGTTTGGGTATAGCCCCAGGAACCTGGCCTTGCAACACCGTGACCATTGCTGACATAGTATTCCTCGCAGTGATTAAGATCATCAAAAAAGGCAGGCTCAGAGGGTCTGTTTTTATATTCATTTTTTTTCGCTTCAGTCAAAACTGAAGCTTGAGTAAAAAGTGATAAACAAATTAAAAACGTAATTTTTAACATGTTAATAGTGCCACATGGAATTGAACGTAAGTCAAAGTGTGCCTATCAAAAAAATCTTTCTGTTCAGCCCCGCATTCAAAGGGCAACTAAACAAAAGTGAATTAAACAAGTGCTTTCGTGCCATTTCAAAAAGCCAGCTATTTGAACAAAGCCCATAGTTTATGGATTATAAGGCTCGCGCTGCGATATATTAGAGAAGCCCAGGTAAGATTTCTTTCTAGACATTTACATTCGAAAAACAGACTATTTCCAAGAAGATCAAATTTTTGAATTGGAGATGGTATGCTCAAAAAAATAGTTCTTACTTATTTTGTCTTTGTCATCGGCGCAGCAACATCACAAGCGACTCCCCAGATGACGCCAATTAGAAATATTGTCGGGGGCGAAGATCATCTCTGTGTGCTAGGTGATGAGAAGTTGAAATGTTGGGGAATGCCTTATCATCTGCTTCCGAAAGATTTAAAGTTTCCGCTAAAACTTGCGTCTGGAAATGATGAGTTATGTGCAGCTAGTGTTGATGGAGTAAAATGCTGGGGCTTTAACAACAAGTTCGCAGCTGCCCAAAAGTTTTTATCACAGTTTAAGTATCCACAAAATTTTACTCTCTTTTCTCAGCATGGATGGGAACTAACCCTTGATATCTGTGCAATAAGTTCTGGAACCGTTGATTGTTGGAATTCTAATCAGGGAAAAATTGAGGTTCCTTCTTTTAGTTCCGCCACGGAGGTCACCATCGGCGCTAGACACAAATGTGTCATTGATGGTGGGAAGGTTAAATGTTGGGGCTCAAATTGCGGGTATGTTTTAGATGTCCCAAGGGGCCTTAAAAATCCTAGAAACTTGACGGCTTCATCTTTTCATAGTTGTGTTGTAACTGATGATGGGCTGACCTGCTGGGGCTCTGACAGAGACAGCATGTGTGGCTTTGTTGTCCCACCAATCGCAACTCCTAAGCTAACAAACCCTCGATCCCTTACCTCTGGTCTGTACCACACATGTGTTATAGGAGAGGAAGGTGTTAAATGTATCGGTCTTAATAACGAAGGCCAATTAGACATACCTAGAGATCTTAAAAATCCAACCGCTGTTTACGCTGCAGATGAGCGAACTTGTGCCGTAACGGATGATGGCTTAGTCTGTTGGGGTAAAAAGGTTTACGAGAATGGCGGTTGGGGTGGTCCCGAAGTGATTATTTCTAAAGATCCTCTGAATTAATTCACTATTGTGCTTTGCTGAATACCATCTGAATTTTCCGTAGTATCCAGAACCGATAGCTTAAACGTTCTTGGCTGCATCCCCCCATCTCATGCCATCACGGGATACGACAGGGAACAAAACAAAGCCTGTTATTTTGTAACAGGCTGCAGTTGCAATCAGCGGCTTGTTTAGAAGGGGTTTTAGACACCCATTTCTTTTGATTTGAGCGTATTTATACTTGGAGCCATGAAAACCTAACCACTGTAAGTAGATCTGACTCCAAGGTGTTAATAGTTAAGGTTCAATATATGTAGCTTCAAAGCAGCCTCTTGCGTATTGCCCCTTTATTGTTTTACCATCCGCAGAAATTGTTCCATCCATATATTTTTGGCCCCAGAGGCCGTCAAATTTACCATTGTCGTCGATGCGCCAAAGTCCGTGCTCGATCATTGACAAAGTTCCATTATCAAAAAGGTACAAATTATTTGTAGAAGTGCGACTTCCATCGCAGTAGTAATCAATTTTTGCCTTGTAATTCCCGACAAAAAGAATTTGTCCATTTCGTGATTGGATTGGTGAAAGGTTCGATTTGAATTTGTGGTGATTTTCAAACAACCAAGGGTATTTTGCCAACAAGGCCTGAACAGAAGGGTTTTTATCATTTTTTGGATCATTCGATAAGGGCCCTACTTTTTTTAAGAATATATTTTCGTCAAACAGATCCTCCGAAAAATAGGCATTTTGGTTTACTCTCCAAGAAAGAAATTCGAGATTTTTTAGGATAGCAAGTTGGCTCTTTGCAAAACCCATAAAATCAATATCATCCAGAACAAAGTTACGAAGAGAATTAAGAGGTTCAAGGGTCTCAGCAGAAAAAACATAAGGTCTTGATTTACATTTTGAACCATACTCACTGCCGACCCTAATTTCATCAAGCTTTTCGAGACCTTGAAAACTCCCTCTTTCAAGCAGAGAAAAATCACCATTGGTCAATGTGAGTTTACGTAAGTTGGTAAGACCTCGAAAAAGATCATTTGGAATAGCTGCACAATTGTCAAATTTTAAACTGAGTTGCTCAAGTGCCATTAGCTTCTGAAAAGAGCCCTGACTGAGTTTTTCACGAATTGATAGATTTAGACGCTTTAGCGTTTTGCTTTCTAAGAGTGATGCTGGCAACTTCTCAGATACCAAGCTTACGTTTTCTAATGAGTTTGAATACGATAAGATATCATCTGGAATATGATAGGTTCCATAAGGCCAATAAGAAGCGTCATTGATTATTAAAGTTTCTAAAAGTATTTGATCGCGAAGAAGCCCTGTCGGAAAATGAAAAATGATGTTGTCGTAAAGATTTATTCGCAAATTTCTTAAATTTGTAAGACCAGAAAAATCATTAGTTTTAAAAGTAAAATCTTGCCTTGATTCATGGTAGCGAGTGACATTAAGTACTGTAATCTGTTTTAAACCCTCTTCCGTCACTCGACTGCAATCTTTAGCTGAAATTTGAATTAGAATGGCATTAATAACACTTTCGCTACGATCGCAAATATTAGTAGTATTAGCTTGAGCGATTGTGGATGCAGTTAAAATTAAAATCAGAATAGCTTTCTTCATTTTATCTCTCGTTTCTTAAAATTAATAATCCATGTGAAAAAATAAAATTTGGTCCGGATCTACAGATTCAATGTGGAGAGATCATAACTGATGTGAATGTCAGTATCTACTGTAATAATACTGATACTAGTGGAATTTCTACTTCCGAAAAGGTGGTTTAAGAATTCTTCCTCAACCTCTTGAAATAAATCAAAAAAGTTGGTGCAGTCAACTTGAGGAGTTTCGAACTGCTTGTGTCAGTTTAAATAGAGTATTTAAACTTGTTCAATGAAAACCCGTAGCACGCAATAGGCACATGTTTTGGGCCTTCCAATGTCTTCGGCTGCTGCACCTTTAAACATTAAAACTTGAAAAGCACTTAGCCGTTTCACCGTTATTTCTTGATTCCTACAAACATAAAAATGATTGGTTTTAACCTTGCTGAAGACGGGATCCTACATCATTTATACAACAACTACTGGAGTGCGGTCGTGCCGCAATCGCTTTCAAACTTACGCTTTTAGTTTTTTCACTAACTAAACGGGCCGCTTATACAAGCCCCGTACTTCTCCAGGCTATTTAGACAATGTCCTCAGACTAAAATGTTAATCCAATAAAGTGACATTGGTATTATTATTAGATAAAATCCCCAACTGATTTACATTAAACGAAATCTTCACGAATTAACTTCTAAATGAAGGAGGTATAGGTGGTTGAAAAACACTTTTCGTTACTTAAAGACTATGAAACTGTTCGTGCAGTCAGTTTAAAAATAATTGAACCTTTGGAAATTGAAGAGATGGTAGTTCAGCCAACTACTGAAGTTAGCCCTATAAAGTGGCACTTAGGACACACCACGTGGTTCTATGAGAAATTTATTTTAGAAAAACTCGGATATGAATTGAGTAATAACGCTAGCTATAATCTTATTTTTAACTCTTATTACAAATCTGCAGGAAAACATTGGGAGCAAGGGAAACGTGGCGCACTGTCACGACCGACAGTGGACCAAATAATACAATATAGAAAAAGCATAGATAAAAAAATTCAAAATTTATCGTTAGATGAATTAAAAAAAATAGATTCCTTACTAATTGCAGGCCTGCATCATGAGATGCAACATCAAGAACTTATGTATATGGATCTTAAATATGTAAAGTACAATGAGGTAATAAAAACCCCATACATCGAGGCCACTTTAACTACTCAACAATCAGCTGTTGAGGGGTGGCAAACAATCCAAGAAGGACTCTATATCATTGGTAACACGAGTAAACATTTCCACTACGATAATGAAACTGCTCCTCATAAAGTACACATTAATGAATGCGCTATTTCTAAAAACTATGTCACAAATGGTGAGTTCTTAGAATTTATCCTTAGTGATGGATATAAAAGAGCGGAATTATGGTTGAGTATGGGATGGGATTGGATAAATAATAATAATATTTACGCGCCGCTCTATTGGCATAAAAAAGACAATGAATGGCACGAGTACACTCTCCATGGTGAGGTAAAACTCAATTTACAAAGTCCAGTCGCACACATTTCCTATTTTGAAGCCGATGCGTACGCTCGTTGGAAAAAATTGCGTCTGCCCACAGAATTTGAATTGGAAGTGTTTGATCGGATCACGTCTTCTTCCCACTCAAGGGTGTCTAGAGATAACACTTTACATCCACAGGCTATACGGGGGCAGAACAATGAATTATGGTGTTGGACAAGTAGCCAATATTCACCCTATCCAGGCTTTAAACCATTTTTAGACTCACTCAGTGAATATAATGGAAAATTTATGTGCAACCAATTTGTATTAAGAGGTGGTTGTTTTACCACCCCAAAGGGACATTATCGTTCGACCTACAGAAACTTTTATTTACCTCAACAGAGATGGATGTTTTCTGGAATCAGACTGACAAAGGATCTACATGAGTTTTAAATTAATTAAAGAAACAGAACTTCACGATGATTTCGAAATTGAGATTTTAACTGGACTATCTCAATCTCCAAAAAAATTAAGTTCAAAATATTTTTATGATGAATATGGGAGTGAACTTTTTCAACAAATTACTCACCACAATGACTACTATTTAACAAAATCTGAAAAAGAAATTTTGGCAACAAGGTCTAACGACCTTATTAAGAATATTTTAGATGCTAACATCGATTTAATTGAGCTTGGAGTAGGAGATGGACACAAAACCACCCACTTGATTAATGCGATATTAAATAACAAGAAGCGGCTAAAATACATACCCATCGATATTTCGGAAAAAGCATTTCAACAAATGAATGAAATCTATTCTAAAACGCATAACGGTGAATTTGAAACCCTAGGAATTGTTGCGGATTATATTGATGGAATTCGGATAGCAAAAAAGCAATCTAACTCTAGGGTTTTACTTTTATTTTTAGGATCAAATATAGGTAACTTTGACTCAACCAACACAAAAAGTTTTTTGAAAAAAATTTGGAACCAATTAAATCATGGAGATTATTTTCTTATCGGGTTTGATTTAAAAAAAGATATCTCCACTCTTATGCGCGCCTACAATGATTCAGATGGTTTAACAGAAAAATTTAATTTAAATATACTGAATAGAATAAATAATACAATGCAAGCTGATTTTAAAATAGAGAATTTTCAACATTTTGGCTGTTACAATCCAATACTTGGAGCCATGGAAAGTTTTCTAATATCCCTTAAAGATCAGGATGTTTACGTTAAGAAACTGTCACAAGTATTTTCATTTAAAAGATATGAACCAATTCATCTTGAGTACTCATTTAAATATTTAGAATCCGACATATTTGATCTAGCAAAAAAAACAGGCTACTTGGTAGAAGAAATCTATCATGACAGTAGAAAGTTCTTTGCCAACGCCCTATGGAAAGTGGAAAAAAATGTATGAATCCCTATAGAGTTCGTTTTGCACCTAGCCCGACAGGATCGTTGCATGTTGGCGGAGCAAGAACTGCATTATTTAACTATTTGTTAGCAAAAAAATACAGTGGAAAATTTATCTTACGAATAGAAGATACTGATTTAGAAAGGAATACAAAAACTGCGCTAGCTGCTCAACTTCGTGATTTAAACTGGCTAAAAATCCAGTGGGATGAAGGTGTCTCTATAGATGAAAATAAAGATTTCGGCCCCCACGGTCCCTACAGACAAACGCAGAGACTCGATATTTATAATAAGTATATCAAGGAATTAATTGAAAATAATAAAGCTTATTACGTAGACAGCAATAATGATAATTCTTCTGAAATTAAAGTCGCAAATAAAACGGGAAAAAATGCTGTAAAAATTAAAGTCGCAATGAATAAAGATTATGAATTTTTTGATTTAGTGAGAGGTCATATCAAAATTAATTCAAATACATTGGAGGATTTTATCATATTAAGATCCAATGGCCTACCAGTTTACAATTTTGGAAACGCCATTGATGATTATCTAATGGGAATAACACATGTGTTTAGAGCCGAAGAGCATCTTTATAACACCATTAAGCAACTTATTATTTATGAGGCCCTTGGTTTCTCGCCGCCTAAGTTCGCTCATCTTTCTTTGATTCTTGGTCACGATAAACAAAAGTTAAGTAAAAGACACGGCGCCGTTAGCGTAGATGCTTATCGACAAAATGGTATTCTACCTGAGGCATTGATTAATTACATGGTTCTTTTAGGTTGGAATCCAAAAGATAATACCGAGTTTTTCGAATCGAATGAGCTCATTCATAGGTTTGATGAATCTGGATTTAATGCAGCCCCCGCTGTTTTTGATGAGAAAAAACTTGAATGGTTAAACTCACTCCACATCAGAAAAATGCCAGATAAACTTTTATTTGAGAGAATATGTGAATTTGATGATTCACTTGTAGCAAGTGCAAATGCTGATTTAATTTTTAAGCTTTTACCAATTATAAAGCCGTTAGTATCGAATTTAAAAATGATTGTTAATTATATTAATTTATTCAACGATGAGTTATTTAAAGTTAGTCTAGATATTCAAACAGAATCAGATATATCTAACTTAAAGGCTGTTATAAATCTATGGTATAATGAACTTTTGACTTTTAAAGAAGAATTTTTGAGTAGGGAACAGCTTGCATCAGTTTTTGAATTAATCGCCCAGGAGACACAATACAGTGGTAAACATTTATTTCAACCATTACGTTTAGCCGTATTAGGAACACCAAATGGACTTGATTTGCTTAAGATAATTCCGCTCATTAAAGTTGATAGTTTAAAGTTTAGATCAAATAAAGTTCTTAATCAGTTAGATGCGGTAGTCAGGACTTGAGTTGACACTTGCTCTTTCAGTTAGGAAGTTTTTAGTGTACGACTACTGCATCTGTCACCTCCGATTTTTCTATCACATATTTTTTATATAGTTCATACCCATCGTTGAATGTTTCCATCGGCGTACGACCCTTACAATGCTTACCTTGATTCGTTCTCTCGTTGTTGTAGTGGTACGAAAATTTCAGGTAAGGTCAGGATAACTAAACGTGTAGACTTCTACGGTTAACTGTTTTTTGCTTTTAAACTGTGAGGTGTTCGTTATAATTAAGAATGTCGCGAAATTAATAATTTCAGAGTATTATGAATTTGTGACAAAAACTTGTATTAAAATATTATTTTATTAGAGAGTGGTTTAAAATGAATACGAAACTAAATAGCATAGCCTTTGGTGGCGGGTGCCATTGGTGCACTGAAGCTGTTTTTCAAAGTTTAAAAGGCGTTTTTGAGGTGAGACAAGGCTGGGTTCACTCTATAGAGCCATGGTCAATTTGGTCCGAGGGCGTCTTGCTTTCTTATGACGAAAACATTATTTCGTTAGCAGACCTTATAGAAATTCATTTATACACCCACGGTAGCACCTCAACGCATAAGTTGACTGAAAAATATCGCTCTGCAGTTTATTTTTTCTCAAAGGATCAAGAGGCAATTGCAAATGAAGCTATAAAATCAATAAGTTTAAGTTTTGAAAAACCAGTAATCACTAAAGTTATTCCGTACGTAAATTTTAAAATAAATGAAGCTAAATATTTAAACTATTACAATACGGATAAAAATAGACCTTTTTGCGAAGCTATAATTTCACCCAAGCTAAAAAAAATGTCAGAGCTTTTTAAAGACAAGCTAAAAAGTTAAAGACTTTTATTTTTTAAGCAACATTTCATCTACAATATACAGTAATTTTAATAAACCTCTATTCGGATCAGACCCAAACATATTGCATGTCAATTCTAATTTTTCATTAAATATAAACCAGTGCGGAGTACCAGCGGCCTGGTATTTATAGTAAAAATCATTAAAGTTCTTATCTTTAAAAATTGGAAAATTTATATGGTGTTTATGGACT
>LNEB01000005.1 GCA_001464795.1 Bdellovibrionales bacterium Ga0074139
TCTTCTAACCACTCTTGCCAGTACATCATAAATTCATAAATAAATCCGGTGCCACTTGAACAGGCCACCATAAAAGATTCAAACTGTTCTTCATTTTCTAAATGATAAACAGAACCTAAACAGGAAAATAAATCATCCATAAGATCCCTGAGGAATTCGTCACTTTCATCATTCACTAAACATCCGATGGATCCCTTTTGAATCAAGGTTGGCGTGTTCGGCATAAGCCTTATGATTCGGCATTGTGGAAGAACTTTTTCTAAGGTTTCCATGCGAAGACCGGCGGCAAGGCTTACAATAATTTGTTTATCATTAAAAACACTGCGCATAGGTTCGATGGCCGCTCGAAGATCTTGAGGTTTCATTGCAAAAATAACCACATCGCAATTTTCGACGACCTCTTCGTTTTGTTCACAAACTTGAATGTTATAGAGCTCTCGAAGTTTTTGAGGCTTCTGACTGGTTCTAGAACTTACAAAAATTTTAGCGGGTGAGACTTTACCTGATTGGATCATACCTTTGATCATGGCTTGTGCCATATTTCCTGCACCAATAAATCCAATTTTAACTCGGGGTTGAAATGAAACCACTTGCTACTCCCTTTCGCCGAAAACGGCGGTTCCGATACGTATGTAGGTTGCTCCATGCTTAAGAGCCAAAGGCCAATCTGATGTGGTCCCCATGGAAAGCTCTTTCAGGTGAAGTGTTTTTGCCAAATTAAATAATTCTTCAAAATAAATTTCAGAATTATCTAATGGTGGCATCGTCATAAGTCCTTGGATAAAAATCCCGTCTAAACTTTGCAGCTCCTTCCATTTGTTTAAAAGATCTTGTTTTGAAAATCCTGATTTTGATATTTCACTAGCCAAATTCACTTGTAAAAGAACAGGTTGAACAATTTTTTGTTTTTCAGATTTCTGGCTGATTTCTTTAGCTAAATCAAAAGTGTCAATGGAATGAATCAGAAAAAATTTTCCAATGATTTTATTAACCTTATTTTTTTGTAAGGGGCCAATCAAATGCCAGCGGACATTGGGATTATTGACAATTTCCATTTTTTCTAAAGCTTCTTGGACATAATTTTCTCCAAAATCAAAATGTCCAAACTGTAGAGCTTGAAGAATTTTTTCCACAGGCTGTTTTTTTGAAACGGCCACAAGTTTGATTTTATCCAAAGGCCTTTGGTATTTTTGTGCTGTTATTGAAATTTCTGTGAGAAGATTTTTTAAACTTTCCATTATTTTAGAATCTCCCAGTTTTTTTCTTTGAGAGTTTTTAATATGGCTTCCATGGGAAGACCCACGACGTTGGTCCAGGAGCCTTTGAATTCTTTTACAAACCGAGAACCTAGACCTTGAATGGCATAGCCTCCTGCTTTATCAAAACATTCTCCTGTGCTGACATAGTCTAGTATTTCAGAATCAGATAAATTTTTGAAAATGATTTCAGTTGTCTCAATGTAAGACACTTCCTCTAGGGTTTTTGAGTTAATCCAAGTCACAGCGGTCTTCACATGATGGGACTGACCTGATAAAATCTTAAGAAAAGCAATAGCTTGACCAGTGGATTCGGGTTTTCCCATTGGGCTTAAATTCATAATCACTTCTGTGTCAGCTGCTAGCACTAGAAAAGGATCAAGGTGAATCTTTGAATAATCTTGAAAAACAGCACGAGCCTTTCGTCCAGAGAGCTCTAAAAGTTGCAGATCAAGAGTCATGTTTTTCTTAAGTTTTTCCGATACTTGAGAAGGTTGTACGAGGCACGAAAACCCAGCTTCTTGAAGAAGTTGTCGTCGTCGTGGGGAAGCTGAAGCGAGCACCAACTGGTACATAACACCACTTGAACATAAAGAGGGTGAAATGGGAAGCGCAGAATGGATATTAATTACGGGATTGGTGTTTGCGGGCATCGCCGTTTATCTATTTTTGAGTGCGATACTTTCTGGTAACAAAGATGCAGATCAACTCAGCTGGGCCAATAGTTCTCAACCAAAAAAATCTCAAAGTGGAATTATTAATTTATCAAGACCCTTAGTACATCAATTCACATTGCAACATGCAGGACGAATTAAAAATGCTGATTACCGAAAACGGGTGGCTTACAGAATAAAAACCGGTGGACTTTCCAGAGAGCTCAACGTGGATGAATTCATAGGCTTGCAATTACTGTGGTCTGTCTTCTTCCCAATCTTTTGTGCGATTATGAATTTTGCACTCGAAATGGGTTTTTCTTATTTGTTAATCTTTGTGCTAGTTCCATTTGGATTTTACATGCCAATTTTTCATGCTAACGCCATGAAGAAAAAACGGGAACTCAGTGTCCGAGCTGATATGCCTTTTTATATCGATCTACTGGCTTTATCAGTGGAAGCTAACCTTGATTTCTTTCAAGCCATTCAAAAAATAGTTGATAAAGCGGATGTATCCACAAGTGTTTTGGCAGATGAGCTAAGCATTGTTTTAAAAGACATTCAAATTGGTAGTTCAAAAGATCAGGCCTTAAAAGAATTTGCAGAACGATTGGATATGTCTGAAATCACAAGTTTCGTAGCCGTGCTAATTGATGCGGGACGTTCGGGTGCTCCGATTGCTCAGGTCTTGAAGGATCAAAGTAATCAAATGCGAATGGAGCGATTCACTCGAGCTGAAAAATTAGGTGCCAGAGCTTCTCAAGCCATGTTGATTCCCATGATGATTTTTATTGTGCCAGCCGTTTTCATCATGGTTTTGGGTCCTATGATTTTAAGTTTTTATTATGGTGGAAACAAATGATGTTGAAACGAAACTCAGAAGTTTTATTTCAAAATTTAGAAGTCGTAGAAGGCTATTGGAATCGCTTTATGGGTTTGATGGGTCGTAGTCATTTGGATTCTCAGCAGGCTCTCTATTTCGATCGCTGTAATGCCATTCATACTTGCTTTATGAAATTTCCCATCGATTGTGTTTTTTTAGATAAAAACGGTCAGGTCAAAAAAGTTTACTCGAATTTAAAACCTTGGCGTTTTGCAGGCCCTGTTTGGGGGGCTACTTCTGTTGTGGAAATGACAGCAGGACTTGCTGAAAAAAATAAGATTCAAACTGGAGATCACTTATTATGTGGTCATTAAGAGCCCTCACGGGATCAGCTCAAGGTAAGGTTTTTCCGCTGAAAGCGGGGAAAAATCTATTGGGCCGAGCTGAAAATGTTGAGGTTTCGATACAGAGCTCTGGTATATCGAAGAATCACTGCGAAATTCATGTCTATCCTGATAAAATTTTAGTGGTGGATTTAAAATCCAGCAATGGAACTTTCGTTAATGGTGTTAAGGTTCAGACATCCACGGTTCGTTTGGGTGATAAACTGCAAGTTCATGATATCATCTTTGATTTAACTCCCACTCAGGAAGAAAAAAAATCACGATCCTTGGTTACGACTAAAAATAAAACTCCCAAGGTTCAATCGGCAGTCCTACCTTCTGCCGAAGTGACCCCACCTTCGAAAACTCCTCAGCATTTGCAGAATCGAAATGCAGTGGAAGGTATGATCACAAATTCCCAGGAATACATTGAACGTGTGGCTTTACCAGGAGTTTATAAGTTAGGCGAATGGTTTGAGTTTCGCTGGGTAGTGGCTTTATTTGTCATCGTATTTGTATTGTCTGTCACAATACTTGCTATGATTCCGACTTTCAGAAGTGCCCGTGAAGGTGTTTTAGGAGAAAGCTTAAGGCGGGCTCAGTCTGTGGCCAGACATTTAGCTGAAATAAATCAAAAATCTTTACTCGAGGGTCAGACTGGAAACTTAAGCACTCACTCGGCTGAGCTTGAAGAGGGTGTGAAAGAAGTTTTCATAGTACAAAAGTCAGATGGAGTGATCTTAGCCCCAGCATCTAAAGCGGGCCGTGTAGCGAATCAGTCCTTTGTGCACAAAGCAAGATCTGAAGACCGCCCCATAACAGCAGAAATTGGTACCAGTTTAATTGGAGCCAGTGCTCCTATCGGTCAGTTTGATCCTGCAACGGGACTTCCCAGCGTAAAAGGCTATGCCATTGTTATCTATGATGTCAGTGGAATGGTGCTTGATGAAGCTAGGGCTTTAAGTTTGTTTATGCAAATTTTAGTTCTGGCTGGATTGATTGGCTCTATTCTTTATTATTTGTTGGTTAAATTTATTGAAAAGCCCTTGCAACAGCTCAATCAACAATTGGACTCAGCCATGAGGGATCGAACAGAAAATATTACGATGCCACTTTTGTATCCAGACTTACAGGCTTTGATTGGGAATATAAATTCATTATTATCAAGAAGTTTGCAGTCAGAAAGTCATGGCAGTGAGAAAGTTATCAATCCCACAAACCGTATGCAAGAAGCCCAATCATTGGTTTATGTTTCCAGTGGACCAGCTTTGGTTGTGGGCTCTGATGAAGTCATTTGGGCGATGAATGATTCTTTTCAGAAGCTGACGAACTTCAATACCTCGGGGGAAAGCTATAAAAGCATTCCAGATCGATCCCTGCAGCAAAACATTGAAAATTTAATTAATAAAGCCAAAGAGAATCCTTACATCACTCATTTCGATTCTTTGGAATTTTCAGGTCATCCTTGTCAAATTCAAATATTAAGTTTTCATACCAATGGCCACTCTGAATACTTTTACATCACGGTGAAACCACAAGCAGGTGATGGATGAGTGCAGCTCCCATCATGACCGCAATATTAAAAATGAAGCTTAAGGTTGTGGCCGGTCCACACACCGGAGAGCTTTTTGTTATTGAAAAAACAGTAACAAAAATAGGTCGTGGTGAAGATAATGATATTAAGTTGATCAATGATACAAGGCTCAGTCGTTATCACGCCGAGATCTATATCCAAGGTGATCAGCTGCGAATTAAAAATATTTCTCAAAAAAATTTCATTCTTATAGATGGGCAAGTCACAGAGGATGGAGCCTTGCAATCAGGTCTTAAGCTGCATATGGGTGAAAGTACTTTTGAAGTTCACAGTGATGCACCAGTTGTAGTGAATAATGAAATGACTGTTAAAGTCAGTGCAGCTGAAGTTAAAGATATAAAACCCATGTTACTACAAAAGGTCAATCCTCCCAATGTGGCAGCAGCGAAACCAGCCGCCATGCCAGCAGCACCAAAACCAAAAGCGAAGATGCCTTCAGCAACGGCTTCAACCGCAAAAACACAACCCTCTTCCATGTATCGCCCGCCGCAAGCCTCTGGTGGATATGGAAGGCTTTATTTATATGGAACTGTTGGACTGATTTTGGCTGGAGTTTATTATTTAATGACGATGGATTCAAAAAAAGACATCAAAACATTTCGTTCTTCCCAACAGGTTGAGTACGATTTGTTACAATCATCAGATGAAAAAAAGCGATTACAAGAGCGCCTAGAAATCATGCGATCAGCTGGTGCTCAAAGGTCTCAGGAAAATTTAATCAAAGGCTTCCGAGATTTTCAGCAAGGAAATTACGCCAGAGCCCGAGACAATTTTCAAGTGGTACTGAATCTGGATCCTGAAAATGCAATTGCAAAAAGATACTACCATTTATCAAAAATTAAGTTTGATGAAATGCTACAATTTCATATGCTACAAGGCCTAAGATATCGAGACAAAAAAAACTATCGACTTTGATGATTCAAAATAATCAACAGCATCCTAAGTACCGTGAGATAAAAAATTTCTTCGATGAGTGCAATCTTGCCCTTGAGGGTCGATATTAATGGCTGCTTTAACCATCAAAAAAGCAGGAATGCCTTACTCTGAAATCAACCTTGTTGAAGGCCGAAGTTATCTTGCGGGCCGCAAACCTGACTGTGATATACCTTTAGATGCAGAAAAAGCCATTTCCCGTGAGCATTTAAAAATTAAGTTAGAAAATGGCAACCTACATGTTGAGTGCCTGTCAAAATTAGCCAACTTAACAACTTCCGGCGTGCCTGTTATGACAGTGGATTTACAAACAGGTGGGCAATTTTCAGTGGGTCCCTTTGATTTTCAATTTTCCACAGTTGTTGATAATCAGCATTTAAGCCAGCCCTCGTCAGCTATTTCTGAAGTTATTTCCATGGATGATAAAACAGTCATTCAGAAAACAACTCTTTCTGCTGTCGTTAAACTTTTAAGTCCGGATGGTGACTTGCTGCACTTATTTCGCCTAGAAGGAAAAGACAGTTGGACAGCTGGCCGTGATGTCAGTGCAGAAATATTAATTAATGATCACCGAGTGAGCCGAAAGCAATTCGAAGTTAGAAAAATAAATAATTATTATGAGATTATTGATGCTGGAAGTGTAAATGGCACTTTTGTTAATGAAAAGCTTCTCGAGAATCAAAGTCCTGTTGTACTAAGAAGCGGTGATGTGATTCGAGTTCTGGATCATCAGCTCATTTTTGAAATGCATGATCCACAATTTACAGCAAAAGTTGAAAATTTAGCTCCCATGGTGATTGACAACAATGATGCCTTCAGTGACGAACAAGTGGAGTTTGCTGAAGAAGAGCAGCTTCAAGAGCCCGAAATTTCCCATGACTTTGCACCCATGGAAGACGGGAAAGCTGCCAAAGAAAAAAAACTTAAAATTGCCATTGGTGTTGGTGTGGTATTGATCGCACTTTTTTATGTTTTTGCAGGAGATGGGTCTTCCAGCAGTGCGCCGAGTTCAAAAGCCCCAGCAGCAGCTGATCCATTGTCAGCTTTATCAGCCCAACAAAAAAGCGAGTACCGACAATCCTTAGAGCTTTCGAAGCGATACTTTATGGAAGGTAACTACAGTTTATCATTATCTGAAGTTGAAGACCTTATAAAAACCTATTCAGTCACGGACCCTGAAGCAGAAAAATTAAAAAATACTGCTATTGCTGCCATTGAAACTCAAAAACAATTACTTAAGCAGGAAAAAGAAGAAAAAGAGCGGCAAGTGATGGAAGCTAAAATTTCCGTTGCAACTGTTGAGTGCGGAAATCAACTTCAACGATTCAATTCTGAAGAAGAATTGGATCAATGTTTACTTGAGGTCCTGCAGCTTAACCCAAGTCATCCGGCTATTTTAAATGTTAAAACTCAATTTCAATCTTTAGAAGCCGATCGCATGGTCAAAAAGCAGCAGCAAGCTGATTATGCAAACAGAGCTCAACAGCTTCGAAACCTGCATGAAAAAGCTCAAAAGATCGAAAAAGAAGGTGACTATATCGCGACCTTGCAGGCCTATCAAAATGTAATCAATTCGAACTTGCCTGATCCTGGTGGGTTAAAAAATAGCAGTAAGAATTATATTAAAAAATTAAAAGATGAAATGGCTCGAAAAATTAAAAAGTACGAATCTGATGCAGCTCAAGCGAAATCAGCAGGTCAGTTGAAGCAAGCTGTTTTAACTTTAAGAATGGCCATCGAAATAGATCCCACTCGAGATGATTTGAAAGAATCAGCTGAAGAAGTTAAAAATGAGCTTAGAAAACAAATGATGGTTTACTATCAAGAAGGTATTTTAGAGGAAAGTTTTGGTAACGTAGAGGGCGGTGACAACCGAGCAGGAGCAAAAGAAAAGTGGAAAAAAATTATTGAAACTGATTTACCTGACGGTGAGTATTACAAGAAAGCTTTTATTAAACTTAAAAAATACGGAGCGCAGTAGTGAAATGGTCAGAGCGTTCGTATAATACCAATTTACTAAGGCCCAAGCCCTTGATTCACCGTGATGAATCACAAAAGTTCATTCTTATTATGACTCCGTGGGGGTCTCAAGAAGAGTGTCAAAAAGTGATGGATTTTTCCATTCAGCACCTTTTAACAGTCAGACAAGATCAAGAGCACACATCTGCCTTTCAAAAAATCTTAAGTTTATCTAATGAGGCCAATGAACTGAGGCAGGTGTCACTTTTAGCGAATGATTTTTTATTTCGTAATATCAATGCTGAGTCCCATGAACTTGTAATCGAATTTTTATTTTTGGCATTCAATAAAAGGCAGGTTTCCTGGGTCCAATTGGGATGTCCCCATCTGTTTCTTAAAAAAAAGGATCAAGGCACCCAGCCGATTTCTTGTTACCCGGAAACCTTACAGACTTTGCAACAGTTTCCACTGCCATCCTATCACTTAGGATCGGATTCAACCGTAGCACCCCGTTGTGGTGATTTATTTTTAAATAAAAGTGACGAGCTGATTCTTTTGTCATCAAGTCAAATTCCTAATTCCATCTGGCAGAATAAAGAAAAAAAGGACATCGAGCTTTGGACAGATGAAATGACGAAGGAAAGTGATTCACAGCCGTTCTGGCTGGGTCGATTGCAAATCGATTAAGCGATTGATTTTTCGGTCCACGTTACGAAAAAATGTTCTATGTTCAGGAGTGCGAAAATAAATTTCCACCCGAGATATGACAGAATCCATGTCCTCTTCCACATCCCATATTCCAGATAAAGCACGGTTCATCCGAACAATGGAAGTTTGAATCAATTTTTCTTCTAGAATTTTTTCCCATTTTCTTGATTTGTTTTCTTGATCCTGCAAGCTGAGCATTTCAATAAAACTACTATCCGTGCACTTTTTGACATCTTTGTTATCAAGTCCTGTGTTAATGAGGCTTAAGCATGGATCTAATTTAACTTCAGGGAGATTTAAATTTTTATGGGCCAGCCATTGTAGCTGCGGAACTTTCCAAGCTTCAGAGGCCGATTTAAGACCTCGCCAATCACCGGATTCAATAAGAGCACGAGCCGTCCAAGCTCGTAATCCATTGGGTATATTGTTCCAAGAAGTCGAGGCCGTTGCTGATTTAATATTTTCATATTTTAAAGAAAGCCAGTCCCAGTAATTAAAATTCCATCGACTGAGCTTCGGAATCTGAGGACTAACAAAAGCTTCCAGCTTCAGTTCGCTAGCCACTTTTTTGAAGCTTTCAATGGAAGCTTCTGCAATGGGACCTGATAATGGTGTTGTTTCCAAACGATCTGTCAGAGTGCGATAAACTTTGGGATTCTTATCATGAAAATAAAGTTCTTCATCTGCGATCAAAGCGTATTGCATGGGAGATCCCAATTGCCATTGACTCCATGAAGATTCTACTAAGTGAATTCTTGAATGACTAAATGTGGAATTAGGTTGGGTTAATGATAACAATAAAGAGGCCGTTTCCAATCGACCTGTAGGACGCTTTCCACCTAGGGATTCGATCAGTGAAGTCCCCACATCGGCTAAAGAAATATTTTTATCCATGGCCCAGCTGACAGGTGCATCTCTTTTGTTTTGTGTGGGTTTCCAAAAAAATCCCACTTGTGATGATTCACTGTGCAAATTCATATTGGGATTGATGACCTTCCGGTCATAAAGATTTCTTCCTTGAAGCCCTACTAATAAAAAGTGGGTTGTGTCCCACAAGCCTTTTTTCTTTAAAGATTCAATCATTTCAAAAAGAGTGGAATCAAATTCGTCGAGCTGACTATTAAAACTTTTTTCCCTTGGGTCGCCGAAGGAATTAACCAGAGGTCGACTCAAAAATCGCAGATCAGGAACGTAAAACACAACTAAAAATGATTCATTTTGAATATTGTCAATCCACTCAAAAAAGACATCTGAATTTTTTTTGAATGTTCGAAGCCATGGGTTCTGCTGAATATTAAGAAAGTCTTCGAAGGACTCAAAGCCTGGCCCTAGGCCTGTTTTTTTTAATAGAGGTGGGCCCCCCGAGAGAAACAAAGTGCGAAAGTTTTTCTGGTGAGCCAATTTTCCAATTGTCATGATCTGGGGAGATAAAAACTCATTATTTTTTCGAAACCCATTATCGATGGGATGGAGTCCAGTCATGATGCTTGATAACGCGGGACCACTCAGTAAACTTGTGGTGTAGGCGTGGGTCCATTTAACAGACTCATTACAAAGAATAGCAATGCCTGAATTTTTTTCTGAGCGGTCCTCGCTGCAAGAGGCGTCGGCAAAACTGAGTTGGTCCACGGCAATAATAACATAGGACACAGGCTTTTTACCTGTGCAGCCTGTGCTAAGTATCAAGGCCAAGACCAGAATACAGATGTGAAACAGAGCGATGTGCTTCATGAGTTGACCCCGTCGAGTACGCTTCAGCATAATACCAATAAGATTTTGCGATTGAAAAGTGCAGATGTCACCTGAAAGGGGTTTATCTCATGTTAATAACAGAAAAAATTATTTCAGTAGCTCACTACGTGGACCAGTTGGTCCTATGGGTTTTAATAATACTAAGCATATTAAGTGTAGGCATGATCTTAGAAAGATTTTTTGCACTTCGTAAGGTGTCAGCTGAATCAGCAAAAGTTCGAGCTCGTATTAAGCTCGCTCTGCAGGGGAACTCAGTGGAAGATTTCGAAACCATAGCAAAAGATTTGAACTCTCTTGAAGGCCGAGCCGCTCACTACGCTTTAAGACACATCAAAGATTCTGGAACCAAAGGTTTAGAAGAAGTTTTTAACACTTACACTTTAACTGAAAGACCTGACTTAGAAAGATTCCTCAATTTCTTGGCGACTATCGGATCCAATGCTCCCTATATCGGTCTTTTTGGAACTGTTCTAGGAATCATGAAAGCCTTCAACGACCTTGCACAGGCCTCTGATGCGGGACAACAGACTGTTATGGCAGGTATTGCACTTGCCCTGGTGGCCACTGCCGCAGGTCTATTTGTGGCCATTCCCGCTGTGATTTTTTACAACTATTATAACAAGCAGGTAAAAAGTATTTTGCAAAGTTTAGATTCGGTTAAAGAACTCGGTTTGGCTTACGCAAAAAAGAAAGGCCTCTAAAATGGCTGGCCAGTATAATCAAGGCGATGAAACCATCGCTGATATAAACGTCGTTCCGTTGGTCGACATTATTCTTGTGGTGCTGATTATTTTTATGGTGACTGCGCCGATGATTATGAAACCTTCAATAAAAGTCAATTTGCCCCAGGCGGCCAGTGGCGAGCAAACAACGCAAACACAATTGAATGTGACGATTGCAGCCAACGGAAATTTATCTCTCAATGGGAAAGCTTCGGATGCCAATCAGATCACAGAAGAGGCAAAAAAAGCTCTGGCTGAAAACCCTGACATTCAAGCTGTTATCGCTGCAGATCGAGACGTTCCCCATGGGACAGTGGTGCAAATTTTGGATCTTATTAAAACCGTTGGAATTAAAAAGTTCGCTATTAGCATTGATAAAAAATAGACCCAGATTCTCAAGTTGAGACCTTGCTAAGCCTCATGTATTTTTTGTTTCTGCCGATACGTCAAAATGATGGCAGTACGTTGGGTTGTATTATTCTTAGTTTTTATTAGTGCAGCATTGGCCGCCTCTCAATATCGTACAATTTCAACTGTTGCACCTGTCAATAAACCTGAAGTCCCTCACGATCCCTTAACCCTCATTGAACTGAATTGTGGGCGAAAGTTAGCTAGCGAGATGCGGGTCAATAGTCCGTGGGCTCAAATTAAAGGACGCTTTTGTAAGCCAGGCCGAGGTAAATTAGTTGAAATTACGAATCAGTCTAATGGCTTTACAGCTTCGGTCTTTGATCTAGGTGGCGATAACTATAAAACGGATCTCATTCAGCTTAAAAATGGTGATAATAAGATATTGATTCGTTATCAGACCCAAGATGGATCTTCAGAAGAGCAAACTGTATTTGTTGAATCCACGCATATCTAGTTAAAATCAAACAGCTTTTTTAAATCTTTATTCAATGCATAAATCTTGTAAATCGGGCTTGCCGATAAAGCGTTTCTTTCTGTAGTTTCGGGTGATGTTGCACCCCCTACTGGATTGGCAAGAATTGAAAAACCGCAGTGATATTCATCTAGCTCGTAAAATTTGGCATATGACCATGGTCTTTGTGATGTTTGCCATCCAATTCCATGCCTCCTACGCAGTATCGGCTACCATTCTTATCTTTGCTTTTGTTGTGTTTGTTTCTGTGGATTTCTTTCGGCAGAAGTCTGAAAAGCTGAATCAGTTTGCCCTGACTTTGATGGGGCCTTTGATGCGCCAACAGGAATTAAAAGGCATTGCAGGCACAACCTATTTATTGTCAGGTGTTCTGGTTATTTTTCTGCTTTTTGCTCCGTCCATTGTTTCTTTATCGATTCTTTTTTTAGCATTTGCTGATCCCATTGCCAGTTATGTGGGGATTCGTTACGGAAAAGATAAAATTCTTGGTAGTAAAACCATTCAAGGATTTTTAGCTGCCTACGCCGTTTGTGCTCTTGTGACTTTTCTATTTTTAAACACTTTTGAAATTCAACTCAGCCGGCAATTGATTGTGGCTTTACTTGCAGGTCTGGTGGGAGCATTAGCAGAACTTATTCCAGTTGCTAAATTAGATGATAATTTTACGATGCCAATACTGTCTGCTTTTGGACTCAGTTTCCTGTTTTATTTTTTTGATATCTCTAACCAAATTGTTCTGTTTAGTTTTTAAAAATCGGAGTCATAATGCCCACCAGTTCTTACGAAGCTCAAGAATTAGCTGAAACCCAAGGTCGTCGGGTCGGCATGTATATCTATATTCTTCCCAATCTCATGACGACTTGTAATTTATTTGCGGGATTTTTTTCCATCATCCAAGCCATCCGCGGTGAGTTTCTACTAGCTTCTTACGCCATTGTTGTAGCAGCTATTTTCGATCAATTAGATGGGCGTCTGGCAAGATTGACTCGCTCCACTTCAAAATTCGGTGCTGAATATGATTCCATTTGCGATGTGGTCAGCTTCGGAATTGCTCCTGCGCTGTTACTGTTCCAGTGGGCTTTAGAGCCTTTTGGTCGAATCGGTTGGGTCGCCTGTTTCCTTTTTGTGGCTTGCGGTGCTTTAAGGCTCGCAAGATTTAATGTGCAAGTGAATGTGGTCGAAGGAAATTACTTTCAAGGCCTTCCCATTCCCATGGCGGCAGGGATCGTGGCATCATCCGTATTAGCTTTCACTGATCTTGGATGGGAAGCTTTAGGTAGCCGGTTGATCTTGTTTATGACCATGCTTCTTGCATTGGTGATGGTCAGCACTTTCCGTTACCGCAGTTTTAAGGATTTAGACCTCAAAGAGCGAATGCCATTTCATTATTTATTGATGGGAGTGGGAATCATTTTCGTTGTGGCTTTAAGACCTGAAGTGATGCTGTTTGTCCTATTTATGGCCTACGCGGCAACCGGTGCTATTTTTGGAATTTTTCGCTTAGGTAAAAACGTTAAGAAAATTCGCAGCAGTGTGTACGCACCCGCTTCAACGAATGAACAAGATTTAGTCGAGGAAGTGGATGACGAACCTCAAAAAACTTAAAGTTGGAGTCGTAGGTGCCACTGGAATGGTGGGACAAACCTTTCTTAATCTGATCGAAGAACGAAATTTTCCAGTCTCTGAGTTAAAGCCTTTTGCAAGCGAAAGTTCACTGGGAAAAACGGTTTCCTGTTTAGGAAAGCATTGGCCCACTGAAGTTTTAAAAGCTGGTTGTTTTGACGGACTTGATTTAGTTTTTATTGCCACTGGTGATGAGCTCAGTCTTGAGTGGTCGCCTCAAGCTGTCAAAGCGGGGGCCTTTGTGGTGGATAACTCGGCGGCTTTTCGTATGAACGAACAATGCCATTTAGTTGTTCCGGAAATCAATCTCAAACTAATCGATAGAACTAAGCCACAAATTATTGCGAACCCCAATTGTACAACCATCCAACTTGTTATGGCTTTGAAACCCCTTCAGGATTTGTTTGGACTCGAAAGTGTTCAGGTCAGCTCCTACCAAGCTGTTTCGGGTGCTGGTGCCCCAGGTTACGAAGAGCTTTTGTCACAAACAAAAGATTTCGAAAACTCAAATCCTCAGCCCAAAACCTTTCCTCATCCCATTTTGTTTAATGCCATTCCTCAGATTGGCTCTTTTAATGATCAAGGTTTTTCCAGTGAAGAAGTGAAAGTGATGAGCGAGACGAAAAAAATTCTGTCGCAGCCGGATTTGCAAGTTTCAGCCTTCACTGTTCGGGTCCCTGTTTTGAATGCGCACTCAGAATCGGTATGGGTGACTTTTAAGAAAGAAACAACTCGAGATCAAGTGGTTCAGGCCTTAGAAAATTTTCCTGGAATCAAAGTCATCGATCAGCCCAAGAAAAGCGAATACCCCATGGCCAGAAATGCTTCAGGTCAGGATGAAGTCTTCGTGGGCCGCATTCATCAGGATCCTGGGCACCCTAGAAGATGGATGCTGTGGGTGGTGGCTGATAACCTCAGAAAAGGTGCCGCTTTAAATGGAATTCAAATAGCTGAAGGAATTTTTGACATTCGACCTGGCCTATGATCGGCTTAAAGAGTGAAAACTCTGCTTTTTTTACTTCTATCATCATCAGCCTTTGCCACAGTGACTCTAACTAATGCTTTAGGAACTTCCAAATTTGTAAAAGAAACGGATGGAAGTGTTACGCTCTACGGTGGTATTCAAGGTGGAAACGTCGTTCCTGCTACCTATGGCTGTGATGTTAATAATACCTGTAACACTTGCCGTGGAAATCCAGCCAGCAATCCCGCTCAACAAGTGGCTTGTAATATCACAGGGGTCTTTAAAGAAACGGTCGTCACATTTATTGGAACTCAAACCACCAATCTAGCGAATGGTCGCTTTGTATTATGTAATGGAAACACTGAAATTGATCGAACCAACAACTTAAGTGAAAATTTACAAACCACTTGGGGTGAAATCTGTGATGGCATCGATGGTAGTGATTCCAGTTGCTCAACCAACGTCAATCAAACTTTAACTTTTGGTGTGGGTACTGGTTGCACGGATATCGGTAATGAAAAGGTCAATGTTAAAGTCACCACTCGAATCGTGGACATTGAGCCTAACAACGCAGCAACAAATAATACCTACATTCCACCGGCTCTTCCAGTTTTGCCTAATACAGAACCCATTCCTGATGATTGCACAGCCGCCACGGGAGTTTGTTTTTTCCGAGTCTTTCCAGGAGACGGGAAAATATTTTTGGACCGAGAATTAGGTGTTGGTTTAGCAGCCAGCTTTCCTCAAATTTCCAACACTATCGTGCATGATAAAATAGTTCTATTTTTTCGTGAAACAGGTACAGCCATTGATGATGAATCACAAGATTTTGAAACCTTCAGTGCCATCACAACTGCCGATGATTATGGACTTATTTCTGTTGCATCTAATGGGGAAGTCAGTGGTGAATCCATCGATGGACTTACAAACGACACCCGTTACTGTTTTAAAATTGGCAGCCAAGACACGGCTGGAAATATCGATCAAATTTCTTCCACGGACTGTAGTATTGCCGGAGAAGGTGATATCAACAATGCAACTTCAGATTGTCGAAATGTGTGTACAGTGCCTTCGGAAGTCTTTGGCCTGGTATCAGATACCAATTGTTTCATTGCAACAGCCGCTTATGGCAGCCCCTTGGATCCCCATGTGAATCGACTTCGTGAATTTAAAAATCAATTTTTAGTGCCTCACCCTTGGGGTAAAAAGTTTGTGAAAGCTTACTATTCTATCAGCCCACCTATTGCCAAGTTTATATCTGAGAATGAAATTTTAAGATCCATTGTGCGCTTGTTTTTATGGCCTGTGGTTTTTGCTGTGGAACTGATTCTTCAATTTGGGTTCATGGTTCTGTTAACTCCATTGATCCTCATGTCTTTTTATTTAGTTATTAAAAAAAGCTGGGCCATTGCTAAGTGAAAAAAGTCTTAGCGCTTCTACTTCTTTTTTCAGTTTTACAGGCACAAGAAAGTGCAACACCCAAGTCCGATGGAAAGTCCTTAATTAAATCAAAAAAAATTAAACATCCAGGTGCAAAGGACGGTCTTTATTTGATCGATGAAGACGGTGTTTACCATTACAAGGTTCCGACCCGAGCCAAAAAAGATTATACCATGTATTTTCGTTTTGTTTCCCAATCGCCGCCAGAAGCGACCACCAATGTGGCCGGGCAAGATTTAAATTACTCTGACTTTTATGGCTCTGCCAATTTAATGGGTTTGGATTTTATCTACGAGTGGCAGCCCATTAAAAACTTTGGAAAAGCAGGATTCCAATTAGGTGCAGGTCTATCCATTGCCAATGGCCGAGGCTATTTTGGCTCCGGTGATACGCGAGAACCCTTGGAAGGCTACACTCTTTTTTCCATTCCATTACTGGCCGGAGTGATTTACCGCTTTGAGTATGCGAATCAACAATGGTTTGTACCCTATGTTTCTGGCGGCCTTATATATAACGGTTTTGTCGAGTACCGTGATGACGGTGAAAACAACATCGTGGGCTCGCCTGCAGGTTACGGGGCTGGTGGAATTTTGCTAAATCTGACCGCTTTTAATAAGCAACTGGCGTTTATTATGGACCGAGAGTATGGTTACAGCAATTTATGGCTGACTTTCGAATTTCGTCTCAATCAAGGTTTCAACGAAGACTTGGATATTTCATCCGATCAATTAAGTTTTGGCATCGGAGCCGACTACTAATTGTAGTAAGTGCTTTTTTGTTTTCCGGTTGCACACAAAAGCACGAATTGGGATCTCAAAAAAATCCTATTAAATTTTATTTAGTCCCTGGGCAAGAAATTCAAGTTCTGAAAGACGCCTCAAAATCTTTAAAAGCTTTTTTAGAAAAAGAAACGGGCCTTTTTTTTGATGTGCAAGTACCCGTCAGCTATATCGCTCTGGTCGAATCCTTCGGCACGAGGCGGGCCGACGTGGGAATTGTAAATACCTTTGGCTATATTATTGCCCATGAAAAATATGGTGTGACCGCTCAGCTACGAATTATCAGTTACGGGCGTAATCACTATTTTGGTCAAATATTAGCACACAAAGATGGTGTGAAATCGGTCGCTGATATCAAAGATAAAAAATTTGCTTTTGTGGATCCAGCCTCAACTTCAGGTTATTTATTAGCTGCGAAGTTATTTAAAGACCGCGGTATTAAGCCCAAAGAATTTGTTTTTGCTGGTCGCCACGATTCTGTGGTCAGCATGGTCTACCAAAAACAAGTGGATGCAGGTGCTACTTTTCATGTGCCAGAAAAAAATGAAAAGGGACAATCCATGGATGCCAGGCGTTTGATTCGCACTCAGTATCCAGACGTTGAAGAGAAGGTCGTGATCCTTGAAAAGACAGGTCCTATTCCCAATGATCCTGTGATTTTCCGAAAAGACTTCCCACCAGAATTACAGAAAAAAATTGTTGAGCTGTTACGTGTCTTTGTAAAATCTGAGGAAGGGCTGAAAACTTTTAAAGCTTTATTTAACGTCACAGATTTCGAGCCCGCTGTGGACTCTGATTATGACCTTGTTCGTACTATGCTAAAAGATCTGGGCCGAGAAGCTCAGGATTTTTTATAAATCTGAAGCTCTTGATAGCCAGTGGTGGGATCGATTTCTCGTTTAAATTCGTAATCATCACACTCAACGATTAAAATCTCGGCCGTTGTGTTGATCAAACAACCGGGCACCACATGTCCGCCAAGTATATGTCCCTTAGAATCAGCTACAGACATATGAAGATGAACTCCATTTTTTGATAAAGTTCCTTGAAGGCTTAAGATTTCAAAGGCTTCATTTTTTTCTAAAATGGTCTGAGAATTAGCCATGCGAAGTTTTAAGCGACTTAGTGAACCTATGCCTGAAACAACAAATGCAGCTGATAAGTTATTTTTTTCAGCTGCCAGAGTGAGCTCGGCTTTTAAATCCTGATCAGGAAGAAGTCTAAGTGGTAACATCATTGCGGAGAGCTTTCTTTAACAATCGGGTTCTTTTGCCAGTCATGGACATATTGAAAAAGTCTAGGGAAGCGATCCTGAAGTTTTTCCTGGGCGTAACGAAGGTGTAAATAATCAACAAAACAAATGACAGACACTTCTTGAATACCCAATTCAGATTTTGAAAAAGCCATTAAGTGATTTTGTAGAAACTCGAGGGCATTGTGAATTTTTTCTTTTTGCCTGTTATCAAAACCAAGATCGAACTTATCAGGACTGCGCTGACTTTCATAACGCCTTAATACAGCGGCTTCCATTCCTCCATCAGCAATGGACTGCACATTTAAGGCTTTCCAAAGTTCGGGTCCATTGGGAAAAAATTGTGATCCCGTTTTCAGACTGGCCAAGTACTGACAAATAAAAGGGGAGTTTGTTAAAATTTCTTCCTCACGAGTCATAAGGGCAGGAATTTTAATCAGAGGATTGATTTTTTTATAATGGTCATCTTTTTGATAAACATCCACGCTGATCATCTCGATCTCTTTTAATAAACCTAAGGAATGGGCTGTCATTCGAACTTTTCTGGCAAAGGGCGAAGTTTTTGAAAGAAACAGTTTCACGAAGCACCTCGATGTG
This sequence comes from Bdellovibrionales bacterium Ga0074139, assembly GCA_001464795.1. Lineage (GTDB taxonomy): Bacteria > Bdellovibrionota > Bdellovibrionia > Bdellovibrionales > Bdellovibrionaceae. The sequence continues at coordinate 18,322 of LNEB01000005.1, forward strand.
AAATTAACTTGGGTCTGATCATACAGAAAGAAATCCAAGGCCCCAAACTTGACGCGCCGTCACGAATCATGTACCTGTCACATCATGAAAATTCGCATGGAAGTGGCCTATAAAGGGACCGATTTTTGTGGTTGGCAACGGCAGAACCACGGAGAGCTTAAAAGTGTCTCCCACGTGCTTCAAGAAGCCCTGGAGAAAGTCTTTCAACAGAAGATTAAGATGTATGGCTCAGGACGCACTGATGCCGGTGTACACGCTCTGGCTCAACACTGTCATTTCACTGTGGAAAAAGACGAAAATATATTTAAAACTTGGGACCTCGCCTGGGCCATGAAGTCCTTATTGCCTGACACGATTACGGTCAGAAAAGTTTGGATTGCACCCCATGATTTTCACAGCACTCTTTCGGCAATTGGTAAGACCTACAAATACTTTATTTATTCGAACCCTCGATCAAACCCCTTTTTGAGGCCCCACTCCCACTGGGTCCGATTTCCTTTAGATATCAATCTGCTGAATCAGTACGCAGAAGTGATTATTGGCGAGCATGATTTCAAATCTTTCCAGTCTGTGGGGACCGAAGTGGCGCACACAAGACGAAAAATCATGAAAGCTCGTTGGATTCTTAAGTCACCTAAAGAACTTGAGTTTTCTGTCACTGGCAGTGGCTTTTTAAAGCAAATGGTAAGAAATCTTGTGGGCACCATGTTGATGCTTGAGAAGGAAAAAGCCAGTCCTGACAAGTTAAAAGAAATTTTAAAAGCCCTGGACCGAAAGAAGGCTGGAGCCCCCGCACCCCCCGAAGGATTATTTCTTTGGAAAGTTTATTATCCACGAGAACTTGACAATAGGTGCCGCGAACTTTAAAAAGTGTGGTCTTGTCATTGGAGTAAATAATGAAAACCATGAAAACTTGGAACGCCAAGCCTGAAGAAGTCACTCACAAATGGGTCATCGTCGATGCCGCCGGTCACCGCGTGGGTCGTGTTGCTACTCATATCGCCAATCTATTAAGAGGCAAAAACTCACCTGAGTTCACTCCTCATGTTGATACAGGCTCTTTTGTTATTGTTGTAAACACTGACAAAATTGAACTCACTGGTGGAAAAGCCATTTCTAAAAAGTATTTCACTCACTCTCGCTTTTTTGGTTCTTTGAAATCAAAAACAGCTGAACAAATGATGGGTGAAGACTCTACATTCGTTTTATCTGAAGCGGTTCGTGGAATGCTTCCAACAAATAAGCTTTCTCGTCATCTTATCCAAAAATTAAAAGCTTACCCTGGTGCAGATCATCCTCATGCTCCGCAAAAACCAGAAGCTTATGTTATTCCAACTCATAAAGGTCTTAAAAAGTAGGTCACAATTATGGCAATTAAATCAAAAGAACAATACATCTTAGCTACTGGTCGCCGTAAGACAAGCGCCGCCCGTGTTTTCATGAAGCCTGGAAAAGGCTCACTCACAATCAACGGGAAAAAAGCTGAACAATACTTAACTCGCTTACAATCTCAGATGGTGATCATGCAACCCATGGAACTTTTAGCTCAAACTGGAAAGTTTGATTTGAAAGTAACCGTAACGGGTGGTGGCGAATCTGGACAAGCTGGTGCGATCCGACACGCAGTGACTCGTGCACTGATTGCTTTTAACCCTGAATGGAAACTTCAGTTGAAAAAAGCGGGTTACGTTATTCGTGATCCTCGTATGGTCGAGCGTAAGAAGTACGGCTTGGCTGGTGCGCGTCGTCGTTACCAATACTCCAAGAGATAATTTTTATCTCTCAAGGATTGAAATTAAAAGACCCTCAAGATGGAATCTTGGGGGTTTTTTGTTTGACCTATCTAGGTCCGTTTTGTACCTGTTGTGTGTCAATAAACTAAAAATCTTTTTCAAAGGAAAAAAATGAAAACTTTAATAGCTGCTCTTTTGTTCTCTGTTGTTGCGCAAGCACAAACTGTTAATGCCAATGGTGCTTTGCAATTGGACTGCATGGTTCCTGTTGATGGCGGAACTCCTGTTATCAAGGTTGTGATCGAAGCAGTAGAAGAATCACAAGGTGATTTCATGACTGTTGCGATTTCTGAGCCTCAAGCTGAACTTCTTTATTTCAATCAACTTGAAAAAGGTGCTTTCCGTGCAGGATTGGCTGAAGGTCAATTGATCGCACTCGTCATCACTGACGGTGTGGCTTTAGAAAACGGCGCTATTCGCAATGCGGGTTTCTTGGTTCTTGGTAAAGACACAACTGGTTTTCAGGGCTTTATCTCTGTAAACAATTCGTTCTATCCACTTGCTTGTAAGTAATAGAAATCGTCTGTTCTAGTTTTAAAAAAAGGGATCCCTAGGATCCCTTTTTTATTTTCTTTTAACGACTGTGCGGCATGATTTTGTAGAATCTGATAAAAGATTCCTCTCGGTAATAAGCCCCATCTTTTTTTTGATATCTTCGGTATTAAAAAACGAAACCTTCCCGTCTCGGCTCAGGATTTCAACAGTTTGATTCTCTGAGATCGGACTTGGAATCTTGATTTTGACTCCGTTATCTAAGGTTAAAATTTGTGTGCCACCATCAGCCAGTCTTTCTATAGATGTGATGTCGTAGGAATAGTGAAGTTGATCATCAAACACTGTCACCTTGCTAGCATATCGGTTCAATTCGATGATTAAAAATTCATTCGACTCACTATTTTTAAAAAAATACTCGGCTCTCTTGCGGGATTGGATGGTTTTCGTTTTTTCATTTGGAAATCTAATCTCAGACTTTATTTTAGTTGATAGCCCAGCATCGATTTGAAGAAAACCACTGTCCTCTAGAATGAATCTCATTTCGAAATTTTTCGGATATTGTACTTCAATAATATTTAATGGGGTCCATTTTCCATTCAAATATCTAAACAAGTTAAATCCATGGAGGTCCAGAAGGGAAGGCTGCAAAACAATAAGCTCTTGAGCTGTATCAGTTTGAAAAACCCATGTGCTTTGTCGATTCGCCATGGCAAATACACAAAATGTCAGCACAAGTGTTGCGAAGATAAACCTAAAATAGTTGATAAGCATAAAATATTTAGGTAGCAACTTACGGACCTGTATCATTTCGAGACAATACTGTTTTTTTGTCGAAGTTTAAGAAGGATCCATTTACCATTATTGGTGAGGGGAAATTTCATGAATAAATGGATTCCAGTTATTGCAGGTGGACTGTTCGTGCTTGTCAGTTTTCAAAACTGCAGTCCTGAAGGCTCAAGCCAAAACAAAGATACATTGTATCCAACTCAATCAAAAGTTGAAGATCCGGATTTGAAAAAAGCCACTGGCATTGAAATTTTGACTTTAGATGACTCTGTCGAGTTAACTCTTGATCTTGCTTCAGGTGATCTAGTGCAAAGAAATAAAGTAACGGGTCAAAGTGTTACAAGATGTCTTTCTGCATCGATGCTGGGAACCTTAAATGATCTGATGCACGCCTCAAGTCTTTGTGAATCTAAATCTTCAGTGGATGACTCAGATAAAGTTTGTGCCCAAGTCTATATGCCAGCTTATGCTGCTATCATTTGGTCTAATGGAGCTCAGCAAAACATTGGTGAGTCGTTGAATAGCTGTGAAAAAGGGCTGGATCTTTGTGGGCAAGACAGTGCTATTTTGCGGGGACTACTTCGTGATATCGTCGCAAGATCAAGTGAATGGTCTTGCGATTTTGAAACTCTATAATAAATTAAAATCCAAGAACAAAAGTAACACCGTAAACGATGGCACTGTCTTTTTCTGCCACATCAAGCTCTGCTGTGGGTGCTAAAGCAAAATTTTCCGTAAGAAAAAAACTATAAGATGCTCCCAGTCTGACCAAGTTAGCCTGATGATGAGAATTGGATTCATTTCCTAATGCAAAAATAATTCGTAAATGCTCCATGGGGTGATAGCCCACACCAGCTCCGTAAATTCTTGTTTCAGCCCCATGCTCATCGAAAGACTCAGCAAAAACAAAGGCTCCAATTTTATGATCAAGACTTGAAAAGCGATACTCGTAATCGAGTCCGTAGGTGGAGTAGTTATCACCATTCATAGCGGTGTTACCTAGAAAAAGACCCACTTCATGTTGATGAGTCGAGGCAATGGAAAGAAGTGGAAATAGAAAGCTCAATGTTACTAAAAATGATTTCATAAAAATTCTCCGTTTTGTTAATCACAACAAAGTTTCGAAAGAAATCTCATTTAATTCTTTTTAATGCAGTAAAACTTGGACTTAAACCTAAAAGATTAAAAAACCCTTAGGCTAGTTTTCACGGTTAACAACGATTATTAAAGATCTCCAGTTTTGAGAGTACTTTTGCACTCCGTTACTGTCTAAAACGGGCTCTCCTGTTTTTGTAAACTCTGGAACAAGGCCTTTGCCTGCTTTTTGGATTTGTTCAAAGATCCATTGGGCTTGTGAGGGGTGAAAGCGAATGCATCCACCTGAAGCACGAGAGCCTAATTTATTGTAGTAAGCAGGTAGGGCTGCATGGGTTGCAATACCACCATTGAAAAATACTGCAAAAGGCATCGGAGCTTCCCACGTTTTAGAAACGTGATTTCGTGACAGCCAAGTGGGATGGAACCATCCCGTGGGTGTATTTGAAAAATACTTCTTTCCGCTTTTGCTTGTTTCAGGGGTTTCCCGACCAGTTGAGACTCGGAAGGTACCAAAACTTTGACCTTGCAGGTAGGCGGTCGCTGTTTGGGCCGTGGGTCCCCAAGCCGATTTGTTAATCACAAGCACGAAATCATAGGCACTGAACCAATCCATACCAAACATCTGCATAGATTCTTCAGGCAAAACGGCGTTCCACTCTTTCATGGGTGGCTCTGGGGGCTTGGGGCGTAAGAAATCAAAAAACCCTAAGGGTTCGTAAAGGCCAGAAAGATCTGCATTATTAATGTCTTGTTGTTCTTGAAGTTCCTGCCAAATTTCACTTGGAGACATCAATTCATCCAGTGATTGATTTTGAGAGGCAAAGGTTTGAGTTGTAAGGGATAAAATGAGGAGAGATAAAAATAGATTGTTCATATTGGGTTCAATATATTTTTAATCTGGGGAGTTCAACACATCAGATTTTTAGCTGAAAAGAATTCAACTTTTAGGTGCTAGATGTGTCTTTTGCCATTCGAACTTTTTAAAATTAGCTGAGCAAATCTTGAAGTTGGATGTGAGCTTTGCTCCAAGCGGTTCCATCGGGGACGGCTCCTTGTGCAAAGTCTGGGCGACCTCCACCTTTTCCACCCATCGTACCAGCAATTTCCCGTAAAATTTCACCAGCCTTAACAATCCCGGTTAAATCCTTTGTTACTGTTACAAGTAGGGGGTGTGTGCCACTGCCTTTTCCCAAAAGAACGATCACACCACTTTTCAAATGATCTCGGATTTGATCTGAAATTTGCGCTAGCAAATCACGATCTTCGATATCAATTTGAGCAGCCACCAAAGTTGCTTTTTTTAATTTCTGCTGAGTTTTAACTATGTCACTCACAGAAACACTCGAACCTTTTAGTTTTTTGATCGCTTTTTCGCGATTCGAAATCTCTTGCTTCAAAAGCAGGATTTGCTCGGCTAGTGAAGCCTCATTTGACTGTTGAACAAAGTTAAAACTTTTAGGCTGATTCAATGTGTGAAGGACACCGTCTAGTTGCTGAATGGATTTCTGCGCATATTCCACGGCTGTGTCTGCAACGACGGCTTCGATGCGTCTGACACCAGAACTCACGCCACTTTCTGCAGTGATTTTGAACATTCGAATTTGTGCTGTGTTTTTCACATGGGTTCCACCACAAAGTTCCACAGAAAAATCTCCCATAGTAAGAACTCGCACTGCATCTCCGTATTTTTCGCCAAACAAAGCAAGGGCTCCAGCTTTGATGGCATCATCCGGCTTCATGCTTTGAGTTTGGACATCAATGGCTTTGGCGATTTCTTCGTTCACCAAGGTTTCGATTTTTAAAATTTCTTGAGGGCTTAAAGGCTGGTGATGCGTAAAATCAAATCTTAAGCGGTTGGATTCCACCTGAGAACCGGCTTGGGTCACATGGGTTCCTAGAGTCAGTCTTAAAGCCGAATGCAATAAATGAGTGGCCGAGTGGTGGGCGGCTGTATTTCGTCTGTGAACTTTATCTACACTTGAAGTGACCACATCACCAATTTTTATTTCTCCGCTTTTGATTTCAACGAAATGCAAATGTACATCATTTTTCTTCATCGTATTAGAAACCAAACCAGAAGCTGCTAAAGTTTTAAGTTCACCTAAATCTCCGGTTTGACCTCCACCTTCGGCATACATCGGAGTTTTATCTAAAATCACAATTCCTGATTGGCCTTCAGTTAATAAGGGAACTACTTTTTCACCGTTCGATAATGAAAGAACCTTTGAAGTGGACTGCAGAGTTTCATATCCAGTGAATTGAGTCACTTGATGGGCCTTCGCTGTTTCTTGTGACCAAGAAATCAAATGAGCCTCTGAAGTTTCAAGAGCTTTGCCTTTCCAGCTGGCTTGAGATCTTGTGCGGGCTTTATCCATTTCGGCCTGAAAGGCTTTGTGATCAACAGCAATTCCTTTTTCAGCTGACATGACTTCTGTTAAGTCCACAGGAAAGCCGAATGTATCATAAAGCTTGAAAACCACTTCACCTGGTAAATTTTTAGAATTTTTTGCTGCTAGTTTTTTTAATTCATTATTTAAAATCTCAGTTCCCTGATCCAAGGTTTGTAAAAACCGGGCCTCTTCTTCTTTTAAAGTTTTTAGAATATGAGCTTCACGGGCTTTGAGCTCGGGATAAAATCCTGCCATCTCTAATGGATTTGCTTTCAGAAAGTTTTCGACCAAAGCGAATGGCTCGGCGAAGAATTCGGCGAAGCACATAACCGCGGCCTTCGTTGGATGGCAAGGCACCATCAGCAATTAAAAAGCACGCACTTCTTGTGTGATCGGCAAGAACACGAAGGGCCGAAGTCACTTCACTGGCTTTCGGAGTTACTAAAAGCTTTGCATGATCAGTGACGTAATCGACGCCAGAAATTCCACAAGCCGTTTCAATCATGCCTGTAAACAAATCTGTATTGTAGTTGTTGTGTTTACCTTGCAGAGCCGCCACCATGCGCTCAAAACCTGCACCTGTATCAACAGAGGGTTTTGGCAGCGGAACCATCTGGCCTGGAGCTTTTTCATCAAACTGCATGAACACAAGATTCCAAATTTCAATAAAGATCAGTCTCTTTCCCGTACTGAGCTCCGTGATCGAAAAAGATTTCAGTACAAGGTCCGCAAGGACCTACATCGCCCATACGCCAAAAATTATCTTTTTCACCAAGTCTAAAAATTCGATCTTTTGGGATGGATTCTTGTTTGTGCCAAATATCAGCGGCTTCATCGTCTGTTTCAAAAACGGTGACATAAAGCTTTTCTTTTGGAATTTGATACTCTTTGGTTAAAAGCTCCCACGCAAAATGAATGGCATCTTTTTTAAAATAATCACCGAAAGAAAAATTTCCGAGCATCTCAAAAAAAGTATGATGTCTGGCCGTGAAACCTACGTTGTCGAGGTCGTTATGTTTTCCACCGGCACGTACGCATTTTTGTACAGACACAGCCCGCGAGTAATCTCGTTTATCTAGACCTAGAAAAGCATTTTTAAACTGGTTCATTCCTGCATTGGTAAATAAAAGTGTGGGATCATTTTCAGGAATGAGCGAACTGGAGGACACAGCGGTGTGGCCTTGTTTTTTAAAGTAGTCGACAAAAGTATTTCGGATTTCAGAACTTTTTTTCATCAATACAATGTACAATTCGCAGTATTGCATTGCAATAGCTCATGACTTCCCAGTCGCGGTCGATCACAACCATCTTCATGTCAGCATCGCCTGTGATTCAAAAAGTTTCTTTTCAAATTGCCACATTTTTCAGCATCGGTCTTCTTCCCAAGATGCCGGGTACGTGGGCCACCTTGGCAACCATTCCCTTGGCTTGGGTCATGATGACGAACATGAATCTCATGGCCTACATGGGGTTTACTTTTTTGTTATTACTTATTGGGGCCTTTGCCTGTGAAGTTGTTGAAACCCGCACCGGTCAACATGATCAGGGGCATTTGGTCATCGATGAGGTTGTAGGCTACCTCATCACAATGACGTGGCTTCCCATAACCTGGCAAAGTTTTGTTTTTGGCTTTGTTTTCTTCAGAGCGCTGGACATTGTGAAGCCTTTCCCCATAAACTTTTTAGATAGAAGGATGAAAGGTGGCCTGGGCGTGATGCTCGATGATGTGGCCGCTGGTGTTTTAGCTAATGTTGTCTTGCAAGTGATTTACACAAAGACAAATTGGTTAGGCTCTCAGTTGGTGACACTTTGAAAAATCTCGATCGGTACCAGTCTCTCATCCAAGCTCTACTTTCTCGGAAGCAAACCCTGAGTTTTGCTGAAAGTTGTACTGGAGGTATGCTTTCAGCCAGGATCACAGAACACCCTGGAGTTTCTGCGATCTTCAAAGGCTCAGTCGTGAGTTATGCCAACGATGCCAAAGTCGAGCTCCTCGGAGTGGGTCACGACAGTCTTTCGCAAGAAGGTGCTGTCAGTGAAATCGTCGCCCGTCAGATGGCTCAAGGAGTGCGCCATCGTTTTCACACGGATTGGGGAGTTTCCATCACTGGAGTTGCGGGTCCGTCTGGCGGATCAGCAGATAAACCAGTGGGAACAGTTTGGATAGGAATTGCAGGTCCCAAACTTGTAGTGCCTGGTTCAAAGGTTTCTGATCAGGAAGCTCACAAAGGTCTCGCTGAATTTGTTGAAGCACGAAAGTACTTCTTCAATGGGGATCGCAAACAGATTCAAAATCAGTCGGCAGAAGCGGCTGTGGATTTGTTAATAAACGCTTTGGATGTCCGCAGCGGCTCTTAGGCAAAAAACAAAAACGGTTCACACACCCAAAGGAAGAGGTTCGAAATGGCAAGCGCTACTGAAACAAAAAATCAAAATGAAAAACTAAAGGCTCTTGAGCTCGCAGTGACAACCATCGAAAAACAATTCGGTAAAGGTTCGATCATGCGTCTTGGGCAAAATGAAAAACTACAAAAAGACGTCGAAGCGATCAGCACAGGTTCGTTATCACTTGATATCGCTCTCGGTATCGGTGGTCTTCCAAAAGGAAGAATCGTTGAAATCTACGGTCCAGAATCTTCTGGTAAAACAACTCTTGCATTATCAGTGATTGCACAAGCTCAGAAAAAGGGCGGCGTTGTGGCTTACGTGGACGCGGAACATGCAATGGATATTTCCTACGCACGAAAATTGGGTGTGAACACGGAAGATCTTCTTCTTTCTCAACCTGACACTGGTGAACAAGCTTTAGAAATCACAGAAACACTTGTTCGTTCTGGTGCCATTGACGTACTTGTTGTGGATTCCGTGGCAGCCCTTGTTCCACGAGCTGAAATCGAAGGCGAAATGGGAGACTCACACATGGGTCTGCAAGCGCGTTTGATGTCTCAAGCTTTAAGAAAACTAACAGCTGCCATCAATCGTTCACAAACTCTAGTGATCTTCATCAACCAAATTCGTATGAAAATTGGTGTGATGTTCGGAAATCCAGAAACAACAACTGGTGGAAATGCGTTGAAGTTCTACGCATCTGTTCGTTTAGATGTACGCCGTGTGGGCGCCATTAAAAATGGTGAAGACATAGTAGGAAGCCGAACAGCTGTTAAAGTTGTGAAAAACAAAATGGCTCCACCGTTTACAAAAACAGAATTCGACTTGATGTACAATCAAGGTATCAGCGAAGAAGGTGATATCTTGGATCTCGCGGTGACTGCGAACATGGTTGAAAAATCAGGTTCATGGTTCAGCTACAACGGCGAGCGCATGGGTCAAGGCCGTGACCAAGCGAAGGAATTCTTAAAAGAAAATCCTAAGTACAAAGAAGAATTAAGAACGAAACTTTTTGCAGCCAATGGAATCGGACAACTTTTGATGACTCAGCCTTCACCGGTTGAACTTGAAGATTCAAAAGCCGAAGCCATTGCTATCGAAGCTCCAGCAACAAAAAAGAAAAGCAAACACTAAAGGGTACCCGGCACCTTTTCGCCCTGCGAAATAGGTGCCTTTTTTATTTCAATACCAATCAATTAATTCAAAAAATTTGGACTCAAGAAAGAATATAAATGGCAGGCTCTAGCTTACTAGCCTTGATCGATGATATCGCAACAATCTTAGATGACGTCAGTGTCATGACAAAAGTAGCAGCTAAAAAAACATCCGGAGTACTAGGTGATGATTTAGCTTTGAATGCACAACAGGTGACTGGTGTATCGGCAGATCGCGAACTTCCCGTTGTTTGGAAAGTGGCCAAAGGTTCTTTTGTCAATAAACTCATTTTAGTTCCTGCAGCTTTATTATTAAGTCTTTTTTTGCCAGTGCTGATTACTCCTTTGCTTGTGGCAGGTGGACTCTTTTTATGTTTCGAGGGATTTGAAAAAGTTTTCGAAAAATTTTTTCCCCATGAGTTAGCAGTTAATAATGAAGTGATTTCTGAAAGCGATAAAATCAAAGGTGCTATTCGAACGGACTTTATTTTATCAGCTGAAATTATTGTGATTACCCTTGGGACTGCAGCTGGTAAATCCTTAGGCCAACAAGCCGCAGTCCTCACATCCATTTCCATTTTGATGACTGTGGGTGTTTACGGCCTTGTGGCAGGCATAGTTAAAATTGATGATTTAGGAATTTGGCTGAATCAAAAAACTTCTTGGTTAGCTAAGCAAACAGGTCGTTTATTATTACTTGGTGCACCCTTACTGATGAAAACTTTAGGAGTTGTGGGAACAGCAGCTATGTTTCTTGTAGGAGGCAGCTTAGTGAATCACGCAATCCCTGCGGTTCATCACTATCAAACAAGTTTATCAACTCTTACTAGCATGGGACTTGATGGAGCTTCAGGGCTCTTAAGTGGAGCCCTGGTTTTTTTAGTTGTTACCGGAGTCAAAAATATTAAAAAGTCTTCGCATCAATAACGAAGCGGTACTTCACATCACTTTTTACTGTGCGGTCATAGGCTTCATTAATTTTTTCTGCAGGAATCAATTCAATATCAGCGTAAACTTTTTTCTTAGCACAAAAGTCTAACATTTCTTGAGTTTCTTTGATTCCACCGATCAATGATCCAGCTAAAGATTTTCTTCCGCCGATCAAACCAAAAGCTCCCACACTTGAAGGTTCAGCAGCTGCACCAACAAGAACGTGGGTTCCACCTACTTTCAAACTTCCTAGGTAGGGAGTAAAATCATGCGGAGCTGAAACGGTATCAATGATCAAATCAAATTTGCCAGCGACTTTGGCGAAATTTTTAGGGTCTTTGGTGATCATAAAGTCTTTAGCACCTAATTTTTTTGCGTCTTTTTCTTTGCTAGGTGAAGTGCTCATGACTGTCACTTCAGCACCCATGGCTTTGGCAATTTTAACAGCCATGTGTCCAAGGCCACCAAGTCCGACCACCGCTACTTTTTTACCTTTTTTAGTGCCGTATCTTTTCAAGGGTGAATAAGTGGTAATGCCTGCACACAACAGAGGAGCCGTTCGGTCCAGCGGCATTCCTTTTTTAATTTTCAATGTATACTTATCTTTTGTGACGATGTGAGTGGAGTAGCCACCGTAGGTCGGAGTTTTTCCGTCCATCTCAGTACCATTGTAAGTAAAGGCTGTGTGCTTTTCACAGAATTGTTCTTCATGGGTTTTACAAGGTGAGCATTTACCGCAGGAATCAACAAAGCAACCCACACCAGCAAGGTCTCCCACTTTAAATTTTTTGACTTTCTTTCCGACCTTCACAACTCGGCCGACAATTTCATGGCCAGGAACGCAGGGACTATGAGTCGGTCCCCATTCACCACGTGCCGTGTGAATGTCAGAGTGACAAATACCCGAGTAGGCGATTTCGATGACCACATCATCAGGGCGTGGTTCACGACGATCGATTGTTAATGATTGAAGTTTTTCTTTTGGATTATAAGTACCGTAAGCTTTTGTTTTCATAAGTCGATGGTACGAGTGAAGTTTTAAAAAAGGCAAAAAAAAACCCTGCGTTAGCAGGGTTTTTGAAGTTCGAATGTAAAATTACAAACTAGTAACGTGAGCGTCCGCCACCAGAAAATCCACCACGGCTGTTTCCACCGCCGCCACCAGATCGTCCGCCGCCACCGAAACCACCACGACCGCCACCGCCTTCACGGGGAGCCATTGGCTTTGCTTCGCTAACGTTCATGTTACGACCGCTAAGGTCTTGACCGTTGAGCTTCTCGATTGCCTCAGTTGCTTCGCTGTCTGAAGACATTTCAACAAAACCGAAACCTTTGCTGCGTCCAGAATCACGATCAGTTACAACGCGAGCTGATTCAACAGTTCCGCATTGACCGAATACTTCAGCGAGATTTTCGTCGCTTACTGCATATGATAAATTTCCTACGTATAACTTCTTACCCATTTTGGCCTCCTTATGGCATTTGGGAGCCGCCTAAGAGACCGTTCGGTGCAAAACCTTACAAAACTCATCAGTAGCTTAACTTTGGATTTACAGATTTAAACGAGAAGCCTTGAAATTGAAAGAAATAAATCACAAATTGCAGGCCTCCCCCTGTAAACGGTTCAAGCCCTCAAGTTCAGATCAAATAGATTGGAATTGGTTATGGTCCAGACCTTGTAACCTAGGTGAATAGGGGGTCTTCATGACTTTATTTATATCGGATTCTTTCTTTGGTTTTAAAAATGATAAATACCGAGCGTCTTTATCTCACCCAAAATCCAGGCTGATCTGGAGTCAAAATTTGACTCGAGAGCAGGCGGTTTTACAGCTCAAAGAATCACTTCGTTTGCTACCAGAGCCCACAGAAATTATCGCCCATGGTAAGGGTGGATTGGATATGATCGATTGCTTAGTGCAATTTCCTGAGTTTAGAAACAAGGTCAAAAAATTAGTGTGTGTCCAATCTCC
>LNEB01000006.1 GCA_001464795.1 Bdellovibrionales bacterium Ga0074139
AACTTTGGTGATCTTTATTTAACTAAACCCGGCATGCTTGATATCACTGTGCGTCTTAACTATGATGTTTGTAACAGATCCCAGTATGAAGACCCTGAAGTTGAAGATGCGAAAGTGATCTGTGAAAATGCGACCCGTGCCAGAAATTCTCAAAACTGGCGCAATATGTCATCACTGTTTCAATTCAGTGGTCGTGATCATATGCAAAGGCCCTTGCAGAAGGGACAATACGTTCAGAAGCTTGTCTCTGAAGCAGGTGACACAAGGCAAATTTTATTGAGAAGGCAGTTGGTGTCCGGTCTTATCAAGGGTGGAGATTTCGTCTCTGTTTTTCCAGGTCGCTACCGATTTTTATCTGATGCTGCCGGTGCTGTTTCAATTAGTTTAAGCGCAGGCCCCCAATCGCAATATTTTGATTGATCAATCTCCCTTCAACTCGTTAGAATAATCCTAGTTAACTATTGGAATTCTCTAGTAAGAGTTGAAAAGGGGCCGGTCACGTGCGCGAATCATTAGCACTCGAAAAAAGAACCCATGAATTTCAGATTGCGGGTGTCCCCTATAAGCTCAAGACCTCACACGATGAGGCTCTCGTTAAAGAATTGGTCGAATTTTTAAATCATCGAATGTCCCAGGCTCTCACTGTCACTAAAAATGCCTCTTATCAGAATGCGGCTGTTTTAACGGCCCTTCATTTGGCAGAAGAGCTAATTCTTTTAAAAAGAAAAGCGTCCTCAGAACTTGAGACACTCGAAGAAAAGATTCTTAAAATCTCTAATGATCTAGAAAATTCCAAATCAACAACTGGTCGTTCTTAAAGTAAGAACTTTCAGTCGTAGAAAAATTTGGAAATTTTTAAAAAATGGATCAGTCCCAGGCTTTACAATTAAACTCGAAAGAAGAAGTCCGTGAGTACGTTAAATCTCACAGGCCCTCAGCATTTCCGTTGATGGGGCTTTATAAAAATCTTTCGCAAGTGCTCGACACTCAAAAGGGTCAGTGGGCAGCTTTCAAGGCATTATCTGATGAGCCTCCACTGGAAGGAGTGCTGCCACCTCATATTGATTGGTACTTTCCTGTTCTAAAAAATAATGAAATGCAGTTTGCTAAATCCCAAAAGTGGCAGCGAACGTCTTTAGGATTTCTAGAGCCTGTGGACGGAACCTTTATTCCCAGTCAACGTTTGCAAGGTTTCTTAGTTCCTGGGGTTGCCTTCTCTCGAAAAGGTCAGCGCATTGGCCGAGGCCATGGATTTTTTGATAAGGCACTGGCTGGTTCAAGTGCGCTTAAAATTGGTGTTTGTTATTCGTATCAAGTGTTTGAACAACTTCCCGTAGAAGATCATGACATCAATATGGATGTTTTGATCTCAAACGATGAAATTATTTGGTTAAAGAGGTGAGAGTATGGAAATCGCAATTGCTGCAGTATTAGGATTAGTCGTTGGAGCTATCGGTATTTTCTTTTTTAAAAAGATTCAGGATGATTCAACAAAAAAATCAGCAAAAAATGAAGCTGATAAAATTATTTCTCGGGCGAAATCGGAAGCGGCTCGAGTTAAAAAAGATTCTGAACTGAAGGCCAAAGACTTTGAAGTGAAAGCTCGTAAAAATGTCGAACAAGATGTGCAAAAGCAAAAAAATCAGTTGAAGCAAAAAGAGCAACAGCTTGAGCGACGCTTAAAAGAACTGGATGAAGAATCAGCTAGGAAGCTCGAAGAAAATCAAAGAATTTTAAATCAACTAAAAGACAAAGAAGGAAAAATAACAGTCACTGAAAACCGTATCAAAGAATTGGATCAAAAAGCCAATCAGCATTTGCAGGAACTGAAATTAAAATTAGAAGACGTGGCGCAATTGACCCAAGAAGAAGCCCGCCGCCAATTGATCTCGGCACTTGAAGAAGATGCTAAAAAAATGGCATCAGGAAAACTTCAAAAAATTGAAGAAGAAACTCAAAAAGAAGCCAAAGACCGCGCTCGAAAAATTATCTCAGCAGCTCTTTCAAGGTTTGCCTCTGAATACACTTCTGAGCGCACAGTGTCTGTGATGTCTTTAACCAGTGATGAGATGAAGGGAAAAATTATCGGCCGAGAAGGTCGAAATATCCGAACTTTAGAAGCTCACTGCGGTGTGGATCTCATTGTGGATGATACCCCGGAAGCTGTGGTTATTTCAGGTTTTGATCCCATTCGCCGTGAACTTGCAAAACGCACCATTGAAAAATTAATGGAAGATGGCCGTGTTCACCCAGCAAGAATTGAAGAAGTCGCAGAAAAGCAAAAAACAGAGCTGATGAAGTCCATCAAAGAAGAGGGCGAGCGAGTCATCGTAGAGCTTGGCATCACGGGTCTTCATCATGAATTGATCAGACTATTGGGAAGTTTAAAATACCGTAACAGCCACGCGCAAAATTTACTGAATCATTCTTTGGAAGTGGCCTACATCGCAGGACTTATTGCAGGTGAGATGGGCATGAATTCAAAGTTAGCAAGACGTGCAGGACTTTTGCATGACATTGGTAAAGCGGTGGATCACACCATTGAAGGATCCCATGCTATTGTGGGCGCTGACACAGCAAAAAAATACGGCGAAACGGATGAAGTTTGCCATGCCATTCGCGCTCATCATGATGAAGAAAAACCCCAAAGCACTTTGGCTTGGATTGTTCAAACAGCGAATCTGTTATCAAACTCAAGACCAGGGGCTCGTCGTCCACAGATGGATAATTATCTGAACCGTCTTCATGAGCTTGAAAGCATCGGGAATAGCTTTGATGGAGTTTTAAAAACCTACGCTCTGCAAGCGGGCCGAGAAGTACGTGTCATGGTGGAATCATCCCGAGTGACTGATGACCAATCTTCAATGCTAGTTCGTGACATCGTTAGAAAAATCGAGCGAGAGCTTCCTCAGGCGGGCCAAGTGAAAGTCACTGTGCTTCGTGAAACTCGTGCTGTGGAGATGGCTCGATGATTTCTGCTGAAGAGCAACTCGAACTCTTGCAGTTTGGCTGTGTGGATTTGATTACAAAATCAGATCTGCTAAAAAAGCTGAAAAAAGGAAAACCACTGAATATTAAATTCGGTGCAGATCCCACAAGACCTGATTTGCATCTTGGGCACACGGTTGTGCTTAATAAAATGCGCACCTTTCAAGAGCTAGGTCACCACGTGCAATTTTTAATTGGGGATTTCACAGCCAGAATTGGGGACCCTTCCGGAAGAAACGCAACAAGACCTTTACTGACTGAAGAAGAAATTAAAGAAAATGCAAAAACCTATGCCAAGCAAATTTTTAAAATTCTAGATCCTGAAAAAACAGAAATTGTTTACAACTCAAAATGGCTGCTTTCTTTTACAAGTGCTGATTTTATTGCGTTAGCTTCCAGATACACAGTGGCACAAATGCTCGAGCGTGAGGACTTCACCAAGCGCTACAAATCAGGAACTCCCATTGCCATTCATGAATTTCTATATCCATTAACCCAGGGCTATGATTCGGTGGCTTTAAAATCCGATGTGGAATTGGGTGGAACCGATCAATTATTTAATCTTTTGGTGGGCCGTGATTTACAATCTCAGTACGGGCAAGAACCACAAGTGGTGCTGACCATGCCTTTGCTTGAAGGTCTTGATGGTGTTCATAAAATGTCCAAGTCTATGGATAATTATATTTCAGTGGTGGACACGCCAAAGGATATGTTTGGCAAAACCATGCGAGTGTCTGATGAATTGATGTACAGATTTTATCAACTGCTGACAGACATTAAACCTCAGGATTTGTCACAACTAAAAAGTGATGTTGAGTCAGGTAAAAAACATCCTCGAGATGTAAAAGTGAATTTAGCAAAATTCATTGTACAAAGATTTCACTCACAAAGTGCTGCACAGGCTGCAGAAGAAGAATTCAACCGTATCTTTGCGCAAAAAGGTTTGCCTGATGAGGTGACCGAGCTATCCATGGATTCTGAACTGCAAATGGGTCTAGTGAACTTACTGGTAAAAGCTCAAGTTTGTGCTTCCAATTCAGAGGCTTCAAGGCTTATTGAAGGTGGGGGCGTGCAAATTGATGGACAAAAAGTTCAAGATAAAAAATTAAAAATTGATTTGGTTTCTGGAAATTCGTTTTTGTTGAAGGCCGGCAAAAAACATTATCTTCGTGTGAAAGTGAAATAAGGTTTATTTATGAAAATCAAATTTATGCCGCAAAATATTGAAGTGGACGTGAATCCCAACAAAAGCGTGATGCACTTAGCGCAAGCGAACGGCATTCAAATTCATTCCATTTGTAAGGGTGTACCAAGCTGCGCCGAATGCCGTATTAAAGTCATCGAGGGTGAGCACAATATCAATAAGCCCGGCAAAGCTGAACTGAACTTAATCGGTAACAGTTACTACATCGACGGACGAAGATTATCTTGTCAGGTGAAGTGCTTTGGTCCTGTGACAATTGATACGACCGAGCAAATTCAAAGAAAAGAAAATCCCACAAAAAAACTTCGGGGATTTAAATCACAGAAGCAATATGAATCAAAAGCTGTTTTGGATACGATGTTGTTAAGTGATAATGACAAAGCGAAGAAATAGTGTTAACCCTCGTCATTCCAATTCACAGGAGTCGTAACTCCTGTTTCCCAGTCTTCACGAAGAATTGCATATTTAACAGTATCAAAGCACTCGCCGTTTGAAGAGGACCAATCTTTTCGGTAGTGACCCTCTTTAACAAAGCCACAAGCAAGGAATGTTTTCCGCATGGCGATATTGTCAGACCTGGTTGTTCCAGCAATTTTTTCTAATTTCGGGTGTTTTTCAAAAAGATATTTTGTTAGCCATTGAACAGTCGATTTTCCAATTCCTTGACCTCGATTGGCTGCACGAATTCTTAAATCAAAAAGGGGATATCCATCGTCCACATCATCAAGATCAAAAAGTCGGATGAAGCCAATCTCGGTATTATCTTCATTCAAAATCCAAAAGCATTCATGGTTGCTACCATCGAATGTTTTTTCATCAATCATTTTTAGAACTTTATCTTTTGATAACCTTAAGTTGACGTGAAAAGGCCAGTCTTCACTTGCTAGAAAGTTAACAAGTCTGTCTCTGTCATTTGGTAGAGACATTGATTCATAGGAGATTTTCATTTGATATAGAAATTAAACGTTGAAGCTAGAGCCGCAACCGCAGGCTTTTGTGGCGTTGGGATTATCGAAAACAAAACCCTTACCATTCAGGCCACCGGAATAATCTAAAGTCATTCCGATTAAATAAAGAAAGCTTTCGCCATCCACAACAAGCTTTTGTCCGTGAGCTTCAAAAACTTGATCACCTTCTTTAGGGACTTGATCAAAATTCATCTTATACGACAATCCAGAGCATCCACCTTTTTTAACTTCAACACGTAGGAAAGCCTGATCGGGCTGACCTTCTTCAGATTTTAAGTTATTGATCTTTTTGGCTGCGTTTTCAGATATTTGTATCATGAGAAACAATATAGCATAGATGACGTGGCTTAGGAAGAGTGATAATTCACAAGTCAAATCAAAGGCTTATAGGAAAGCCTTGACGCACTAAGCGTCAAAGTTGTGAAATGACCTCATGAATACTTATTTTACGGGTGGTAAAAACCCTGATTCACAAGTTCGTTGGAAAAAAGTGGGCTCTACAGAAGTTCCTGACTTTTGGAGCGAAACCGCAGCCCAAATTATTGAAACTAAATACTTTCGTAAGACAGGGCCGGGTTCCAAGGCCAAAAAAGAAACCAGTTTTAAACAACTGTTGAATCGGGTTTTGGGAGCCATCGAAAAAACAGCTTTACAGCAAAAGTATTTTAAATCGGCAATCGAGGCGAAAAATTTTGCCCTCGAATTAAGACATCTCATGATTCATCAGAAAGCTGCCTTTAATTCACCGGTGTGGTTCAATGTGGGGCTTTTTGAATCCTATGGATTAAATTCCAAAGGTGAGCATTGGGCCTTTGATTTTAAAGCAAAAAAAATAAAATCCGTTGAAAATGCATTTGCAAGGCCTCAGTGTTCAGCGTGTTTTATTCAAAGTGTGGATGATTCCTTAGAAGGAATTTTTGATCTTATAAAAAATGAAGCTAAACTATTTAAATATGGCTCTGGCACAGGGACTAATTTTTCTTCACTAAGGTCTAAATTTGATTCCATCGAAGTGGGTGGAACTTCCTCGGGACTGATTTCATTTCTTGAAGTTTTAGATAAAGGAGCTGGTGCCATTAAATCCGGTGGTACCACCAGACGAGCCGCCAAAATGGTTTTACTCGATGATACTCATCCAGAATTATTAGAATTCATTAAGTGGAAATGGGATGAAGAAAAAAAAGCTCAAGCACTGATTCAAGCCGGATACTCGTCTGATTTTGAAGGTCCAGCTTATAAAACAGTTTCTGGGCAAAATTCTAATAACTCTGTCCGTTTTTCCGATGCCTATATGAAGGCTTTAATCAGTGATTCGGAGTGGAGCCTCAAATCCACGTTGGATAAAAAATCCATTAAAACAATGAAAGCCTCAGAAATTTGGGCTTTGTTATCGCGTGCGGCCTGGTCCTGTGCGGATCCAGGTGTGCAATTTTCTGATACTATCAATCGTTGGCACACATGTGCGAATACGGCACCTATCAGGGCCAGTAACCCATGCTCAGAGTATTTATTTTTAGATGATTCAGCCTGCAACTTAGCTTCAATTAATTTAGTGCACTATTTTGACGATCATGGAAATTTTAAAACAGAAGATTTTTTGCACACAGTAAAAGTGTTATTTATGGCGCAAGAAATCTTGGTGGATTATTCCAGCTATCCCACAGAAAGAATTGCGCAAAACTCCCACGACTACCGCCCCCTGGGATTGGGCTTTGCTAATTTAGGATCTGCTATGATGCGCTTAGGGTTAGGGTATGACTCGGATGAAGCCAGGCAGTGGACCTCAATTATTTCCTCACTGATGACTTCCCAAGCTTATTTGGTATCTGCTGAAATGGCCGAAAAAAAAGGAGCCTTTCATGGATTTAAGAAAAACAAAAGTTCCATGTTAAAAGTGATTTTACAGCACAAAAAAGCAGCTGATCAATTGGTCGTGTCTGACTTACTAGGGGAACTGAATCAGCTACAAAAAAAGCTATGGCAAAAATGTTATCAAATGGGAAAAAAGTTTGGCTACCGAAATGCACAGGCCACAGTCATTGCACCAACGGGAACCATTGGGCTTATGATGGATTGTGATACTTTTGGAATTGAGCCTGATTTTTCGCTTTTTAAAACTAAATTTTTATCAGGTGGTGGTCAGTTGAATCTGATTAATAATTCCATTGAAAAAGCACTAACGAAGTTAGGTTGGTCACAGACGGATATAAAATCCACATTGGAAAAAATGCTGAAACAAAAAAGTTTAAAAAATTTAATTCCAAAAAATTGTGAGAAAATTTTTGAAACAGCCAATGGCGAGTTTCGACTTTCTGCACAAGCTCATTTAGAAATTATGGTGGCAGCTCAACCTTTTATTTCGGGTGCCATTTCAAAAACAGTAAATTTACCAGAAAAATCAACACCCCAAGACATTGCCGAAATTTATATTCAAGCATGGAAAAAAAGACTAAAGTCTGTGGCTATATATAGAGATCAATCTAAGGGATCACAGCCTCTGCAAACCATCGAGTGTCTGGATTGTTAAACTATTTTAAGAACCTGGATCTTTCTATTATTTTCTTTGATTGTTGAGGTCATTTTCTGGGTTAATAGATCCATGGTAGAGAAGTTATCAAATTTAGATAATGTCGGTTATTATTTCAATCAGAAATTAGAGCCAGCGAATTTGAAAGAAAAATTTATTTTTGCTACCTTTTTAATTATTGCTGAAAAAGGAGCAGACGCTTTAACGGCCAGTGAGTTAATTAATAAAACTGAATCCAGTAAAGGGGCTTTGTTTCATCACTTCAAAACCCTGGATGATCTTTGCTTGTCCTGTCTGATCTATTTTAAGTCCTTTGTTAAAAACAGTATTCAAGTGGGTCAGCCACAAAATCTTCTGGATTTTTTAATTGCTCTTGCTAAAGATGAAAGCAAACGTAAGCACAACGCATCCTATTTCCATCTTGCCCATTTCTTTCGCGACCGAGCTATTCGTGACCTTAAATTTAAACAAGAACTTATTTCCTCTCAAGATATCTACTGTGATCAAGTATCAAGCCTGACAAAGGCCTATCTTTCGACAAATGCAAATCCTGATAAAATTAAGTCCATTATGATGTTATATTGTGATGGACTTGAGAAAATTTTCTTTCACGGACTGCTTTATTCAAATCCTGAAATCACCCAGAATAGAATTCAGAATTTAATTGAATCCACGCAGCAACAGCTGATTAAACTTTAGTTTTATTCCAGGATTCTACAACTTTAAGCATGGCCACTTCAGCAAAGTACAATTTTTTTCGCTCGTTGAGTGCCGGTGAATTCAAAGGTGTCGTCAGCTTAAAGGCGGAAGTCTTTTCTGTATTAGAAATTTCAAGTTCACACTTATCATCGCCTGTGGATAAAAGTTTTGCGTACCATCCTTCAGGGGAAAAATTTTTATTTTTAGTGTAGGTAAACTGGCATCGAGAAAGAACGGTTTTCATATGGGGGGCTAACTGTACTAACCAGCGACCGTCGGTGACATCATCAATGATCGTCATATGGGGAGCCCCAAGTAGCAATTGGCAAAACTGCAGACTAATGTCTTGGCCGTCACGGGTGACGGTATAAGGCTTTAAAATTTCCTCTATTTTTTCCGCATAATTTTGAACTTGGCTTTTCTGCGATTGAAAATAAATAAGTTTAAATTCCACATAGGGCTGATGAACTCGGTAGCCAATTTCACCAGGAAAATCTTTTAATGCGGGTTCGACAAGATGAGACAATTGGTTTTCACCGATTCCCATAACATCCCAGGACTTTGTCATTTTAGGATCCAAAGGAAACTTTTGAATTTGTGCGAGAACATGTTGGCTCCAAAGAGCTTCAATTTCATTGGGTGGGCCTGGAAGTGCCCAAAGATGTTTGTTGTGGGCCTGTAAGTAAAATCCATTGGCAGTGCCCTGGCTGTTATCGAGAACAACAGAGTCTTTAGGATAATAGCATTGTTGTTTTTGGAACTCATGAGCCACCATGCCGCGCTCTTGAAGGCGCTTTTGAACTTTTTCCCAAGAAGGAGGATGAAACTGAAGTTCCACAGAAGGACGAGCCCAGGAGTTAATCAGATCCCTAGTAAAATCGTCAGAGGTGGGCCCAAGGCCACCGGTGACAAACATTATATCTGATTGATCTGCGCAGCTTTTCAGGGCTTCTAGAATTAGGGCTCTGTCATCAGGGACAGATAAGTGCATCAAAACATCGATACCAAGCTTTTGAAGATATTGGGACAAAACGCGAGCGTTTTCGTTTAATATTTGCCCTGATGTAATTTCCGTACCAACAGTGAGGAGACTAGCTTTCATAGAGTGTCATTTTCTTCTTGAGTTTTTGTTCAAGTCTTGATCAAACCTAAGGGTCTAACGAAGGAGATAAATATGCAAAATTACAAAGAATTAAGCCTCATCAATCCCACTCCTGAACATGCCATGCTTCGTGAAACTTTGCAATCCTTTGTCAAAACAGAAGTTGAGCCTCAAGCGCATCAATCGGACCGAGAAGAAAAATTTAATTTATCGCTGTTTAAAAAAGCAGCCGAGCTTGGAATTTTAGGCATCACAGTGCCCGAAGAATTTGGTGGCGCCGGACTTGATGCAACAGCTGCTGTCATCGTTCATGAAGAATTATCGGCCAGTGATCCTGGATTTTGTTTAGCGTATTTGGCTCACTCGATGTTGATCGTGAATAATTTAGCGGTTAACGGTTCCAATGAGCAAAAGAAAAAATATCTCCCCGGTCTTTGTAGTGGTGAACTCATAGGCTCTATGGCCATGAGTGAACCCGCTGTCGGAACGGACGTGCTAGGAATGCAAACCACGGCTGTTAAAAAAGGAGATCACTACATTCTAAATGGTCGAAAGATGTGGATCACCAACGGAACTATCGATGATAACAACACACCTTGTGATCTCATTCTTGTTTATGCAAAAACAGGAGAGAACAAAGGGCGACCTTTGATTTCCACATTTATCGTAGAAAAATCTTTTAAAGGTTTTTCTGTGGGCCAAAAAATTAAAGACAAATTAGGAATGCGCGGATCCAATACTGCGGAACTTGTTTTTGAAAACTGTGAAGTTCCTGTCACTCACCTGATGGGTCAAGAAGGTGATTCCCTATTGCACATGATGCGTAACCTTGAAATTGAACGAGTGACTTTAGCTGCCATGTCTTTGGGAATTGCAAGACGTTCGCTTGAAATTATGAATAAGTATTGCACCGAGCGAGAGGCCTTTGGAAAATCTTTGAATCACTTCGGACAGATTCAAAAAATGATCTCTGAAAGTTATGCAGAATTTAAAGCTTGTCGTGCTTATGTTTATGATGTGGCCCGAGTTTTAAAATTGGATCACGAGGGCCAAAGAGCGGACTCCGATGGAGTAAAACTTGTGACTACAACCATGGCAAAAAACGTAGCAGACCGTGCCATTCAAGCTTTAGGCGGTTATGGTTATGTCGGCGAATACGTTGTCGAACGCTTATGGCGTGATTCTAAGCTTTTAGAAATTGGCGGCGGCACGTTGGAAGCTCACCAAAAAAATATCACCCGTGATCTTTCAAAAAATCCAGAATTGATCAGGCAGTGAGTGTTTTTCCTTTAAGCCCTCACATTGCTTTGGAATCAGGTTTAAGTGCTCACTATGAAATTGTGAATCGATTGATCATGCCTCTGTTAACCGAATCCAGACAAAAAAAAGTTCAGCAAGTGGCTGCTCTCAGAAATTTTTCAAACTGTGTGGTTCTTGAAGGAATCTACGACCGTGGCAACATCAGTGCTGTCATGAGAACCGCTGAGGCTTTGGGGTTTGTTAATTTTCATGTGATTGAAACTCAAGGTAAATTCAAAGAAGCCAACCGTGTCACTCAAGGCGCTGACAAGTGGACGGAAGTGGAAAAATGGAAAACCACAAAACAGTGTATCACAGAGCTTAAAAAAAGAGGTCATAGAATTGTTGTCACTTCGCTTGAGGCCTCAAAGCCCATCCACGAAGTGGATTTCACAACTCCCACGGCTTTTGTTTTAGGAAATGAAAAAGAAGGCATCTCGGAAGAAATGAAATCACTAAGCGACGAGCGAATTATTTTACCCATGTCTGGATTTGTGCAAAGCTATAATATATCAGTGGCAGGGGCTTTAGGGCTGTATCATATTTATCAAGATCGTTTTAAAAAACTAGGTCACAATCAAGATGTGTCTGCTGAACAAATTGAAATTTTAAAAGCTCATTATGCTATTAGAACTCAAGACTCGTCGTATGATATATTAAAGCGGCATTTATCCGTTGGAAGTCAGGCTTAATAAAGCCTATCTAATTTAGTTGAATACTTACCTGGTGCATAATTCATCATTCGAACGGATTTTAAATTTTTAAATTCATCTTTTGATGAAGACAAAGAGGCAAAGGGGAAAATAGCAATTCCACCGCGTGGTGTGAATTCGCCAATCACTTCGATGTAATGGGGCTTCATGAGTTTGAAAAGATCATTACAAATTTTTTGCACACAATCTTCATGAAAATCACCGTGATTGCGAAAGGAAAAGAGATAAAGTTTTAAAGACTTACTTTCCACCATTTTATCAGCAGCAATGTAGTTGATAAAAATCTTAGCAAAATCCGGTTGTTGAGTTTTTGGACAAAGGGAAGTGAATTCTGTGCAAATAAACGTAGTCCAAGAAAAGCTTTTTGGATTTTTATTATCAAAAGCTTCAAGCACTTCAGGGGCATAGTGAGTTTTATAGTCTGTGTGGGCTTGACCTAATTTAAAACTGGCAAGTTCTGCTTTTCTTGTTTTTTTCATGTCTTCTTCTTAGCCGAGCCCAGGCTGACGATCAAGGATTTCATCAATGGAGGTTCATCGGGAAGTTCAAAGTCTCTTCGAGGGTGCGGAGTGGGTAGAACTTTGACCTCAAAAAAGTTTCTGTGGATAAACACTTGTTTTTGTAAATCCTGTAGAGTCCAACCCTCGTAATTGGTTGACAACAAAATTTCACCACCGGGGTTTAAGCATTTCAGGCAAAGTTCCAAAAGCTCGGGAAGGTTTTTGTGAATCTGAAAAGTTCCCTCTTTGGATCTTCCTACACTAGGAGGGTCACAAACGATCAGATCAAACTTTCGCCCTCTTTTGATGCAGGATTTTAAGAAAAAAAGACAATCCGCCTCCCAAAATTCATGTTTGCCATTTTTGGGGTCAATTCCATTCAGTAAAAAGTTGGTTTGAGTCCATTTGATGTACTGCGAGCCAGCATCCACCGAACAAGTGGAGGCTGCCCCCCCTTTTGAGGCGGCCAGGCTGAAGCCACCGGTGTAACAAAACAAATTCAAAACTGATTTTCCAACTGAATGATTCTGCACCCACAAACGGTTTTGCATTTGGTCCAAAAATAAACCTGGAGACAGACCTTGTTCAGCACGCATTTCATATTGAATTTCGCTCTCGGTACAAATCCAAGTTTTTTCCGGTTGGCCCACGGACCACAACAGCGATTGATCTGCCTTGGACCCCCGATTCAGCATTTGCCGAATCCAAACCTCTTTGCCTAGGGTTCTTTTAAGTAACTCAAATATTTTAAAATCCTGTTCATCAGGTGGCGTGGCTTTGTACCAGTAAATCCACAAATGAGAGCCAAATTGATCCATTCTAAAATCATCGATTTCATTATGGATCCAGCGCAAAGTTTTATTTTCTGCCGATGTGTCGTGAATTAATGCCTGCCTTTTAGCAAGACATTCAAAAACTCGAAGCTCCTGTTCGCTCAAATCAGCTAACCAGACAGGATTTTTGGCCGTGAACTTGTAATTAATATTCTTGTGTACGAATTCTAAGCTTAAAGCATGCAGACAAATTCTATAATAATTTTGCCCTCCGTGGATAGGATCGCCTAAAACAGGGACACCAGAATCTTCGGCATGCATGCGAATTTGATGGGGCTTACCTGAAAGTGGGGTGGCTTGATAGAGATGAAACTTTCCAACGGGCTTGACGTACTCAAATAATGTTTTCGCATTGGGGTTGGGATTTTTTAGATCACTTGTGGGAATAGCACCTTCTTTGGCAATGAAAGATTCTTTTTCGAAGGATTTTTGTTTATGCAATTGGTGAGATAGAAACAAGTAGGTTTTCTTAACTTGATGGGCTTCAAAAAGTTCTGAAAGCTCTTTAGCTGTGACCGGATCCAAGGCAAAAACAAGGGCTCCTGATGTCCCTTTATCCAGTCGACTGACGGTGAAAACATTCAGTTGGGAATCCAGCTTTAGCATTTCCACTAAGCCTGGCTTACCAGGATCTGGGGCATGGGTATTCTGCCCAGAGATTTTATCTAAAAATAAGAACGGGCCTTGGATTTGATGGGGCATGTTAAGCTTGGGTATTATCACTTCGCTTATCATCCATTTATTCACCAGAACTTGTCAAACTCCCTAAAGCGAGTAGAATAAGCCAACTTTCATTTGGAGGATCAAAATGAAGTCAGTATTACTTGGACTCTTATCTGCGATTTTTTTATCGGGCTGTGGAATTCAAAGTATTCCTCAAGCAAAAAATAAAACAGAATCGGCACTCGCCGAAATTACCAATCAGTACAAAAGACGCTCTGATTTAATTCCCAATCTTGTCAGCACGGTTCAAGGCTATGCCAAGATGGAACAGCAAACTTTAACCCAAGTGACGGAAGCCCGTGCCTCTGCCACACAAATGAATCTGGATCCGTCAAAGGCCACACCACAGCAGATTCAAGCTTTTGCCAACGCTCAAGGTCAGCTTTCACAAGCGTTAGGTCGCTTGCTTATGGTCACTGAAAATTACCCTAACTTAAAAGCGGACCAAGGATTTCGGGATTTACAAGCTCAGTTGGAAGGCACTGAAAATAGAATTACTATTGCAAGACAGCGCTACATTGAAACCATCGAGCAATTTAATAATCTGATTCTTGTTCCACCCACTAGTTTCACAAACTCATTGATTTATAAGCATGAAAAAATGCCTCAATGGGATGTTTCCGAAGCTGAGAAAGAAAAAGTACAAGCTCCACCTGAAGTTAAGTTTTAATGAAACTTTTTTTTCTTAGTTTTGTTTTTTTATTTATTTCAGTCCAAGCTCAGGCCAAGAAGTTTCAAACTCCTTGGCTTTCAGGACCTGTCATTGATGAAATGAACGTTTTAAGTGAAATGCAAAAACAAAACATGAATCAAGCTTTGCTACAAATTAAAGAAAGTGGCGGCCCACAGATTCAGGTCTTTATCACTCAGTCGTTACAAGATCTTCCCATCGAAAAAGCCTCCATCGACATCGTTGATCAATGGAAGATTGGCAATGCCGAAAAAGATGATGGTCTTTTATTTTTAATTGCTCCTGTTGAAAAAAAAATCCGCATTGAAGTGGGCCAAGGTTTAGAGGGCGTTATTCCTGATCTTTATGCTAAGCGGATCAATGAAGAAATCGTGGTCCCACTATTTAGGCAAGGACAAATGGCAGAGGGTGTCTACCGAGGTACGCTTGCTATCATTTCACTTCTGAAAAATGAAGGATTGGTGGAGCTGCAAAATTTAACTCCGAAAAAATCGCAGAAGCTCGCTTTACCGCCTTGGTTGGTAATTTTATTTTGGATCATCGTTTTTATCATCAGTCGATTCGGTGGTGGAGGCCGTGGGGGCCGAAGTGGTCTTATGGGTGGCCTGATTGGTTACGGATTGGGCCGTGGCATGGGCGGCGGCGGTTTTGGCGGTGGCGGCGGCGGCTGGTCAGGTGGCGGCGGTGGATTTAGTGGTGGAGGCTCGTCAAGCTCATGGTAAAAAAACAATTATTTTCTGAAGCTGAAATTCATCAACTTTCTCAGGCCGTGACAACCGCTGAGTCTAAAACATCCGGAGAGATCGTCACCGTCATTGTGCAAAGCTCTTCCGCAGTGGGGCATGTGCCTTGGGTGATTTTAGGGTTTTTTATGACCCTCGTGTTTGTCATCGAACGAACTTGGATGGCTTGGTCCTGGTCCTTGCTTCCGACCTGGTCCTATTTGATTTTGTTTTTTATTGGCCTTGGCCTCTCGCAGTTTTTGGCTCGCTATCATTGGGTCCAACGTGTGCTCACTCCTAACCAGGATGAACAGGCTCAGGTTTTAAGGCAGGCTCAACTCGAATTTCTTCAAGGCCAAACAAAAAGCACTCAACATAAGACAGGGATCTTGATTTTCATCTCTTTAATGGAGCACAGAGCGGTCGTATTGGCTGATCAGGGGATCAACCAGCACTATGAGCAAAAAACTTGGGATGAAGTCGTACAGATCATTAGCCAGGGTTTTAGAAAGGGTGAGTATTTCACTGGTCTAGAAGGGGCCATCCTAAAGTGTGGGCAAATCTTACAGGCAAAATTACCTGCTGATTTCCATAATCCCAACGAGATCAGTAACAGAATCATTATCAAATGATTTTTTTCTTGCTCTGATTACTCGCTCAGTGATTTATATATTCTAATTCAAAATCTTCATGTGCGGCCGTAGCTCAGCTGGATAGAGTACTTGGCTTCGAACCAAGGAGTCGGGAGTTCGAATCTCTCCGGCCGCACCAAATTTCATTCAAGACCTAGGTCTTATTTACCAACATTTAAATTGAGTCTAATAGTATTGGTTTAATTATTCTTCATTAATACCGATACATAAATTAGAAAATAACTAACAAAATATTTTGAGGAGAGGTGAATGAAAAACTGGTTGATCCAATTCGTTTGCTTCACATTGTTTTTCACCACTTTCACTGCAGAAGCAAAATCAGCTAAACTCCTCTCAACGTATGAGATCCAACTTGGGAAATATGAAAACTTTGCGGTCAGCCAATCTTCACAATTTCAAACTGGAGTTCTGACTTCACGGCTAGGCAAAAATCTAATTATTGCAAAAGAGTATGCACCTCAATCCATTAACAGCGTGAAATTACGAGCACAGGAAAACGGTGTTCCTGCAAAGTCCATTCAAATAAAGAAATGGAAGGATAGAGCTCTTTTTTACTATGAGACTCCTCAAGAGTTTCATGTGTATTCAACTTTGGGTGGTCATCTTGTTATTCCAAAAAAAGAAACGAACAAGTTTGATATCTCAAAACTTGGTCTTCTTAAGAAAAAAAATAAAATGGTGACAAGCTTATGAGAGCTGCCATCTTTTTTGTCTTCTTATTAATTTTTCAATTGGCAATTCCAACTCAAGCAGAGCTCAGTGCAACAGCAGGGCAGACTTTATTAGAATCATTTCGTTGTGAAAGTACCAATGGCTCTGCCGTTCAAGGAGTAAAAAGTTCACTTACGAGTTTGAAATCCACAATCGAAAAAATCGCAGAACAGCAAAAGGATTGTCAGGCTGATTTGGCAGGTGTTGGAAAGCTGCCAGAGATTGATAGCATTCTTCGCCAAATCGAGAATCATGGCGCGACTGAAGACGTGCGGCGCCAAGAGTCAATTATCACAGAGGCACTTAATGATTTAGCTTTGATAAAAAGAATGTCAGCCGATCATCCCGACCGTGCGTTGTATCCCGATGAGGCCACTCTGCAATCGATGATCGCAAATGCCCGAGTGGAACTGATCAAGTACCGAGCTGATTCCAATATTCAAGCCGGAAAAGCCAATCGCCAAAAGTATTTGGATGGAGTCAGGCAGTTAGACGTTCTCTCGCAGGAATTATCCTCAACACTTAGAAAAAACAGCCAGTGTTTTCAAAAAAATCCTGTACTTAGAAGACAAGTCCTGACTGGACTTGTCGGAATCGCTGGTTTTTTTGCGCAAACACCCGCTGGCATCGGCATTACACTTGCTGGAAGAGTGCTACAAAATATTTTTGATATATCCGATAGCCAATCGACGAACACCAATCAAAGCTTTGAATCCAGTCAGCAAACCTTACTATCAGCGGGCCTCTCTTGTACGATGGAGAACTTAGCGACACAGCACTGTAAACTCATTCGCCAGGATGGATTGCTTCAACAATTAAAAGAAAAGCCCTGCAAAGACAAAGAGTGCTCTCCAGAAATGAAGCAACTTTTAAAAGTCATGGAGAGTGGAAAATCAGCCACTGACGCAGTTTCAGAAGTGACCTCGTGGCTAGGTGGAAAAACTGAAAATAATTCTGATCAAACTATGGCAATGAAAATCAACGCTGACTTTTTGTCAATTACTTCGACTTTTGAAGCTGGGATAAATAGTGCCTCGGAAAAAGCGAAACAAAGCGATTCCTCGACATTTTCTGATATCCAAAAAGAAAGTCAGTACACACAAATCAAGGATCTTGGTAAAGCCTATGCAACAGCTTTGTATGGTAAGAAAGTGGATCCATTCTTCGATTGTGATAACTGCTCTGATAATGGACCCAAAAAATTACCTGAATTGAATGCGATGTTTTCACAAGCCGAGCGGGATCGACAAGGTCTTAATCTTGTTTTTGATAACAGAGAATATGATGCCTTATTAGCAGAGACAATCCAGACCATCAGCTCCTCAGCACAGCTCCGGCAAAAATTTGACGTTGAGGGTTTGGGTGGAATGGCAGGATCAAAAACAAGTGAAGAAGCGGCCAGGGATGTCTTGCTAAAAGCCTTCAATGGTTCTGTTGATCCATCATTGCCGCAAGCTCAAAAGGTCAAAGACCGAATGAAAAGCCGAACGGCTTTTGATCGCATCAAAGCCAGGGTAGCACAATATAAAACCCAGGTTCTTCAAAGAGCGACAGTAAAGCCACAAGATGAACAGCTTGGAAATTTCATGA
Source organism: Bdellovibrionales bacterium Ga0074139 (assembly GCA_001464795.1). Lineage (GTDB taxonomy): Bacteria > Bdellovibrionota > Bdellovibrionia > Bdellovibrionales > Bdellovibrionaceae. The sequence continues at coordinate 17,924 of LNEB01000006.1, forward strand.
TGGCCTTTCTTCAGGAGGATGTTGGAAAGCCAAGCACTTTAAAGAACTTTGAAAATATCCAAACATTTTTTGATTCCATTCCAGAAGATTTTCTAAAATCCCGGGACCCCATTCTCAATATTTCAGCACTCAAAAAAGAAGTGAACGAAATTGTCAATTTAGGTACAGCACTTGATAGTGGTGGAGCTGAGATGTCAAAAGAGAAGGTCAACGACCTTCTAACTAAGGTCAACAAATTATTAGAGCCCGGCCGTGGTTTTAAAGACAGAATTGCAAACATCGCATCCTCAGTGGGAAGTTTCCAAACACAAAAGTTATCTCGTCTTGCTAAGGCACCGCAGGACATTAACGATCTTGTTTTTTTACAAAATAAAGAATTCTTGGAGTCAGTTTACGATATGAAAAATCCCTACCTCAAAGAAGTGGACACAAAGACTGCGATTGCACTGAGTGCCTCACAGATCGATTCTTTCGGTAAGTTCTTTCAGTCTTACATGGATCCAGCACTACAAATGTTAAATAAAAGTGACATCCGAGGAAATAAGTTCAGTGACGGGCTGGCTGAAAATATCGATAGAAGTTTAAAGGATCACTTTTGTATACAGGCTCTGGCATTGACTACAATTCCTGATAGAATAAAAAAGGAGTGTCAAAATGCCACTCTTAAAATGGGTAATAATACACTAAACTTTATTGATTACGAAAAATCACAACATAAAGAGCGTGTCTGTGCTTACAGAAATTTCGTTAACAGGATCGACTACAAATCGACCAGGCGAGATCAAAAATCAACTCAAACCAGTGAGTCTGTTAAGTAGAGAACAGTCCATCAATTGAACCTTAATAGAATTTAATACCCACATTAATCTCAAAATTCAGTGTCTTCCAACTACAGCTTTGATCTGAGGCTGGAAAGTCTTTTGCAACATCTTGTGCACCAGCAATGTTCATAAATATATAAACCGGGAGGTTTCATGATGAATCAAGCAGAAGTTGTTAAAGCTCATTGGAATGATATCAGAGGAGAAGTCCAAAAAACTTGGGGTAAACTTAGTTTTGATGATATCGAAAGAACGAATGGTGATGTCAGTGCTATATCAAGCTTGGTTCAGCAAAAGCACGGTGTAGATGCTTATCAATTCGATCAAAAATTTGCAGAAATTGTGAAAAGTATGGATGGTGAACATGATGTGAGCTCCCGGCTGGATAGTTAATTATTTTATTTAATAGAATACAACAACAACAAAACAAAGGAAGTACAAAGATGTCTACATTCAGTAAAGATACAGAAACGAAATACAACGGTTCAAGTTATAAACCTTCAAACCAAACTTCTAGCTTTTCGCCGTCATCAGACTTGTCGGCGTCAGTGCAAGATTTTGGTAGTGAATTGGGAATGCAAGTAGGCCGTGCTAAAGCAGTGGCAACAGATTATGTAGCTACAACTCGCACTTACGTTGAAAAACATCCCCTGCAAAGTATGGCAATGGCAGCAGCCACAGGAATAGCATTAGGCAGTCTATTTTCTCGTGGAAGAAGTCAACGATCATAAAGTGATCCCGTGGATTCCCAAAGGATCCACGGGTATTTCTTTGCATTTTACAAAAAAGGAACATTATGAAGTTGACGTATTTAAAATTTTTCTTTGTGTTTCTTTTTGTTTACTCCACAATTCTAATGCTTCACTCTTTAAAAGATTTTCTTTTCACAGTTGAGTACGGTGCACTGATTTCAATTTTTGTTTTTCTGTTTCTTTCAATTTCATCAATCTCGACTGTTTTGATGTTCAGTCAGGATAGAACTAAACCTAAAATTTCCAATATGGCAGATTTTCGTACCTATTTAATAGTTGATTTCGTAGGTGGATTTATCCGGGGTTTTCAGAAAAGCTAATAAATACAATTAACGTCACTTGTGAGTGACTTGAATGAACTATTAACAAAAGTTAATTTAATATAGTTTATGACTAAGATTCATGTTATCTATCATTTGAAACAAAATAAAAAGGATCCAACGTGAATCAGCAAATTGCAAGTCGTCCTAACATTGCATTTTTAAATATTTCTCAGACTGTTCAAAATCTTGTAAAAAAGAATGATAGTAATCAAAAGTTTGAATGTTCCTTCTATTCTTTAGACGAAATTGCTGAAAAATCAGAAGCCATTCAAAAATTCAATTGGGACTTACTTATATATGACTCCTCATCATCATTACAGCACACGAACCCATTTAAAAATTTGAATACTAATCTGCCTATGATTCCCTGGCCCGATGATGACTCGTCCGGTGAGTATGAAATTCAGTCTATTTTTAATTTTTTAACACTTTTTGTTGAGCTGAAAGGTCAAGTAAAATCAAAAAATATGGATCCTAGCAAAGGTATCAATTGTCCGATTATTGGTCAGAGCGAAATGATTCTTGCTGCTATTAAAGACTCGAAACGAGTGGCAGGAAGTGAAGCCAATATTTTTCTTTACGGTGAAAGTGGAACTGGGAAAGAAATTTTTGCAAAATATATTCATGATCAAAGCCAAAATTCTAAAGGCCCTTTTATTGCGATTAACTGCACAGCCATCACTGAAACTTTATTAGAATCTGAATTGTTTGGGCACGTTAAAGGTTCGTTTACAGGTGCCATATCGAATAAAGTTGGACTTTTTGAAGAAGCAGAAGGTGGAAGTTTGTTTTTGGATGAAATCGGTGATTTAAGCATGGGTTTACAAGTTAAGCTTTTACGAGTGATTCAAGAGCGAAAAATTCGCCGAGTAGGTGATACTCAATACAAACCCATTCAAGTTAGAATTATTTCTGCCACTCATAAAAACCTAATTAAAGAAATTGCGGAAGGTCGCTTCCGAGAAGATTTGTATTATAGACTTAATGTTATACCTATTTGCATACCTTCATTGAAAAATCGTACAGAGGATATTTTGCCTTTAGCCTTGCATTTTCTAGCACATTTTCTAAAAGAAAATGATTCTAAAGTTAAAATTTTTTCTAAAGATGCCATCCAGTACATGGAAAATCATGTTTGGAAAGGCAATGTTAGAGAATTACAAAATGCCATCGAAAGAGCTGTTGTGATGGCGGATGGTGATCTAATTAATAAGGCTGATTTTTTCTCTAAATTTGATCAAGTTGAAGAGTCCTTTAGCGAAGAATCTGGGAATCAGTTCAATTTAAAATTTAATGGAAATCTTCCCCTTTTAAGTGAAGCTATGGAAAAATACATTGAATTCGCAGTGCATTTTAATAGCGGAGCAAAAGACAAAACAGCCCGGGAATTGGGAATTGACCGAAAAACTCTTTATAAGAAGTTGAATCATGTCAATATTGGAGATCCAGATGCAAATCGACAAACCAGTTTTATGTGATTTTTCGATTTGCAACATCTTTTAGAATATCATCAAAGCTACTTCTAAATTGATATTCGTTTTCACCATATTTTTTAGCTACAATAATAGCAAGTTCTTGAAAATTAAATTTTGTATATTCTAATTCCTCTGGTGTTAATTGTGACCACATTTTTTGCATTTCATTTTTTATTTCAGGCCATCTTGTTTGCAATATTTCATCAGAGTGTTTCATAGTCCTCCTTTTGTTGAATTAATGTTCGTTAAAGGTACCTATTTTTTTCTCTAAGCTAATGGTTTTCACATGAACACTATTTGACTTATTACTGTTAATGAAAAGCAATATCTGAACCTTTCAATAGTGAGTGATATTTTCAATGAATGTGGAAAATCAGAACTTAATTTCTAGGCTTCTTGGGATGTAATGCAATCAGTTTCAAGTGATCGGTGGCATTGAGTGTGCAAAATCTATTTTTACATAACATCTTATAGAGCGAGGTATTCAAATGCTACAAAATGACCAAGTCATTTCAAAGGCGGTTGGCCCCTAAAACTGTAAGTCTTGCATCCTGAGTCATGGTGCGCCATAACCCCGGTTTAAAGCCGGATAAAGGAGCAGACCATGAAGAAACGG
>LNEB01000007.1 GCA_001464795.1 Bdellovibrionales bacterium Ga0074139
AGCTTCGTTACTTCTCTGGTCAAAAAGTATCCCCCAGGCCCTTTTAAGGCATAATTTGCTATCGCTACGCACACGGTCTCCCAGTCACAGTCATTTGAGAGGTCTTTTACGTCCAAAGCGTTTTATTCGCTTTAAAGCCAGTTCGAAGTTGATGGCTCGTCTCATCGATTTGATTTGGTTTATTGACAGTAATATTCTTGAAAGATACTTCTGTGCCTACCATTTTAACTAGGGGCCTCCAATGTTTAGAATTCGCTCTTTAGCATCTTTAATGCTCTTGATCTCAGTATTTGCAAGTCTATCATTTGCAACTACTTTTCGTCGTTTGGATTTGATCCCGGTACAATCCGAAAATTGTTTCGGAGGTTTATATTTACTTGCGATAAGTGAACAAGGTACTCGTTTTGCCGTACCAAATTGTTATGGGGATCTCATTTTTGTTTTTAACCACGAAGGAAAATTGGAAAGAAGTTTTCCTCTCTTACAGGGGCCAAGCCGTTATCAATTTGAGGCGATGACTTTCAATGCAGAAGGTGACGGGTTATTTGTATCGATCAGTGGCGATCATGGTTGGATCCGAATGCTCCGCCTAGATCTTACGGATGGAAGCACGATGGAGATAGATCGATACTATAACAGTGACTACTCTAATCAAGACTGGGCTCTGGACAATGATACAAAAGTTCTCTATTCGACGCGAAGCCAATGTAGTGGATCCCCGCTTGCGGCGTTTGATAGTAAGGGGAAAAGACAGGAATTATTAGTATCGGGCATTAAAAGTGGATGTATTCGAAGCTTGGGTAAAGGCAGCCTTCGCATACTTGGTGATGGAAAAATGCTTTCCTTCAACTCGCTTTTGCAAAAAAAGCAAGATCGAACGACTTTGATTTCTAAAATTCCAAAATTCGAGTTTCCAAGTTTTCAATACACAAAGTGGCGTGAGCTTGATGACCTTGACTCATATTATGCCGATTCTAAGTCTATAATTGGAATCTGTGGACGCGCCGGATGTGCGCAAAACGAATCTAGGGCTTTTCTTACGAAGTTTGATCTCAATAGTGGTAAGCAAAGCTTTCTTACAATTCCCAATAGCTGTAGTGAGGAAGGATTTGGCACACAAATCTCAAGGGACGCGCCAGTCATGCTCTGCGCCACTTATAATCAATTCTCTATTTTTGATATCGAGAAAAATAAGGAGATTGCTGCAGTTTCCACGCAGAACGCACAGTCTGATTACGTAATTCGAAAAATAAAAGGCAAACTTTTTATCGCTTTCGCAAATGGTTATGGCAAGGTAGAACGCTACTCTGTTTACATCGAAGAGTAGCTGAACTAAATAAGATAGGATTTGCAGATTCCGTTATTAGGCAAGCCTAATGATGAATATTATCACTTCCATTTGAAGCTTAAAAATGAAAAGTGGCTCTACCTTCATTGGCAGAGCCGCTTTAGTTTTAAAATTCATGTCGATAACCCTTTAAAGGCTATCTATTTGTTCAGCGTAAATTAATCGTAAGTTTCGTAATACTGTCCCTGAATGTCGGCAACCTTCTCTTTTGCTGCGGATTCCAGTTGCTGTTCAACTTTGCGTACAGTCTCTTCAGGCAAATTCATTTTTTGAAGTTCATCAATGGGCTGATTCTGTGATTCTGATTTTAGAGAATCCTGAAATTCAGCCAGTTTTGATTTTTCAGCAGCGTCTTTTTCTTTCTTGTAAGCCACCAATTCAGCGTGAACTGAACCATGTGAACATTTTGCGATCCTGGCAATCTCCCGATACGAAAGCTTCGCTTCAAGGAGGGAGCGAATCAGAACTGAGTTACGTTTTTTTACTCTACCAATTCGTTTTCCTCGTATGCACGACTGGTCTGTCAAATTAAATCAATTATTTATTTCTCATTCATTTTCCTATTTTTCAAAAAAGATCGGACGGAGTGTTGGGTTTCTTCAGGAACTTATCATCCTCGTATTCGCGTGCTGGATAACGCATTAAGATTGATCCGAATAGGCCTTTCCACTCCCTTTCGCACAGTTGCTTTGATTGTTAAATCACTACGGAAACGCTACCGTGGGCTGCCAATGTCATTCACTAAAACACTCCGTCCAAATAAAATCATAATTTTAAAGACTCCCAAATAAAGCCCGCAAGTTCTCTTGCACAAGCAACTTTAATTGTGTTTACATGCTTGCCTCGTCTAATAAGGCGATTGGTCTTTTTGTAAAGCCTTTGCATGCACCTATCAGCTATTTCAATTTCTTTTGTTGTCGATTTTAATTCCAAACGCCTCGCTCTAAGATGTTTTGTTTCTCTAGGTAACCTCATGTTGTATTGGCTTGCTTCCACTAAAGCCGTTCGAATAAATTTGTTTCCTTGTTTTGTAACACCAAATCGATTCGACTTTCCCCCGGAAGAATATTCGGCGATATCAAGCCCCGCATAACTCATCAGGGATCTTGGATGAGAAAATCGTTTTATATTTTCAATCTCAGTAATCAAAGTCATTGATTGGATAATATCTAGTCCACGATAACAAGCTAAAGCTCTGACTTGTTTTTGATATTTTTCACTATTTGATAATCGTTCAATTTCCTCGGTATAAGAATCAATAATTTTCTGGCTCGATTTATACTGCTCCATTAAAAACAATAAATTTGCTCGAACGGCGGCGATTGAACAACTTCCGGCCTTTCCTTCAACCCAAATCAAATGTTCCCTGGTCCAATTCTTTTTAAATGCAGTTTCCCTAGCGTAATCCCAACCTTGCTTTCTGCAAATCGCAGCTATTAGTCTCTTCACACTTGAGAGTTGATTTTGAAGATACATTCTTGTTCTTAGCAAACTTCTTTCTGCTTCTACATCGGCATCGGGTCTATGAACAAATGTTAGTTGGCCATTGGAATAAAACTCAGCTAATCGTTCGGCATCAATTCGATCTGTTTTTACGTTTCTCCCAGGTCTTCTTGGAATATTAGAAGGGGCTATCACTTCACAGTTAAATCCATTCGCTTCCAAATCTCTTTGCAAAGAAAAACCTAAAAATCCAGCTTCGTAGCATGCCCGAACAGCAAAACCTTTCTTCTTCATTTTTCGAAGCTCTTTAATCAATGCCGCTGAAGTGGCATCAACTTTAAAGTTTGTCATTTCGCCGGTCTGATTGTTCAATGCACATCCGTGATAGTTTTTTGTATCGACATCAATGCCAACATAAATTAAATTCATTCCCATGTACGACTGCTCCTTTTTAATATTTTTACCTTGGTCGGTTAAAATATATTTGCGAGGTAACCAGCCCTCGTCAACTTAGGACCAGTCGTGCATATCTTCTTTTGCCTTGGCGTTAGCCATCCCTGCTCGAACGCGCTCGATAATCATTTCCCTTTCTAGCTGCGCGAGCGCTCCTAAAATGGTGTAAAGAGCTACGCCGAGAGGTGAGTTTGTATCAATGGATTCTGTGATCGAAATAAATCGTGTGTTCTTTTCTTTGAAAGTTTTAAGTCCTTTTAGAAGATGACTCGTCGATCTGGCAAAACGAGAAAATGAAAAGACGATGACTTGTTCTACTTCATTTCGTTCCACCATTTCCATGAGCCGATTTAAAGATGGACGGCTTTCTTTAGCACCTGAAATGCCTTCATCGGCAAATAATTCGTATTCTGAAATTTGATTTCTTACGCACCAATCTTTTAGGGCGCGAATTTGAGACTCAAGACCCGTTTGTTGTCCGTCTGTAGAGACTCGGCAATAAAGGGCATTAATTCGTTTTTTCTCGTACAATTTCAAACTCCTTTTAAAGTTTAAATTTTTAAAAAGAGGGACTCATTTAAAGAAGACTGGCTTGATAATTATCAAACCAGCCTTGAAGTTTACTCGTTTGTCTTTCCCATATTCTCGGCAATTGCTATCATCTCAGCCGTAATTTCATTTAGAATCAGCGCAATACCATATTGAACTTCTTCAAAGTCTAACGGACAGCCGTCTATAGGACCTTGAGTTTCAAAAAAGTATCCAATGCATCTCAATTTTTAAGCCCGGTGCCTGAGCTTTTCGAAATCTCGCTCCTCACTCATTTGCCACCGCCAACAAGTTGCTGGTTCAGCCACTTAAACTTAATGCCACCGCGTTGATGGGCTTTGGCAGCTTCACGGCCTACAATACCAGTGGCTTCAACCAAAGTGCCAGCAGCGCCCATAAGAAGAGCTGCCATCACAAGGCCACGTATAAGTTGAACTACTCCAATCATAAAAACCTCCATTGTTTAAGGCTCTCGACAAGTTAAAATAGGATTACGACTTCAGAAACAGCTCTTGAAAAGTAGCCAAACGGTAGCCAAAAAGTAGCCAACATCTGTGATACTCCGTGATTTGGAGTGACGATTTTCAAATTCCGACTCAGCTAAATTGCTGAAACCTTTATTGTTTATTTTCGTGGGGTTATCTAATCTTGAAGACCAAACTAAGAAATAATTTGGAGGTGGGTGAGGGCTTCGCACCCCCGTAACAGCTTTTGCAGAGCCGTGCCTAACTCCTCGGCCAACCCACCACTCATGAACAGATGAACCACAGAAACTAAACCACCGGCAAAGATTTGGCAAATACTGGGTTTTTTGCAAAATTATGCGTCGCGTCCCTAGCTGCTGTACTTGGCAAACTCGAGTCCTTTACTCATTAATCAATTATGAATATTTCAACAATCAGCTTAGAAGACTTAAAAAAGTTAGCCTCTCTGCTCAACCTCTCGGCTAGGTACACGGTCAGTATTGAAGAAGAGATTGATTATTATGATCCTGAAGCCGCTAAAACCTGGTTTCAGTACCAAGATAGCAGCGGGAACACATTAGGCTTTATTCGTCAGTTTAAGCAAGGCTCTGATTGGTCGATTGGCGAGATCTATGTGAATGCTAGTGTTTCAGACCGGAAGAGAATGGCTCTAGAACTTTTAAAAGCATTCAACACTAACATTAAATTTCCAGCTAGCCACCGTTTAAGATTTGATATCTGGGCTAATGATGAAGTTCTTAACCAAGCTATTATTGAATTTGGATTTTCTCAGTCTCAACAAAATTTTCTGCAATATGAATTAACTGTTCAACCCCAAAAGACTCATTTTACTAAACTTAATCCACATCCATCAAAAGCAAAAGAAATCGCTCACGTCTTGAGCTTTTTAAATCCTGTGTCTGAGCAAGACGTCATTGATTGGATCAAATCTAACTGCATCCGAGTGTTTGAGCATAATTCACAAATTGTTTCTGCTGCTCAAATTTCAATCAATGATGATGATCTAGAAATCATTCGAATTGCCACCCATCAAAAATTTCTTCGTCAAGGTTTTGCAAAACAACTTATTTTGAGTCTTATTGAGGAAGCAGCAGAATTAGCAAAATCAAAAATTTCATTAAAAGTGGAAGACAAAAAACTGCCAGCCATAGCCACTTATACAAATTTAGGATTTGTGGAAGTTAAAGAAAAATCTCAAGTGTGGCATTCAAAACTATTTTAATATCTTTTCCCCTACATCCGATCAGGAGCAGGTATCCCCAAAAGCCCAAGACCCTTTTCAAGTACAATTCCTGTACTAGCACTGAGTGCTAGTCTTGCCTGCTTCAGTTGTTCGGTTTCCGCCTGCCCCACCGAGCAATCATGGTAAAAAGCATTAAAGCGTTTTGAAAGATCATAAAGATAACTACAAAGCTGAGCCGGTTTATAATGTTGGGTGGCTATAAAAACATTTTGATTAAAATGTAGCAGATGCTGAATCAATTTTCGCTCAGATGGATGTGAAAGCAGTGAATAATCCACTTTGCTACCAACACCACCTAATTTTTTAATCAGTGATTTAATTCTGGCGCAACTGTACTGTATAAAGGGCCCCGAGTCCCCGTCAATTTTAAGCCACTCTTCTAAATCAAAAACTATTTTTTTATTGGTATCAATTTTTAGCATCCCATACTTGATGGCACCCTTAGCCACTTGACTGGCCACTAAGTTTTTTTCGGCTTCTGTCCATTCGTCTTCGTATCTGGCTAAGTACTGAGATTTCACTTTATTTTCCATCTCAGTGACCAGCTTCATCAACGGAACTATGTTTCCTTTTCTGGAACTCATGGCCCCATCAGGAAGTTCCACAAAGTTATATTGTAAATGAAAACAAGCTTTAGCTTGTTCAAAACCTAATTTTTCTAGCACTTTAAAAACCTGCTTAAAATGTAAAGCTTGTCTGAGGTCGACCACATAAATACTTTTTTCAATTTTGAAGTCTTGAAATTTTCGTCTGGCAAGTTCAATGTCTTTAGTTGCATAAAGCCCCGTGCCATCTGATTTTAATAATAAACAAAAACCCAAGTTATCTGATTCTAAATCCATCCCCACAGCACCTTGGGAAACGGTCAGCTTCCCTTGATCAAGTAATGATTTTACGTATTTTACTGACGAAGAATCCACTTCCGATTCCCAGTACCATTTATCAAATTCCATGTCCGCCCATTGGTAGACGGAATTCATCAGATCCACTGACCACTGACGGGTTTCTTTCCACAAATCATAATATTCGCCGCTTTGAGCTTCCAGTTGCTTTAAAATTAATGTCAGCTGTTCACGGTTTTTATCTTCCTGAGGTGATCCCAATTCGTCTTCCAATTTAATACTGGCCCTAGAATACATTCGGCCCAGCCATTCCCCTTTTTGTGCTTCAGGTACGGCTTCTTGATTATGAAACTTCATATACCATAAACATTTGGCCACGTGGGTCCCCACATCGCCTGGAAATGTCGAGCTGATCACATCAAAGCCGCTGTATCTGTGCAATTTAACCGTCGCATCACCCAAGCACGCGTTTCGCATATGACCCACATGAAGTTCTTTATGGGTATTGGGCTGAGAGTACTCGATCATTATTTTTTCTGGATTTGAGAAAAGTTTTTTCTTAAAAAAGTTTTCATTTAAAATTTCAGCTAGAACGTTTTCACCCAAGACAGAAACATGAAATTTAAAGTTAAGGTAGGGTCCTGCCGCTTCCACTGATGAAAATAAATCATCAGCCTGAATCAAAGCTTTTAATTTTAAAACAATTTGTGGGGGTGCCATTTTCAATGCTTTAGCCAATTGAAAACAGCCAAAAGCAAAATCTCCCATTTCAGGGTTTGGTGGATCCACTAACTGATCGTAAAAATCAGTCCATAAGTTTTCAGACAAGGAATCTTTTTTACAAGCTTCCTCAATTTTTTTTGCGATTAGAATTTTTAAGCTATCAAATTGGTTTTTCATACCCGTTTAAGTTAGCTTAAAAATGGCTAATGTTTTAGCAAATTCGTGAGACTTAAGACGCAGTCATCATAAGCTTTTTGCAAATGAGTCGCCTTAATTTGGGGTGATAATTCCAGATCCGATAGTGTCCTGGCCCAAGCCAGTGTGGACTGCCGTCTTCTAACCGAGCCGATACCAAAGTTTTGTAAAAACTGAGTCCACAAAAGCTGTTCTTCTGGACTTAAAAAGGCCTCCTGATAGTTTCTATTAAGCCCTGATCTTTTTTGTTGTTTTTGAAAGTCTTTGGCTTGGATGATTTCGGCTTTTACTTTTTCAACTGGAATTTGTGGTCGATCGGCCCGGTCTGAGAAATAAAAAAATCCTTGAACACGGTCAAGCAAAGGGCCCGATAATTTTTGTAACACCGAATGACAGCGTCTTTCATTATAAGAACAATTTCGCATCTGTCCTGGCGTCCACTTTCCACAAGGACAAAGATTGGTGGTGCCAATCAGCTGAAAATCCGCTGGGAAAGATGTGGAATGCAAACCCCTTGAAACAGTCACATGTCCACTGGAAAGAGCTTCCCGTAGGGCTTCAAGGGTGGGGGGTTTAAATTCAAACATCTCGTCTAAAAATAAAAGTCCACCATGAGCTCTGGTGATTTCACCGGGTTTCGGTGGCACGCCCCCACCCACCATTGATTGGGGGGAAACAGTATGATGAGGACGGGCCACCGGCCTCCATGTTAATTCTTTATGGAAATGGGATTCATGAAAATAAGCAGACTCAAAATCAGGGGGATCCAGTAAAGTGATCAAAACTTCTGTCAGCAAAGTTTTCCCACTGCCTTGGCTGCCAGCAATTAAAGCATGATGCTCGCCAACACTTAAGATCTTAAGAGCCTGAGCCTGCCTGGAGGTCAAGTGACTGACAGGGCTAATGGGACTTTTAAAGTGATTGCGCTTAATTCTTGAAACATCTTCCAGCACCGAGGCTGATTTTAAACTTGGGATTTGAAAACCGGATTGGTACTTTTCTAATCCTGGCCCACTTAGGATTTTTAAGTTTTGCTGCTCGTTTATAAACCGGGAAAGCTCAGGGAATCTGACTTCGCCTTCAAGGCTTAGTTCACCAAAAATAACAAAGTCAGAAAAATCTAAATTTTCAATTTGCTCGGTCATTTTTAAAATTCCTAATGCCACGGCCAGTTCAATTCCAGGGGATACTTTTTTTAAATGACTGGGCGTTAGGTTTACGATGACTTTTTGAGTTTGTGGAAAACTAAAACCGCAGGCCCTAAAGGCACTGCGAATTCGAAGGGCACTTTCTTTTAGCGATTGATCCGCACGGCCTAAAAAATGAATTTGTGGAAGCCCTGGCAAAAATGTGATTTCCACATCGATGGGTTCATATTGATTGGAAATTTCGGTCAGTGATTTGAGCTTCATGGGAATCCACCCATGCAAGTCATCGAACACACGGAAAACAGTTAAAGCTGAGCTTTAACTGTTTTGAAAGTCAGATCTCGGATTCTTTCAATTGAGCCAAAGGATGATGATCTTCAAGTGTTTGGTTCAGTTTTCCTTGAGACACTTGAGTGTAAATTTGCGTGGTCTGAAGGCTTGAATGACCGAGTAAAAGCTGAATGGATCTTAAATCAGCACCTGATTCCAAAAGGGCTGTGGCACATCCGTGACGAAACTGATGGGGATGCACAGCCGTTTCAAAGCCTGCTTTTTTAGACCAGGCTGATAGCCAGCGCCAAATATCCACCCTAGAAGCCCTGTGACCTTTATCATTTACGATCAAGGTGGGTGATTTTTCTTTTAATAAAAATTCACGGTGCTTAATCAAATAAATCTGTACCGCTGAAAACAAAGTGTCTGATAATGGAATCAGCCTTTCTTTGGATCCCTTACCTAAAACTTTCACCCATCGCTCGGTGGCATTCACATCCGAAATATCTAAATCGATCATTTCAGAAACCCGGCAACCAAGGCCATACAAAAACAACAGACTTAATTGATTACGGGCCGTTCGATGCGGATTATTTTCCACAACACAGGATAAAAACAACTGATCGAATTCCTGAGGAGAAATTGTTTTCGGAAGCTTGGTTTTCACCCGAGGCGGTTTAAGTTCGCGAAGTTCAGGAGCCTTGTGGCCATGTTCAAGCAAAAACTTAAAGTAAGTTCTTAAGGAAGAAATGACCCGTGCTTGAGATCTGACGGATAATTTATGAGTTTTCATAAACTCATAAAAGCCTTCCACAGAATTCGCATTTTTTTTGTATTCAATCCAAAGTTCAAGGTCACGCCTGTAAGCCATCACCGTATTCAGTGAACGACCCCGGATATGCTGAAGGTCTTCAAAAAATTCGATCCAAAGGATTCTTCCTGATTGTTGTTTCATAAAAACATTAGACCGGGAAATTCCCGGTCTTGTCAAATTAAGTGATTTTTAAAAAAAATTAGAAGCGAACGCCGATACCGTCACCGCAGGGAATTTGTGTATTATTTGAATACCAGTTCTGCACAGCCGGTAAGCCTGTTAAGCCATAAAGCAAAGCACCCATTCCACGGATATTTCCAAGGCCATCAGTTAAAATCACACCATCAACGATCGCTGCTGTCATGGTCACGGGTCCAACAAGTTGAACCTGTGGAAATTCAAACACTCCCATGACATAGGTTCCAGGAGTCACGATAGTGGAAATTTGATACTGACCGCGAGGCAATCTGCAAGAACCGAAAATAAGATCGTAGCTCAGATTTAATGATCCAGTGACTGTGCTTTGTCCCTGATAAGCAAAAATCGGGTTTTGTCTGTAGTTGGTCAGGTAGCTCAGTTGTGCCGAGTCGCCAGTCAGTGATAAAGTTAAGGTTCCTTGGTTAATTATGGATGTCATGGGTCCGCTGAAAGAAACCTGATTGGCCGCTGTGATTCCACAATTCACACAAACGGTGCCTTCATTTTTGTTTGAAGAACTTTTTCCGGGGCAACCACTCAGTGCTAACATCGCTAATATTAAAGTCAAAGTTTGAAATAAATTTTTCATATTAACCTCTTATTGTCCTAAAGCCTGATCTCTGCGAACTCCGCTGAAAGAACCAAGCAATCGGAAAGTTCCATCAGAGAAATCAGAGCTATCTAATTTTTGTGACATATTGTTGGCGTAACAAGCATATGGACCTGAGTAGATGTACCAGCATTTTCTGTAAGAGGACTGAGGGTACAAGTTTTGTGCAAAATTTCTGTAGTAAACGCGGCCCTTTAGTAAACCGTTGGCTTCACCATCAGCACCCGCTGTTTCAGGTTCCATCACGATGATCAAGCTTCCGTACTGGTCTTGAACATAGGCCATAAAAGTTCTTACACCTTTAATGGTTGTCCAAAAATTAGGAGCCGCTTCATAAAGATTGTTATCTCGGCAGTTGCTACATGATGAGTTTCTTCCTTCGCCAACTGAAAAAGATCCATGATAGAACTGGCCATTATCGTTGTAACCAATCATAACTTTTCCAGCATACAAAGAAGTCCCAGAGATTTGCTTCATGTTGATGTTCACACGAACATCAGATGGATTATTCAAAGGTCTAATCGCAACGTAAGAGTTAAGCTCTTGGTAAGACACAGGCACCAAGGCTGCTACTGCACCTTCGACAGTCCATGGCCAAGTGCTGGATCCTGCGGGAACACCACCACCATTGCCGTTTTGTCCTGGATCAACAGGGGCTGGCGCTGCAGTTGAACCGCCAGAAGAAGATTTACTGCTTCCGCAGCCCACGACCATCACGGTTAAAGTGGCCATCATCATCATTTTTACTAAACCTGTTGTCGCTTTCATAAAGCCTCCCAGTTACAAGAGTCTATTGCAGCGATCGTACCAACTCTTAAAAATTGGCTAACTTCAGGTAATATCTATTGATTCTTATAGTGAGATAATCGATTTGGGGCGTGCCTTGGCAGACCCCAGCGGGAAGTGACGTTTTAGGATAACACCTGCTTAATTTAACAAGCTGGTGAGTGTCTTATTTTGAGTCATCCGCTTTTAAAAAGGGTCTGATCAAATCTAAAGGAATGGGGAAAATAATGGTGTTGGTTTTATCCCCTGCTATTTCGCTTAAAGATTGCAAGTAAGCGAGCTGCATTCCTGAAGGGGAACTGGCCAAAATATTAGAAGCATCCGATAGCTTTTGGGCTCTTTGAACCTCTCCGTCCGCTGAGATAATTTTAGCTCTTCGCTCACGCTCGGCCTCAGCTTCTCTGGCCATGGCCCGCTTCATTTCACTGGGTAAATCAATTTGCTTGAGTTCCACGGAGCTGACTTTAACACCCCAGGGGTCTGTGGCTTTATCTAAGATTTCTTGCACGCGAATATTAATTTTATCTCTTTGTTCTAAAATTTCATCCATTTGAAATTGTCCTACAATGGATCTCAGTGTGGTTTGTGCCAGCTGACTGGTAGCAAAATAATAGTCTTCTACTTTTGTGATCGCATCTTCTGGATTCAGAACCCGGAAGTAGACGACAGCGTCCACTTGCAAAGAAATATTATCTTTAGAGATCACATCCTGAGGTTTGATATCCATGGTGATAGTACGAGTATCGACTTTGATCATTTTTTCAACAAATGGAATTAAAATAATAAGACCCGGACCACGAACAGCCATGAGTCTACCGAATCGAAGTACAACTCCCCGTTCCCATTCTGGTAAAATTTTAATTGCGGTGGATAATACTGTTAATGCTGCAATAACTAGAAAAAATGAAATTTCCATAATTGTTCAATTCCTTTGTTTAAGTGTTTATTTTCTTTTTTAAAATAAGGGTTAAATGATTTCTTTTTACAACTGCGAACTGATGAATGTCCGTGACCTCAGTGTCAGTTTCAAATTGCCAGATTTCTCCGGCCACTTGAACTTTTCCTGATTTTTTATTTTCTGATATTTCCATCAACTGAAGATCTGCATTTAAAAACTGCTGATCCCAATCATGATTTTTTTTATTCACACTTTGCGCAGCTAAATAACTAAAGCCTAAAGAGACACCACCAAAAACAAGCACTGTGGGAATAATGATAGAGTAAGGAATATCAAAGCCCACTTTGTCCACATCAAATAATAAAAGGCTGCCAATCAGAAAAGACACCGTTCCTGCAATTCCTAAAATACCTTTACTATTGACAAAAAATTCTCCTGTCCACCTAGACTGGCTTCTAGTTTATGAAAAGCAATCAAAGATAAAATCATTAAAATGGCTCCTGCTACTCCGGGAACAAAAAGACCGGGGTTAGAAAATTCAGCATAAAGAAGTAACAATGAGCCCATGAAAAACAAATAAGCCCATTCTGGTTCTGAAATCCATTGAATCACTTTGTAACGAATATCTTTTGCAAACTCTTTGAGTTCACCTACAACCACCAAGTGCTGAACTTTTTCTTGGTCAAAATATTTGTGGCCTGCAGCTTTTTCTAAAAACTCAGCTTCCGTGGTGGCTGAATAGTCTAAAGCTTTCATCTTAACGGCTTCATCAGTTGTAACAGCTTTACCTTCAGTAATAATTTTTTTACTGAACTCTTGATTACGCCCACGAAGATCCGTCATGGCTTCTAACCAACTGACAGTATCGTTAATTAATTTATTTCTAAGATCTGGCGAAATTTCTTGGCCCGTTCCTGACACGGGTGTTGCAGCTCCTAGGTTTGTAGCTGTTAGGCCACCTGACACATGACAGGCTTGTAAAATGATCGCACCCGCACTTCCTGCATGCCCGCCTGCAGGTGAAATCAAACATAAGAATGGCACTGGAGAAGCTAAGATGTGTTCAGTGATAAGCCTTGTGCTTTGCAGACTTCCACCCGGCGTATTAATGCGCATAAAAATAGAATCACACTTTTCAATTTTGGCTTTTTCAGAAACTCTTTCGATCAAATCAAAAGTCCCGGCACCTATGGTGTCTTGAACACTAAAGGCCATGGTACATGATAAAAAAAGTTTTTTCATCGACTGCATTTTTTAAAATCCTTTGGTTTGAAGGGCTTGCAAGGTTTTCCAAGATATTTTTTTAAGCTCTGGTTTTTTTATCATCTCGCTGAAGGAATAAATTTCCACCCAATTGTGTGACCCTAAGGATTGCACAGCTCCCGATAGCTCGGGTGATAAGGATAAAAACACACTGGGAGCCTGACAGTTCCAACTGCGCATTCTAGAAAAATAATCCACATGGGAAATACTAATCGGACCCATTTTAAAAACTTCATCTGGTTTCAAACCCAAAGCTTTGATCATATTTTGAAAGGTGGATTCATGGGTGCTACTCCACTTGGCATCCTCAAGATCTGTTAATACAAAAACAAGCTTTGTAAAATCCGGTGGAGCCTCTAAAGAAAGGCTAACTTCAGGAATGGATTCCAGCTGCGGCAGAGGAAAGTAGCGAAGACCTAGAGTTTCGGTAAGATACTGAATCATGAGCTTCTTTTACCTGTCGATACTTTAGACAAACAAGCAAAATTCACCCTTCAATTGAAACAACATAATGAAATTCCTAGGATTTCTTTAAAAAGAATGACGCGTGCTGTATAAATGCAAGATCAGAGGAAAAAACGATGAAACTAGTAATTGCTTTATTTTTAAGTCCCTTATTTTTGCAAGCGCAAAACTATCTGACGACTCGTCCTCTGAAATATGGATCCACACCTGAAGTGCAAAAATTAACGGTGAAGCAAAAAAAAGCGGCCAACATCGAGGATTTCGACCGAGCTGAAAAACAATTTGAATTGGAAATGACTTTTAGAACTCGCAGCGCCCGCATTGAAGACGATAACATCCGCGCATCAACGGCCGCCTCTGACATCGAAGTCGGATTCACTTACAATATGACCGAATGGCTCAAAACTGAAATCGTCAGTGCCTACACTTTTGCATCAGGACTTGCTGCAACTGTTTATGGTTCTGAAGGCTCTCCGGCCTCTGGAGCCTCAGTCACCGAAGGCTCTGTAAGTCTAATGCCAACAGAGGGCATCACCTTTTCTTCTGGAATCGTCGAAACTGAGTTTAACCCCATTTACTCCATTTACGGTGGCGACGCACTGGCAGGATTTCGTGAAATTTTCGAAAAAAAATGGGCCAGTGGATCTTACATCAATTTAAAAAGTTACCAAGCAGTACCCACTCAGCTGGGGACTTCTAACCGAGTGCTGGAAGATGATAGCGAAGCTTATTTAATTTTAAACAACGTGAATATGGGATTTGTTTCAGGCTCTACAAAACTAGAAGCTTCTTACTCAAAGTATGATTTTTATAATATGACCCGAGCAGCCGCAGACGATTCTAAGTTTTTAGGAAACACCATGGTCGGCGAAGATGGCAGCCTATTTCGATTTTTTAGATTTGAATATAAAGGCCAGGAAGCGGCCTTGGCATGGACTCAAACCTTTAGAAAAGATGACAAATTTCAAATTCGTGGAACTGTAGCAAAAAATGATGAAGCACCTAAAAGTTTTAATACCGGCTGGCTTGTGAACACGAACTATAAGTTTAATTTCGGTCGCTATTTTTTAAAGCCCAGTTTTACACAATTTTATTTAGAATCCGATGTTATGCCTGCTTTTTATTCCACGGGAACCTTTGGTTTCTTGAACCGGGAAGGCACCACCATGGAACTTCGAGGAGCCATTAAAACTTATAATATCGAAAGTTACGTGAGGTTTACGGACTCCAATGAAATCGTAGACACATTTGTACAATCGGACCGAAAGAGTTTATCAATCGGTATTGAGGTGAGTTATGAAATTTTATAGTGTTTTTTTCTTATCAGCTTTGTTTCTATCAGGTTGCACCTCAGAAAGAAGCCCCTACTGGGGACAAGAACTCGCAGAATTTCGCGTGAGCTCTCCGTCAATTCAAGAGTCTCGTGTACTAGGCTTCGACGAGCAAGGATTAGAAAACAAACGAAACTTTATGTTTCAAGCTTGTTTGTCAGACCTTTCAGGCAGCCCCCTACCTCCTGGGCTTTACTTTGATATTCAATTTGGTTCCGGTGAAAAAGTCACAGAAAAAACAGATATCAATAGCTGTATTGAGTGGGAACGCGAAGTGGGATACTCCCTTCGTGATTCAGAAAAATACTATTTAATTAAAACTTCATTTATCTCTAAAAATAAATTAAAGGGAACTTTGACAGTTGATTTATTGATTAACCCCGTCAAAAGCAAAGTGGATGATTTAAGAAATCGTAAGGCCAGTCAAATGCGCGATGTGGTTTTAACCGAGCCTGGTCAGGACCGACTCAATATTGCTGACCTTTCTGGAACTTCTACTGCCCAGCCCACCCTTGGTTTAAAAAGATCCAATGTGCACACCCCTTCAACTAATTTGACAGAATTTCAAGTGACAACAACCGGTGTGACAATAGAAAAAAGACGTCTTGATATTTCCCAGCCCTACAGCATCGACCAGGATTTGAATCTTTACACCCATAATGACTTTCGAATTTCTGCCAGTCCTCAATTTTTAGTGAAAAGATTTGATAATCAAGTCACTAAACTTTCACCTGACCGTGGTGATTATACGATCACAGTGGCTTTTTTGTCCGAGCCTGATTTCAAAATCGAAGAGCTATGGAAAAAAATTGAAGCGGCTAAAACCATAGATGATGTAAAGCAAGTTCGTGAGCTTTCTAAAAAAGGTGTCGAGTTTAAGCTGAATGTGGACCGCTTAACAAATCTAAGACCTGAAGTGATTCGCCGAGGTTTAAGCTTTAGTGACAAGCGCATTTTAATGACTCGCTTGATGATGCCCTATATTCATCAAACCGTTCAAACCAAAGCTACGATGACTCCTGACTTTGGTTTAAATGCAGATATAAACATCCCCCTTAAACAGGATTCATTGTTTAGAAAACGTGCGATGGTGGCTATTACTATTGAGCCTCATTTCAACGATCCTAAAATTCAAATCAAAACAGATGGTGCTGGATTTATTAACAATATGTTTGCACCTTCAGGGATCACAAGTTTTTTACCACTGCCTATTGAAGCCGATTTGTTGCACCGTGAATTTGAACAGATTAAAGCTCAGGCAAAAAACATAAAGCCTTTGGATCGTTTCAAAAAGTTGTCAGCAGCTGAAAACACTTACCTTGAAATCGGAAAAAAAGATCAAGCTATTCAAAAAATGACAGAAAGCTTTTTAAAAAATACGATCACTCGTGCTTCCAAAAGAGAGTATTTAAAACAAGTTTGCAGATCGATGCTGGCTCAGTCTAAAAAAATTCCCAATAGCGAAACACAAGCCAGCTTTGGAATTGCCAATTGTCAAAATGCGGAATCAGCTTTAAATTTGCAAATTCTTGATTTCGTAGAAGATCTTGCAAGCCCTGAAGCGCAATTAATAGCACCCGTAGTCGCACAAAAGCTTTCAATTTCACAAAACTTTTCAAAATCTTCATCGGCTTCGCAAAGTAACAGTGCAGGTGTTGGCTTTGATATTGGCCTTGGGTTTGGATTACCAGACAGTTTTTCACCACTCTCTGGTGGTTTTAAAGCTTCTGCTGGATCTTCTTTTACAGTCACAAGATCTAGAACTGGATCTACAAGCGCAAGCCTTTCAAGTGATTTCACATTGAACATCGAACCCAGCCAATTCGAACTTCAATTGAACACTAGACGCTGTGTCGTGATAGATGCCAGTTCTCAGTTCACAAACAACGTTAAAAATTACGGGCTCGAGCTTCCTCAAGGAGCTTTACTTTGTTCAAGTGAAGTCAATAAGCAATCGGTTGCAGAAAAGTTTTATTTCATTTCTCAAAGTTGTTCTGATACAGCCATTGTGGATTGCTCTGACGATCAGGTCAGCCGCTTTAACATCATCGTTCGCGGTGAAAAGGTTTATAAAAAGTTTCAGGAAATGGTCACCAATAGTGATATTGAAACCACTTTAATAGAACTACCAGAGGATTTAGTAAGAAAACAGATTTTGAAATGGAGTCCAAATCTGAAAGTGAATTTAACCAACCAAGTTTACCCAGGAGCTATCGCAAGATAGCTTACTCGTCGTCCTTGATCATTTGACCTTGAACTGTCACATGAACTTCGTAGTTACCAGAAGTGGTTTCATTTCTTAATTCAGCATAAACGCTTCCCACAGAAGCGTTCACTTTATAATTACCACTCACTGTCTCCACATACTGAGAAGATCCGGAAACAATCTCGGCCCCTTGGGCTTTTTGAAAGGGCAAAATATCATCTAAAGTGACTCCAAATAATGATGAGTCGATAGAACAGGCGCTAAGCATGAGCGACATGACAGAAAGACCTATCAACTGAATCGTCAATTTCATCATAATTGTGGCTCCTTACCTATACTTTATCGGAATTTAAGGCTTTTTCTAAAGGTGTCGTATCAAAATGGTACAATTCTTTTGCAAATAGATGTCATTTCGAAATAGCTTTAAACTATGAAAAAACAAATTCTATCATTAGCCCTCATCCTGTTGTCCTCCACTGCCATCTCAAATCCAGACAGCTTGACTCCCAAAGAGTTTCAAATTTTGTGTATCACCGAGTTTCCAACCACTTCTTTTATTGGGTATTCCATCAATGATCAGATCAACATGAGGTTTGTTAACTCGAACGGTATTCAGTTTATGCCGATTAGCTCAAGTTTAATCACTATTCATGATTTAAAACTGTTAAGCCAGCGCGCAGAAGTCCTCAAAAACTTAGATAGTGAAACAGAGTTTCAGCTGCAAACAAAAGACTGTGTAGTGCATGCCGATCAAACATTTTTCTGTGACGGGGGCCATGCTCAATTCAAAGATACTTTAGGAAATACCGTTCAAGTAGATTATTTAGCCTCTAGGCTTTTGCAGTCAAAATCACAAAATAATACCTACAATCAGGTTCAAGTGACTTTGGGTTTACGAATTAACAAAGAATCTTATTCCATTGATATGAACTATGCCCCTTTTGAGTGCGGGATTGATTATAAGTAAGAACCAGAAGTAACACTGGAATTTTTACCTGCACTGATTCAAATCGATATTTATTTGTTATAATGCCTCCTTTAACAAGGAGATCCCGTGAAACTATCAATCATTGCTATACTTTTACTCGCATCAATTTCTCAGGCTTCAGTTTGTAAATCAGAAAATGGTACATTGGCGCTTATATTCCGCGATTCTTCACTTCTTACAGTTTGTAATCCCACCGCTGGCAAATCAAGCAAAGAGGTTTGCGCAAATGACCTATTTCTCATCACTTCAAGTGCAACTACCAACAGCACAACTCTTCAAACTATTTATACTTCACTTGAAAGTAACTCCACTGTTACAACCATCTTTTCAAAACAACTGATAACAGTTGAGTTCAGTGCGAATTATTCTGCCAAGAGCTATGAAGGCGGCAACACAATTACGGCCCCAATAGGTAAATTCAAACTTATTTGTGATTAATTTATTGCACAGGCTTGCATTGAACATTCAGGTGAGCCATGCAACAGCCAGTCATTACAATTTCGAATAATTTGCTTGGCCACACACTTGCAAATTATTGAATTGTGAAACTGAGAATAAGTATTTCTAAAACATATGATATTACAGCTCTGAAACTGGTCATTTTGGGGCTGCTATGTCCATTTTTTATACAATTAACCCAAGCCGCATTTCCATTACGTTGCGATCAAATTTTGCAACCTAGCAGCCAAGCTCTTGAAAAGTTACAACAAGAACAATCACTTAATAAGAGTTTTGCAGTACAAGGGGAAATCGATAGACTTCTTAATAAGGGTGGCAGTTGCGGACTCGTTTGCGCGATTAATCTCATCCAAGGCTTAAAAGTCTCTCTTGGTTTTCATCCCCAAAAAAACGTACAAGAAATGGCTCAACATCTTATTCAAGAAATTCCATTGGTGGCAAATGGGGGTATGACACTCTCATCACTGCACAGTACGCTGAATTTTCTTCTTAAAAGTTATGTCCCTCATTTATCTTTCGATATTCATACAACTCAGTTGAAACTAAAAGAAACAATTGAAAATCCACACACGACGTTTGGAAAAATCACTTTAAATAAAATACGACCCAAGCCGAATGAGTTTAAAATAGCACTCATTTGGACACCTGCTATTGGTGGTCATTATGTTCTTATTAAGTCAGTTCAGCAGAATCAAGTGTCCGTCATAGAGCCTAACCATCCAGAGAGGCTTAGCGAATTCACCACCACTTCCTTTATCATTGAGGATCAGAACAATATTGAAGCCATGGGATGGATTCCTCAGGAAGGTAATATTCTTAAGTTTAGTAATGATATTTATTATGTCGTTCTATCAGTCACATCGGTTAAGATGAGTGCTAAGCCAATCAGACCTGAATCCGATTTGCATTTTTAGACGAGCTACTTCCTTAAAATTAAATGATAACCAAAACGACTTCGAACGGGCTTCGAAGTCATCTCACCTGCATTCAATATTACTGCAGCTTCTTCGAAATTTTCGTCAGCAGCACCCAGAGGAATGGGACCCAAGTCCCCACCTCTTGAGGCAGAGCTGCATTTCGAAAACACGCGGGCCAGCTCTTCGAAATCTTTTCCCTCTTGGATCTTTCTTAAAAGGTCCAAGGCTTCATACTCGTGTTGAACCAAAATGTGACTGACGTGAAAAGTATTAATTTTCTTCATTCAAAGACTCCATAGGTTCATCTTCTTGATTTAAATGCAATAGCACTCGGTCCGCTAGCACCCGGTTGAAGGTTTTCAACTGAGCAATTTCCTCTGGTGTGGCTTGCCTGATTCCTTCCACACTGCCAAATGTTTGCAATAGCAGTTTTTTTCGTTTTTCCCCAAGGCCTGTGATGTCATCTAAACTGCTTTCTAAACTTTGCCCCTCACGAAGTTTGCGGTGATACTGAATGGCAAATCTGTGAGCTTCATCACGGATGCCCGTTAAAATATGATGGGCTTCTGAATTGGGTTTAAAGATCACTGGATTACTACGTCCTGGAAGAAAAAATCTTTCCTCTGTGGATTTCACATCAGCCCTTTGAAAATCACTTTCCGTTCTGGCCTTTGCTAAACCAACCACTGGAATATCGGATCTGCCAATTTCATTCAAAATTTTCACCGCCTGAGCTAGCTGCCCCTTACCACCATCGATCACAATCAGCCTGGGATCATCGTATTCTTTGTGGGTGAAACGTCTTTGAATGACTTCATACATACTAGCGAAATCATTTTGCCCTTGAACTGTTTTAATTTTATAGCGTCTATAATTATCAGGAGACGGCACACCATCTTCAAACACCACTTGAGACGCCACATTGGCTGTGCCCTGAAAGTTAGAAATATCAAAACACTCGATCCTCGATGGCAACTCTGGCAAACCCAATTTATCTTGAATTTCCTGGAGACCTCGTTTTTTTTCTTCGGACTTAGAAACCCATTTTTCGAATTGAGTTTTTGCATTTTCATGGGCCATGTCCACCAGTGCGTGAGCTTTAGAATTGGTGGCACACCTGACAACGGTGTCACGGCCCGATCGCTCTTTTAGAACCGCTTGCATCAGATGAGTCAAATCAGATCCCAAATCAAAGGGCAAAATGATTTCATCAGGAATAATATTTTCATCATAGTACTGATTCAGAAATGAAACCAACCATTCTCTGGGATCATCAAGGGATTCCAAAGTGTTCAGCTCGGCTAAAAAGTGAGGCCTGGTTCCCAGCACTCGGCCCTGCCTGATGTGCAAAGTTTGAATGACTGTTCCTCGCTCGTCACCGAAGTAGCTAACCACGTCTTGATCTTCATCGGTCATGTCATTGATGACGGCTTGTTTTTCTAAAATGCTTTTGATGGCCTTGATGCTGTCACGAAGCCTGGCTGCCACTTCAAATTTTTCCTGATCAGCGCTAGCAAACATTTTCTCTGTCAGCTGTTTGATGACTTTTTTATTTTGTCCTTTTAAAAATAGTAATGCGCCCTCGGCCTCAGCACGGTAGTCTTCTTTGCTTATCAAATCCACGCAAGGGGCTGCACATCTTCCAATTTGATGAGTCAAGCAGGGTCGCTTTCTTGTCTTCATAAAATGATTGGTGCAATCTCTGATTTTAAAAGTTCGGTTTAAAAACCTAATGGTGGTAAAAACCGCTCCTCCCATGGTGTAGGGACCAAAATAAACAGAGCCATCTTTTTTTACTTTTCTAGATAAATAAAGCCTTGGAAATTCATCCGACCAGGAAAATTGAATATAAGGATAGGCCTTATCATCTTTAAGCCTAATATTATATTTGGGCCTGTGTTTTTTAATTAATGAGGCTTCAAGTAAGAAGGCCTCCACTTCAGTTTTTGTTAGAATATATTCAAAGTGGCTGACATTTTTGACAAGGGCTATGGTTTTACGGTGATCCAATGATTCATGAAAATAAGTTCTGACCCGATTTTTTAAATTTTTTGCTTTACCGACATAAATGATTTTGTCGGCTTCACTTTTCATTAAATACACACCACTTTGGGTGGGAAGATTTCTTGCCGATTCGCGAAGATCTTCAATTTTAGGATTCACGACGATTTTTCACTCTCAAGAAGTTTTAGCTGCAATATCTGCATGCGCTTCATCTCGTCACGCACTTTGGCAGCTTCTTCAAACTCTAATTCTTGCGAAAGTTTGCGCATTTTCTTTTGTAACTTTTCGATCTCTTTTTGTAACTGATCTGGCTTCTCTTTTAATTTTTGTAACTTTTCAAATTCTGGAGTGGTTTCGACTAATTTACGAGTTCCTAAAGATCCATCAAATAGATCCCCCATTCCTTCCCGGATGCGCTTAATGATCGTCTGCGGAGTGATGCCATGCTGAGTATTATAGTCCGATTGAATTTTTCTTCTTCTTTCAGTTTCTCCCATGGCTTTTTTCATGGAATCTGTCATCACATCAGCGTACAAAATCACTCGGCCATTGGCGTTTCTGGCGGCTCGACCGATGGTTTGAATCAAAGATCTTTCAGATCTTAAAAAACCTTCTTTGTCAGCATCCGTAATTCCTACCAGGCTGACCTCTGGGATATCCAAACCTTCACGAAGTAAGTTGATACCAATTAACACATCAAAAACACCAAGCCTTAGATCCCTTAAGATTTCTATTCTTTCTAATGTGTGAATATCTGAATGCAGATACTTCACTTTAATTCCTAAAGATTCATAGTACTCGGCTAAATCTTCAGAACTTCTTTTGGTTAATGTTGTAATCAAAACTCTTTCTTTTTTTGCAATGCGAATCCGGATTTCATTTAAGAGATCATCGACCTGATGCTTAACAGGTCTGACTTCAACAATGGGATCAATCAATCCCGTGGGTCGAATAATTTGCTCGACAATGATACCTTCCGATTTTTCTAAATCGTAAGGACCAGGGGTGGCTGAAACATAAACCACTTTGTCCATCATTCTTTCAAACTCTTGAAAATTAAGGGGGCGATTGTCGAGTGCTGAAGGAAGCCTGAAACCATGTTCCACGAGTGTGGACTTTCTGGCTCTGTCACCACGGTACATACCACCAATTTGTGGAATGGTGATGTGCGACTCATCAATAAAAGTAATAAATTCTTTAGGAAAATATTCAAGCAAAGTCGGAGGTGGATCTCCTTCACTACGATTGGTGAAGTGTCTTGAGTAATTTTCAATCCCAGGACAAAAACCCATTTGATCCATCATCTCGATATCATAATAAGTTCTTTGCTCGATCCTTTGAGACTCAAGTGGCTTCATTTGCTGATTGAACTGCTGAATTCGCATGCGAAGCTCTTCTTGAATGCTTGCGATCGCACGCTTCACTGTGTCTTCGGGTGTTGCATAATGGGAGCCTGGATAAATTCCAACTTGATCAAGATCTTCGATGCGCTCTCCGGTCAGTGGATCCACCCATGAAAGTCTTTCGACAAAGTCACCAAAAAATTCGATGCGAATGGCCCGCTGCTCTTCATAGGGAGGAAACACTTCTACAATATCCCCGCGAACTCGAATGTTACCTCGGGCAAAATCCACATTGTTTCTTTGGTATTGAATTCTGACAAGTTCCCTTAGTAAATGATCCCGCTTCAATGGAGCATTGTTGATGATTTGCACCATCATACCCTCGTAGGCCTCTGGACTTCCTAAACCATAAATACAAGACACAGAACTGACTATGATCACATCTTTTCGGTCAAACAGTGACCGGGTGGCCGAGTGGCGCATGCGATCGATTTGCTCATTGATGGCAGAATCCTTTTCAATAAAGGTATCTGTCGAAGGAATGTAGGCTTCCGGCTGATAATAATCGTAGTAAGAAACAAAATACTCGACTGCATTGTGAGGGAAAAGTTCTTTGAACTCTTCATACAGTTGAGCCGCTAAGGTTTTATTGGGAGCCATCACTAAGGCTGGCTGACCCAGCCTAGCAATAGTGTGAGCCATGGAAAATGTTTTCCCAGATCCTGTCACACCCAATAAAGTTTGGTGTTTTATTCCCTGTTTAAAATTAGAAACCATATCATCAATGGCTTTGGGCTGATCGCCTCCAGGTTGAAAAGGTGAAACAATCTTGAAAGGTTTTTTCAAAAACTACTTCCCCACTTCCCAAAAACTTCCACCAGGAAAATCCATCACTGAAATTCCTAAATCATCTAATTTTTTTCTCAGCTCGTCAGACTTGGCAAAATCTTTACTCAATCTTGCTTCAGTTCTTTGCTGGATGATGGATTCAATATCAGATCGCAAAAGACTTTTTTTCTTCAAAAGTAAATCATCCATATCAATTAAAAACTGAGTGGCTGGCTTTTGAAACAAACTCATTAAGCTTCCCAAATCTTTTAACCAACTGGAAAAACTAAGAGCCAATGCTTTAGAATAACCAGTCACTTTCGCACCACGCTTGAGTTTGGAATTTAAAATTCTTACAGTTTCAAAAACCACTGCCCAAACTTCGGGTGTGTTAAAATCATCATCTAAGGATTCTTGAATTTTTTTAATATTACTTTCAATCATCAAGTCAGTTTTGGCTTTTTGAAAATCTTGTTCGGTGACAAGTACTTCTTGAGATAAAAAACTTTCAGCTAACGAAAGACTGGAATAAATGCGCGCTAATGAAGAGGTGGCTCGGTCCAAGGATTCATCAGCAAAATCAATCACCGATCGATAATGACTGGACAAAATCAACCACTTGTAAAGCTCGAGCGGATATTTTTCAGAAAACTCCCTAAGCGACACAATATTTCCTAAGGACTTACTCATCTTCTGACCACCGAAGTTCAAAAGATTCACATGCATCCAATATTTAACAAAGGCTCTGTCACCGGCTGCTTCACTTTGCGCCAGTTCATTTTCATGGTGAGGGAAAAGTAAATCAATGGCACCGCCGTGGATATCCACTTGTCCATCAAACAGACTTTCAATCATGGCCGAGCATTCAATATGCCAACCGGGTCTACCGTCTCCCCATGGTGAGGGCCAAGAGACTTCTTTAGGCTTTGTTTTTTTCCATAACGCAAAATCAGCAGATGCCTTTTTATTATTTTCTGCTTCCACCCGCGTGCCCGTCATCACATCATCCGTATTTCGGCCACTGAGCTTTCCATACTTTTCAAACTGATCCACTTGAAAATAAACATCCCCGTCCACTGCGTAGGCTTTCTTTTTTTCAATTAAAAGACTGATCATGGATTCAATACTACCTAAATGTTCGGTGACTTTAGGATTGTGCTCGTGAGGTACTAATTCTAAATTGGAAAAATCTTTTTTATATTCTGCAATAAACTTTTCTGAAATTTCAGATGGAGTGCAATTTTCTGCCAAGGCACGATTGATGATTTTATCATCCACATCAGTAAAATTCAGAGCGTATTCAACCTGGTAGCCTTTTTTTTCTAAATACTTTCTTACAAGATTAAAAAATACAGGCCCACGAAAATTTCCCACATGCAAAAATCCATACACCGTGGGACCACACACGTACATCTTCACATGACCTTGATGGAAAGGTTGAAAGTCTTCTTTTTGTCTTGTCAGTGAGTTATATATTTTCACTTCGCTAACACCTTTTCCACTCGGTCAATCAAAGAGCTTCTGCTCATCAGTGGCACTAATATTTTAAGCTCTGTGCCTTGAGGTTTTCCGATCACAGCCACTCGAATGGGCTGAAAAAGATTTTTACCTTTCACATTCAGCGAAGTTTTCACATCATTTTCAATGCGTAAAAAATCACTTTCCAAAAATGTTTCTGAATCATGGGCTTGCAAAAGTTCTTTCCATTTCATCAGTACAGGCTTGGTGGGCTCCCAGGATAAAACCTCAGAACTTTCAGATTGAATTTGGAACTGAGAATCATCAAGCAAACCGTAGAGACCCACAGCATCGCTTAATGTTTCCATATGAGTTTTAAATGTTCTAATGGACTGATAGGCCCACTGTTGATTTCCAAAAGGTAAATTTAAATTGGCTTTTAATAAAAAAGGTTTCACTAATGCCCAAAGCTGATCATCAGGTAAAGCCCTTAGATACTGAGCATTCATCCATTTGAGTTTCACACCATCAAAAACAGCACCGGAGGCATTGAGCCTTGAAGTTGAAAAGGTCTTAATCATTTCATCTATGGTGATAATTTCTTTTTCTTCCGGATGCGACCAACCAAGTAGAGCAATAAAATTAAGTAGAGCTTCAGGTAAATAGCCTTCTTCCATAAATTGAAAGCAAGAGGTGGCTCCTTTTCGCTTACTCATCTTTTGTTTATCTTCATCTAAAACCACTGACAAATGTCCGAACTGGGGCGTGCTCCACTTCATGGCTTCAAAGATCATCAATTGCCGAAGGGTATTTGATAAATGCTCTTCAGCCCTTAGCACATGGGAAATTTGCATCAAATGATCATCCACTGCACAACAAAAGTTATAAACGGGCATGCCATCAGATCTTAACAACACAAAATCTCCCACCATATCCGATGGAAAAGTCACCTGACCGCGAACAAGGTCAGTAAATGTATAATCTTTTTTAAGTTCTCGGGTTTTAAAACGAACCACAGCTGTTTTTCCGTTGCGAAGTTCAGCTTTGGATTTTTCCAGCGGCCAATTTTCGTAAGGGGAAACTAAATGAGCCATCGTGCCCGCGGCCTCAGAAGCTTTTTTCTGTGCCTCAATTTCTTCATCCGTTAAAAAACAATAATAAGCTAAACCTTGATTAAGAAGTTCTTGAGCAACAGCTTGATACAAATCTAAACGTTGAGATTGTTTGTAGGGACCAAAAGCCCCCACATCTTTCAAAGTTATAGCATCCGGGCCTTCGTCCCAATTCAGACCCAGCCATTTTAAATCATGAACGACCATTTTTAATGATTCTTCTGTGGATCTGGCCTGATCCGTGTCTTCGATGCGAAGGATAAAATCTCCGCCTTGATTTTTTGCGAAGAGATAATTGTAGAAGGCCGTTCTTGCACCCCCCACATGTAAATATCCAGTGGGACTTGGGGCAAAACGAACACGTATTTTATTTTTTTGGTTCATAGGTCATTAGAGAATGCCCTAAAATCGGTGGTTTAAACAACTCCGAAAATTTGCTTCACTTCTTCTTCTTGGAAAAGCTTTTCTTTGTCAGTGGCCAAAGAAAGTTCTTTCAATAAAAGATTGCGAGCTGTGTCGAGCATTTTGCGCTCGCCGAAGGAAAGTTCTTTATCAACTTTTAAAACAAAGAGGTCGCGTAAGACTTCTGCGATTTCATAAACGGATCCCGTTTTGATTTTTTCCATGTATTCACGGTATCTACGGTTCCAAGTCTGGTTGTCGATCTTCACATTTTTTTCTTTTAAAATACCTAATACCACTTGGGCTTCTTCAGTGGAAATAATGGGTCTTAAACCCACAGAAGCCACATTGTGACTAGGAATCATGATTTTCATGCCCGTTTCGATGATTTGAATCGAGTAGAATGTTTGTTTGTTACCGAGGATCTCTTTCGTTTCAATCGCAGCGATTTTTCCGACTCCATGCCCTGGGTAAACAGCATTATCCCCAACTTTGAATGTCATCACGTCATGACCCCTTTCGATTGTTTCACAGCTGTTTAGGTATAGCAGTTTTGACGCAAAGTCGCAATGGATGCTCAATTAAAACGCAGCAAGCCGGAAATCATTTCATAGAGTGATGAAATTCTGAACTCTGTATTACTTCGTCTGTTGGATTACAATGGCGTAGGGCTGCTTTCCGTTCAATCCCATGGCCACTTGCCTTCCTGTGACTTGAATTTGATAGGTACCTTGCTTTGCATTATTTTCAAAGAATCGGAAGTTATTCACTGAATCTGTGGATTTAAAGTCCAAACCGGGACCTTGAATCGAGACACTCAGGTCATTAACCAACGCCTTTGCTGCATTTTCATTGGCAGGAGCATCATTCCAGAGCACCAATAAACTGAGCTTCGAGTCTTTTTCCAGAACGATTTGATAACTTTTGGTCTCACCGGTGGCCACTCCATTTTTTTCATCGATTAACGAGGCGGAACCTAGGTTATTAAAAGTCGACAAATTGACTCGGCCAAATCCTTGATCATTATTGGGCCTCAACGTCAAAAGCTCTTGCCCCTGTGCACGAGTGCCGTACTGACCTGGAAATAAATCCGTTGAAGTGACCATCAGAGTGGCCTTGATCAATGAAGCCGAAGGGTTTTTAATATCGAATTTATTCTGCATGACTTCACGAACAACAGCGGCCGCCCCTGCCACAAGTGGAGTGGACATGGATGTTCCCCCTGACCAAACATAGTTATCACCGTAGCGACCCCATAGATCCTGGGATTTTGCATGAAAGGATCTGGTGCTTAAAATATTGGTTCCAGGAGCTACCAGGTCAGGCTTGATGCGGCCATCATCCGTGGGACCGCGTGAGCTGAACATGGCAAGACCTTTTGTATTATCAGATATCTTTGAGCTAAAAATGGGCTCTGCTCCCCAGATGTCAGCAGCTCCACGAAGTTCACTGACTTTTCTTTGAATGCCACCTTGAAATTCATAATTTTCACTGGCCCCAACGGATAAAGCATTTTTTGCTGTTGCAGGAGTGCCAATGGAATCTGAATCAATGCGTCCATCTCGGTCTTTATCAACTCCACTGTTTCCAGCTGCAAAGAGAATCAAAAAATCCAAATTTTGAAATGAAAACTCGTCCACCTGTCTTGCAAAGGAATCATAGGCTCCGAAATTTTTCGGAGAACCCCAAGAGTTTGTGTGAAAAGAAGCTCCTTGCTTCATGGCTGAAGAAAATAAATCACTGAGCTTGGTGGGCACCATCAAATTGTTCAGCATGGGTGACCACAAGGAATGAGCAATGAGTTTTGCATTATAGGCGGAACCTTTAAATGCTCCTGAGGACTGAGTTCCTCGAGAAAGAATGGATCCAGCCACGTGCGTCCCATGTCCCATGGGATCTTCCCAGGACCTTCCAAAAGGTGCAAAATTCTGTCCGGCTATCACCGCATTTGTAAAATCAGGATGAATGGAATCCAGGCTTCCCCGATCAAGCCCGGTATCGCCCATAGCCACGACCTGACCTGATCCAGAAAATCCCTGTGACCACATCGAGTCCATATTCATGACTTTGGTTCCCGTTTCAAAGCCTGTGATTTGGCCAGCTCGAGCATTGGGATCGGCTTGACCAAGATCAATCATAGCCATTTCAAAATCGGGAAGATCTTGCAAAAAGGCCACTTCATCCATTTCAGAAATTTTAAATAAATCACGGTCATAACTTCTTATGACTAAGAATGGGGAAGATCTGTGAAGAATAATAGTTCTATCAAGCTGTTGTTCAATTTTTTGTTTCACTTTTAAAGTTTCAGAGTTTTTGAAGGTTCTGATCAAAACGATTCGCGCTTCGTTATCCCGAGTGTCTGAGGGGCTTCGCATCCCCGTTGACCACTTCCAAGAGGCTTGGAAAGGTACCCACTGAATGACCGAGCGCAGAGTCGTCATACTTTTTTCTCCGCGGACTAACAAAGCCTGGTCGGGTATAAAATCTAAAATTTCTAAACCTTGAAGCTTGATTTGTTTTTTTATGCCTTCATTCACGGGTTCTGAAAGATTTAAAATCCACAATTTTTGATTGGCTGACTCTGTCATGAGATGAGTATTTTCTGTGAGGCTTGGATCAAAACTTAAATATTGAAGTCTAATCAGTGGCGTTTCGGCATGAACAGAAACCGATAGTAATAGACCGAGTAAAGACTTAAGCATGAGACATCTCCTTTTAGAGTGTCTTCAATTGCAGCACTGATAAGAACTGACCAGCAAGACTCGCCGCAGCTATCCTGATAAAATATTCACCTGAGCATTACAATTGGGAAGGCGGATCACCAGCTGCGTATTAGGATGATCATGGTTGAAGTAAAACTTCCCACCGTGGGACTCGATAATACCCTTAGATAAACTTAAACCCAAACCTGTACCACTTCCTACTTCTTTAGTGGTGAAAAAGGGAATCATAATTTTACTGCGCAATTGGGGATCAATGCCTGATCCAGAGTCCGTGACTTTAATGACAACTTCTTCACCTTCGATTTCAGCCTCGAGGTGTATCCATTTTTCTTCCAATGAAGAAACAACATACAGGGAATTGCTAATGGCGTTCAGTAACACTTGAGAAATTTCAGCAGGCCTACATAAAATTTGGATATTGGGATCCATTTTATTTTCAAACCGAGCTTGCGAATTTTCAATTTTCGTTTCACAGAAACTCAAAGTCGCTTCGACCACTTCTGATAACAGTACTTTTTCAAAAGGATCGTTGGAAGATTCCCTTGCAAAGCTTCTTAAGCCTTTAATAATTTTAGAAATTCTTTTAACCGTGGAACCCACAATTTCAATGGATTTTTCAAGTTGATTTCGATCTAAGTCTTTATTGGTGTTTTGAATCTGCATTTGCATCAACTGAACTCGGGCTAAAATAATGGCAAGTGGATTATTGATCTCATGAGCCATGCCACTGGACATCACTCCTAGGGCTGCCATTTTAGAGCTTTGTTCAAGTTTAGCTCTGTGGACCAAATTGTCTTTTTCAATTCTTTTATAATCTTCAATATCCACAAGGGTCACGATGGTTTCGTGGTTGTTAATAAAATCTGTGTTCTCAATACTGACGAAGTGAGCTCTGATTTGATCATTCACAGGTAAATCAATTTGGATCTGTTCTCGGCTAGCTTTTTTCTGCATGGATATATCAGTCATCTTTTTGATTAACTCTGTCGCTGGCTGATGAACGTTCATTAAATTCAAAAAACTATCGAAGTAGTGATTGGTTTTAGAAAAAAGTCCATTTCGAACAACAGCCACACCACCGGGAAACAAATTCATCAGTTTTTCGAGCTCAAAATTAACGATCCTTTGATGAAACCAAGAGTCTTCCACTTGTCTTTGTTGCCTGATCAAAAAAATAATGAAGGCTGTGGTGATAAGATTCCCTGAAAATTGAAAACTGGAATCAAAATTGGGATCATTAAATTTGTAATAAAGTGGTACCAATGCACAAACCACAAATGTTACAAAATCACGCCTTGAAATGGCCAATGAATAAACAGCTGCTGATATCAGACCCGTTATAATTGAAAATGTAATGATTAAGATTTTGACGTTGCCTTCGGCTTCAATAAAAGTCGTAACGAAAGACAAAGACCAACCCATTGCCACAAGCGAAGAGTAAACAGAAAATTCCGTTAGCCACTTGGCACTCTGAGTTTTATAGGAATGCCTCAACCTTAAACATAAAGCAGTCACAAGTAAAATACAGGCCAATCCTTGAAAAAAAGAAATAGGAATTTCTCGACTGACTGAAAAAAAATAAATAGCAACGATTGCTAGGCTTGCAAGACTGGAAATTCGCGAGCTCGCCGATAACTCAAGGATTTTACAATCATCAATAAATTTTATTTTTTCGCTTTTGGGGCTCACGAAATTCATATCCACTTTATCGGCGAATAGTCTTAAAAAATTAACTATTTAACTGATAGAAGCCAGTGCGGCTGGACCATGCGCTTTGAAAAGCTCAGCTTTCAAAGGCTGATGATCGGCACGACTTAAGTTAGGATCTAATTTTATCACTTCAAAAGCCGCTTCTCTGGCCTGAGTAAGAAGCTGAACATCTCTGACCAGATTGGCCATTCGAAAGCCAGTTAAGCCTGACTGCCTACGACCCATGAATTCACCTGGACCTCGCATCTCAAGATCAAACTCAGCAATCTTAAATCCATCTAAGGTTTTTTCCATGAACTCTAAACGAAGTCTGGCTTCATCACTGACTGCGTAACCAGGCATCAGCAAACAAAAACTTTTATGACTTCCACGGCCCACACGTCCACGCAATTGGTGAAGTTGTGAAAGTCCAAACCTTTCTGCATGTTCAATGATCATCATGTTGGCATTGGGCACATCCACACCCACTTCAATGACAGTCGTAGAAACTAAAACTTGAATTTCATTTTTACGAAACTGAGTCATGATTTCTTCTTTTTCGATGGGCTTCATCTTTCCATGCAGCAATCCAAACTGAAGGCTGGGATAAAGGCCTTTCAGTTTCTCGAACTCTTCCACTGCATTTTTTAAATCCATTTTTTCACTTTCCTCAACAAGAGGGTAAACCACATAGGCCTGCCTGCCTTTTTTGATTTGCTCAAACATAAAATCAAAGGCGGCTACCCGTTTAGATTGATAAGCAATACGAGTTTGAATGGGAGCTCGGCCTGGAGGAAGTTCATCAATGATAGAAACTTCTAAATCCCCGTACACCGTCATCGCTAATGTGCGGGGAATGGGTGTGGCCGTCATCACTAAAAAATGAGGGTTCGATCCTTTGGCTTTAAGTAAGCCTCTTTGCTCGACTCCAAAGCGGTGCTGCTCATCGATGATCACAAGTCCAAGATTCTTAAATTGCACAGGGTCTTCAATCAAAGCGTGGGTACCAATCAACAAGTCAATTTTCCCGCTAAGTAAATGCTCAAAAAGGGCCGCCCTTTCCGATGCTTTAGATTTCCCTGTCAATATTGCACAGTTCAAATGGGGGGCTAAATATTTTTGCACCGTTTGAAAGTGTTGTTCAGCTAAAATTTCCGTAGGAACCATCAAGCAAGCTTGAAAACCAGATTCAACAGCTGCAACAGCCGAGAGTAAACAAACAAGTGTTTTACCACTCCCCACATCCCCTTGTACCAGTCGGTTCATTGGATGAGGGCCTTTAAGATCTTTTAAAATCTCTGATAAAGCTCGGAATTGAGCCCCTGTCAGCTGAAATGGTAAAGCACTGATGATGGGCTTAGAGATTTTTTCTGTGCCTTCAATGATTGGTCCTTTTTCTTTCTGTAGTCCTGCTTTTTTAGTCGCTAAAAAAAGTTCCATCCAAAAAAATTCTTCAAAGATAATTCGCTTTTGAGATTCTGCCGTGTTCGCAAACAAGGCTTCGCTTTCCTCGGGTCTTGGGCAGTGAATACTAAAAAGGGCATCATTACGTTTAAGAAGTTGATATTTTTTTAGGATCCACGACGGGAACAATTCATCAGGCCACTCTTGAATCTGAGCAAAAATACTTCTGATCAG
This sequence comes from Bdellovibrionales bacterium Ga0074139, assembly GCA_001464795.1. Classification (GTDB taxonomy): domain Bacteria; phylum Bdellovibrionota; class Bdellovibrionia; order Bdellovibrionales; family Bdellovibrionaceae. The sequence goes on from LNEB01000007.1 coordinate 32,835, forward strand.
TTTCATAAACTTAGTGGAACTGAGGCCCTCCACCTCTGTGTATATTGGGATTATCACATCTTCGGTCGTTTCTTCTTTTTCAATGTCTAAAAGATCCGGATGATGAAACTCAAGTCTGCCTTTGTAATCTTTTGCAAGACCTACCAGTTGGACTTCTTTGCCTGGAACTAATCTTTCAAAATATCCTTTATAAGGAATGCGAAAGAATTTGCAATGAACAACTCCTGAGGCATCTTTTAAGGCAATGTCGTAAATTCTTCTTTTTGTTTTTCCTAGTGGGATGCTTGCCACTTTAAAAACAGTGGCTTTCAGCCTTACAGTTTCACCGGGTTTGACGGAAGCAATATTACGAGCTTGCCTTTGATCTTCGTAAGCACGCGGATAAAAATCCAAAAGGTCCTGTACCGTTTTGATACCCTTACGCGAGAAAAGTTCACCCAGTTTAGGGCCAACTCCTTTTAAGTACTGAACAGATGTGTCTAGACATAGGGCCATAATGTTTCTCAATTTTATCTATTAAGTGCCCCAACATCAACATCCGATAAGAATATATGAATATGGAGACTCCAAATACTTACTTCCGCATTCGATTGTCCACTATGAGGCCCGAAAAGGTCACGTCGTTCAACATTTATGTCTACATGGATCAAAAGTACTATCTCTACTTGAAAGAAGGCGACAAGCTATCGGATGGTAAAATTGAGGTTTTACAAGACCGTGACAGTGGCGCTTCTTTTTTCGTCAAAACATCAGATAAAGAAACATACAGAGCTTGGGTGAAGGAAGAGATCAATTCAGATCTGATCCCCCCTCATCAAAAGGCTAAAATTCTTCGTGAGTCTTCCCTGTCCATGATGGAAGATCTATTTGAAGTCCCAGATGTGAATCAAGCACTTGATGATGCAAAACCCATTGTCACAGACTTTATCAACTTCATGGAAACAAATCCCGACAGCATGCATTTCATGCTTTCACTTTCCGGTCATGATTTCTACACTTACAACCATTCCCTAGATGTCAGTATTTATGCCTTAGGCTTGGGCTCTGTCCTTGGTTATGACAAAAAAACTTTGCATGATTTGGGGATCGGCTCTTTGTTCCACGATGTGGGTAAAAGAAATGTAAGCCTGGATATTTTATGTAAAAAAGGTCCCCTTGATGAAGCCGAGTGGGCACAAATGAAAATGCATGCCACCTATGGTTTACAAATTTTAAATAATCATCCCCTGATTTCTGATGCAGTCAAAGCCGCAGCTTTTGAACATCATGAGTCCTGGGAAGGCAATGGTTATCCGCAACAGTTAAAAGGCCAAGAGATTCACCCTTTCGCACGAATCGTGGCTCTGACAGATACCTATGATGCCATGACCACACAAAGATCTTATAATAAACCCATGAGTCCAATGGATGCACTCACGATGATGAAGGAAAAATTAGCGGGACGCTATGATCCGGAAATGTTGAAAGCGATGCACTCGGTTTTATTCAAACTGAAGGCCTCTTAATTTTCTAACAAGGAGACGTGCACTCATGACAATTCTTTTGAATTGGCTATTTGTTATTTCTGCTTTTGCCATCGAGCCCATGGATCCAAAATCCATGTGCAGTGAAAGAATGGTCGAGAAAAAAGAAATTCAACTTTGTGAATTAAAAACTTCACAATTGAAATTGGATTGGTATGCTGCGACCGCTTGCCACGCCATTAATGATAATCAAAAATTTATGAAATGTTTAAAAGGTATTGCGGGCGGAGAATTCAATATTGAAGCCTTGAACAGATGTGTGGAAAAAGTGGACGATTCAGACGATTCCATTCATTCCTGTATCGTTTCATTAAAAGATAAAAGATCTCCTGCTTCAAAAGGGGCTTTTCAAACTTTGCAGATCAAGAAAAAACCCACTTCAAAATCCAAGTGATCTATTTGAAATGAACTTCACCCGTTTCTAAATGATAAAGGGCAGGAATCACTTTAATATCCCCAGATTTAATCTTTTTAGCTAACAAAGGGGATCTTAGGCTTAAGTCTTTAATGATTCCATCCACATTCGCCCAAGCTTCAGCTTCAAAGTTTTTCGAGTGGCTATGAGACCCTTTAAACTCTTTGAGCCTCGGGTGCAGATCATGAACCAAGTGATTCAAGTTCTCGGAACCCGCGTCGGCCCCGTCCATTGTTGAAAGAGCCGCCTTGATGGCTCCACAATTGGTGTGGCCCATCACAACCATATTTCGAGGGCCCAAATGTTCAACGGCGTACTCCATACTTGCAATGGCAGAGGGATCTATGGCTTCACCTGCTGTTCGGACTGTGAAAATTTCCCCTAATTTTTGATCAAAAACGATTTCTGGTGGAACCCGAGAGTCAGAGCAAGACAATACAATCGAGTGGGGAGTTTGACCTTCCGAGAGTTTCTTGATGTCAGCTTGGCTGGCACCATCGTTTCTGAAAAACCCCTTCTTAAAGCGAGCATTCCCATTCTTAAGCCACTTCATTGCCACTTCTGGACTCACTCCGGCTGGATGATGATGATCATCACCGCTTTTCTTAGCAAAACTCAAACATGTAAAACTGAGTAACAATAATAAGAATGTTTTTTTCAAGATAGCTCCTAGGTGAGTTCCTCTATTTAAACGAATTTCTAATTAATCATCACTTAAATTTATTTTAACCTAGACTCAGCTCTAAAGCTTCAATTTTATATAAAACACTAACTCAAATGAAGTGTTACCGAGTGGGCTTCCAATTTAAGTTACAATCCAATACGATAGAAACAAAGTCATCTCCCGAACTGTACTGCATCTGAGCATAACCTTTGAAGTGATTGGATTTATTTCTTTGGCTTCCGTCATCCCACTGTTTTTCTAAATCTTGGCGGCTGGGAATCATAATTGCCAATGTTGTGTAATCTTTTGACTCAACCACATACTTATCTAGACCTTTTAAAACTGGATTTCTAGGGTTGTAGTTGGCTTGCTTAACAATTGGCTGCAGAGTTTCAAAAACTTCATCATGGTAATTGTTATAAATTCCACGAACCTCAAATTGAAGGCCTTGAATTTGACCTTGAAAGTATTTTTTCGAACTGACCTGCAATGAAACTTCTCCGTGGTGTCCTTTACAGTAAAAAAACATATTGGGTTGTGGAGGGGCCGCTTTTGAAGCGGCAGAGATAAGAGTTAAAGCTGCCAAGATTATTAATTTTTTCATTTTCATTTTCCTTTTTATGAATGTGTTTTTCAATGAAAGGAGAAATAAGCTATTTACTTTTTAAATACCATAGCAAGTTATTATACATTTTATGAATTGTAAAAAGACTACCTTACGATCCAAATGGACTTGGCTCCACTGGCTTTTAGAACAACAGCCTTGGTCGTGGCATCAGCTGTTGTATCTAGCAAATAAACCACATCAAAGGATTTTATATCTACATTGATAGTTGGTAACTTCTGTAAAAAGAAATCCTCACTGTGGTATTGATCATTTATCCAATTTCTGACAGTCACTCGGCTATACCCAGCTTCATTCATCGCTACGGAATTGGTTGTTTTTAAAATAAGAACACGAGGCACTAATGCTTTTGCAACAGCTGCACTTTGTAAAGAATGGGACCGAGCACGGCTGACTGAAAGCATGGAGTTATCCCTCAAGCGACCTAGCATTTCATCGACTTTTATAGTGCCAAAACTTTTTGATGGTGACCAAAGGGGTTGATTTTCTTTTTGTGGTTCCACTTTTGTCACAGTTGTTTTTAATGCTGAAATTTTTAATGTTTCGACATTTTCTACGCCGGCTTGAATTAGCTCCCAAGATAAAGCGATGGTTTTTTTAAAATCAGAACCAATCACAAGCACAGGTGTTTCAGTTGTGACTCCCCATAAAGAAAGCCGCTTGGTGGCCTCCAAGGGATCCCGTGAAGTTACAAAATCCTCGGGCGGTAGAGAAATCGAGCCTGGAACTTTATTAAGGTTCGCCTCAAAAGTGGGTCTGGTATCAAAGATCACGGTGCTTGGCTTTAGAAGATTAACAAACTTTTCTTGATTCAGCCTTTGCCCCGACTCGCTGACCACCACCTTGGTGGGTGGCGTCTGGCACCCTGATAAAACCGTAAGTAAACTAAGTGAAATTAAAAATTTCACTTAAGTTCTTTTCATAGTTGGAAAAAATAGAATATCTCGAATACTTGGTCTGTCAGTCAAAATCATGATGATTCTTTCTAGACCGATTCCTACACCACCTGTTGGCGGCATCCCTGTTTCAATCGCATGCAAGAAGTCTTCATCCATGGGGTGCGCTTCATCATTCACACTTCTGTGAGCCTCTTGTTCTTTCAAGCGACTTCGCTGCTCTTCAGGATCGTTTAATTCCGAGTAGGAATTTCCTATTTCCATTCCAGCCGCGAAAGGTTCAAACCTTTCCACCAAATGAGAATCCGTTCGGTGAATTTTTGTCAGAGGTGAGATCTCCACAGGGTGATCCATCACAAATACGGGATTCCAAATGTGGGGTTCCACAGCTATTTCAAAGGCTGCCATTTGTTTCTCACCGCGGTTCATTTTGTCATATTGTTTTTTGGGCTCACCATTGGCTTTCAAGTAACTTAAAAGTTCTTGATCATTCATGGGATCAATTTTGGCATATTCTTTAATACCGTCTAAAACTTTTATTTTTTTCCAAGGTCCTGTGAAATCGATTTCTTTTCCTTGGTACTCAAATTTTAGTGATCCTTTCACTTTCATAACCAAATGATTGATCAGATCTTCAAATTGCTGCATTTGATAGTTGTAATCCGTGTAAGCTTCATAAAATTCCAGCATGGTAAATTCAGGATTATGTGATCTGTCGATACCTTCATTGCGAAAATTCTTTCCAATTTCATAAACTTTTTCAAAGCCACCCACAATCAGTCGCTTCAAGTAAAGTTCGGGTGAAATTTTCATAAACAATTTCATGTCTAATGCATTATGGTGAGTGTGAAAAGGTTTTGCAGCTGCACCGCCGTACAAAGGCTGCAATGTGGGTGTTTCCACTTCCATAAAACCACGGCCATCTAAGAAGCGTCTGACTTCAGTGATAATTTTTGATCTTGTTTGAAACACAGCTCTTGATTCCGCATCACTGATCAGATCCAAATGCCTGTGCCGATATTTAATTTCCACATCTTGAATGCCGTGAAACTTTTCTGGCAAGGGTTCTAGGGTTTTCGTTAGCATCGTAAACTTTTTTGCATGCAACGAGAGTTCGCCCTTTTGTGTGCGGAAGGCAAAACCTTCGACACCCACAATGTCACCGAGGTCCAAATGATCAAAAGCAACTTTATCTTCAGCGGATAATTCTTCGAGTTTTAAGTAAACTTGCAAAGCACCTTCTTGATCTTGCAAATTAAAAAACACGGCTTTACCCATGGACCTTAAAGTCATCACCCGGCCTGGTAGTTTATAAGTAGTACTTTCCGCTTTTTCACCGCTTGCAAGTCCCGAGTGCTTTTCTTTTACAACTTGGGTGGTGCCATTTCTATCATAACTGTAAGGGTAAGGGTTAATCCCTTTTTCTTTCAGCGCATGTAGCTTTTTTCTTTTCTCGGCCTTGATGGGATTATCGTGTTGGTCCATTACTTAACACCCGAAAATGCATCCATGACTTGATGAAGAAGTTGAATGGCTTCTTTTTTAGGACGTTGAAAAGCATTTCTTCCCATGATGGATCCAAAGGATCCACCAAGTGCCATGTCTTTCACTTCCTGAAGTAAAGCATCAGTTTCTTTCGCTTCTCCGCCAGAGAAAATCACGATGCGTTTACCATTGAAGCAAGCTTGCACCACATTTTTTGTGCGATCAGAAAGACTTGTAATCTTCACATTACTAGACTGATAAACTTTTTTAGCTGCGTCCTGTTCAAGGTGCGCTGTCGGTGGTTTTACTTTGACAATGTGAGCACCCAGCTGACAAGCAATGTGAGCGGCATAAGCCACTACATCGATGGCTGTTTCCCCGTCTTTTGATAATTGCTCTCCCCGTGGGTATGACCAGATGATCACAGCTAGGCCTGCTTTTTTTGCTTCCAAAGTGGCTTTTGCGATTTCTTCAAACATTTGCTTTCGTTCCGGTGAACCTGGGTAAATTGTGAAACCGATGGCGGCACAACCTAATCTTAGTGCATCTTCCACACCAGAGGTGACAGCTGAAATGGGAGATTTAGAATTAAAAAGGCTTTCAGAATTGTTCACTTTTAAGATTAAAGGAATTTCGCCAGCGTAATCACGGGCCACAGCTTCAATGAATCCCAAGGGTGCTGCGTAGCCATTACAGCCTGACTCAATGGCCAATTCGATGTGATAATTGGGATCATAGCCATCTGGATTTTTTGCAAAAGAGCGCGTGGGACCATGTTCAAAACCCTGGTCGACAGGAAGAATAACAAGCTTACCAGTGCCTTTAAGCCTGCCGTGGTTCAGCAGTTTTGCCAAGTTTGACAAAGTTCCAGGGTTATCAGATCCGTACCAGCTTAAAATTTCACGCACTCGAGGGGTCATGAATTATCTCCTTTTTAAAACAAGGAAACTACCTTATAAAGGCTATGAAATCATCGCTGTCTCAAAAATAAGCTATGCGTTAAGGAGATTTTATGGCCATCACTTTTGAACCCACCCCCAATCCAGCCACTTTGAAGTTCAACCTTCCTTTCGAGGTCACAAAGACCAGCATAGAAATCAAAACTGCACTAGAGGCCGAAAGATCTCCTCTGGCCTCTAAAATTTTTGGTTTTCCATGGACTCAAAGTGTGATGATCGGCCCCAATTATATCACTGTAACTAAGCAGGATTGGGTCGAGTGGAAAGTATTATCAAATCCATTGGCTGGCCTGATTCAAGAGCACTTGGACCGTAATGAACCGGTGCTCGTGGACCTTGTTGAATTGACGGACGAAGATGCAAATCCCAATGATTCTGATTTGGTGAAATCCATCAAGTCGCTCTTGAATCGTGAAATTCGCCCGGTGGTGGCTTTAGACGGTGGTGACATCACTTTTTCTAAAATTGAAGACAATGTGCTTTATCTTCATATGAAAGGCGCCTGTGCGGGTTGCCCCAGTTCACAGGCGACATTGAAAGATGGAGTGGAAGTCAGAGTTAAAGAACTGTTTCCACAAATTAAAGAAGTCGTCGCAATTTAGTTTTTAAGAAAAGTTCCTTTAGAACTTCGCTTATAAACAACGACGTCTTTTGAATCACGACCTTGCAAGGTAAACTCATTTTCACTTCTTACGACAACATCTAAGCCACTTGCGTTCTTTTCTCCCATGTTGACTTGTGATGTATGAAGCAACTCTTGCTTTTGTGCAGCCTTATCACCTGTACGAACGACAGTGATTTGAAAATCTCGCATGATGACTCTTTGATGAGGTTGTAAAATAATATCTCCCACAATATAGCTAAAATCATCTATGACCAATATTGTGTTTTGATCTAATGCCTTCACAGTTCTGTGGGGTCTTACTTCAATGCCTGATTTTCTAGTGTTATAACCGATATCAGCTAATTTTAAAGCCGGGCCCTTTTCTGAAATTCTGTAAAGCTCAATGTCATGAAAAGTTTGATTAGAACTTCCTAAATCTTGGTGAGCAGCGATAAGACTTGGGGTGATTTGGCTAAGATGAATTTTTTTAGGATCTAATGCGGGTCTTAAGGGATGAGTTTTCTTTCCTACTTTAAGTAAAGACTCAGTCTTACCTGTAGCAAGATTAAGTCTTAAAAGCTCTGTCGTCGATGTTACATCATTATGTTTAAATAAGACTGAATTTTGACCCACCGAAAGGCGATCTGAATCTTCCCAAGTCCTAATAACTTTTACTTCTGAATTATTATTAAGACTCATGAGTTGATAACTTCTTACTGATCTGTATTCACCATTTTTTTGCACAGCTTGATGAGTAGCAAATTCAACTAAAAAAGTTCCATCCGTTAAACTTCTAATACTTTTAGCTTCACCACGTGGGCCATTTTCAAACTTGGTTAAGGCCGTTATTTTTCCTTCTGGGGTCACGCGAAACAATTGGTATTGTACATCTTGACCCATGCCAGGAATCGTATTTTTAGTTTCAAATCGGAGTGAAAAAACATCTGTAGATAGTCTTACTAAATCAGAAATTTTAAATTCTGTGCGGTCAAAGTTTTTTGGAACATCGATCCGGCTTAATTCTTGACCTTTTAAATCGATCACTTTTACAAACCCAGTCGACTGGTAATGAATATTAAATGTTCCTAAATTAAGGCTCTTTGTTTCTAAGTTTTGTACGACATCTAGGCACCGTAAGTTTGCGTGAACAGCATGGATAGGCAGAGACATTAAAGTAAATGCAACCAAAGTTTTGGCGGTGATGTTTTTCATAAGAGACCTCCGGCAGTTAGTCTAAGCGAAAGGTAAGCCATAAAATGCGTCACCCTATTAGATGTGAGACTTTTTCTGTGGCTAAAATTTTGACAGATAACAATTTTTTGCATGAGGCATAACTTTTCCCATAGACCCTCGAGGCCTGTGTTACAAAATATCTATGAAAAAATATTCAGTTATTTTTATTTTATTATTATCACAATGGACCCAAGCCACTTCTGTTACTCATCATATGAACTTCGATCGCATTGAAAATGAACTTCATGTTCTTTACCCCAGCCCTAAAATAAAAAATCAAATTATTACGACTAATAACTCACAGAAAATAATCAGCCTTTTAAAGCTCATCGAAAAATATCAGCTCTCAAAAAATATCTTGTTGAATGCTGAAAATGAAATCTATCTGTCGGCTTTAATCAGCTGCCAGGATTCATCAGAGATTTATTATTTTATTCAAGAAATTAAAAATTTCAAAACGTTGAAGCGTAAACCCTTATTTTATTTGTCAGTGGCAGAAAACAGATCGTTTCTGCAATCTTTATCAACGGCAGAAAAACAAACCCTGCTGATGGGCATTCGAGAAGCCGATATTTGCAAATAAAAAACCCTGAAAGATTTTGTCTTTCAGGGTTTTAGAATTTTTTAAATCAAAAACTAGTATTCGTCTCTGTTGCCGCCGCCGTAACCGCCGCCGCCACCGCCAGATCGACCGCCACCGCCGCCGAATCCACCGCGACCACCGCCGCCTCCGCCGCCAGATCGACCGCCACCGCCGCCGAATCCACCACGACCGCCGCCGCCACCAGTGCGAGGCTCTTGAGGACGTGCTTCAGAAACCATCAGCTTACGACCCATGAAATCTTGGCCGTTCAAAGCTTCAATCGCCTTACCAGCTTCTTCAGGAGTTGCCATTTCAACAAAGGCAAAACCTTTTGATCTTCCAGAATCACGATCCGTCACGATACGGGCTGATTCAACAGTTCCGTAAGCTCCGAATGTGTCGGCGAGATCTGCATCTCCGGCTGAATAAGGGAGGTTCCCTACATATAATTTCTTGCTCATACTTCTTTTTCCTTTCGCGAGAACACCGGGGACACTAAAAACAAGGGACCCAAAAATTAAAGCGGTATCTCATAAAAAACTTAAATCTATTTTAATTGTCCTGACCAGCTTCGTCCACGAAAAAACGCAAGCTACTGGCCAAGGACGTAAGCAAAAATCAGTGGCGCCACGATGGAAGCATCTGATTCTACTACGAATTTTGGTGTATCAATGGCTAACTTACCCCAGGTGATTTTTTCGTTGGGAACAGCTCCTGAGTAAGATCCATAGGATGTTGTTGAGTCCGAAATCTGGGCAAAGTAGCTCCAGAGAGGAACATTATCGTACTGTAGATCTTGGTCTAGCATGGGAACCACACAAATGGGGAAGTCACCCGCAATACCGCCACCAATTTGGAAAAATCCCACTGGTTTTTTGGGCGCAGTCCCCATATACCATTCCGCAAAATAAGTCATGGCTTCGATTCCTGTGCGAACAGTGTGTACATTTTTGATGTCACCTTTAATAATGTGACCTGCAAAAATATTTCCCAGAGTTGAATCTTCCCAACCTGGAACGATCATAGGAATATTTTTTTGCGCTGCTGCCAGCATCCAAGAATCTTTGGGATCAATTTGATAATACTGTTCTAATTTTCCACTGAGTAAAATCTTATACATAAATTCGTGGGGGAAATACCGTTGTCCTGATTGATCGGCTTTTTGCCACTCTTCTAAAACTACTTTTTCAATACGGCGAATGGCTTCACCTTCGGGAATGCATGTGTCTGTCACACGGTTGAGATGTTTTTCTAAAAGTCGTTGTTCGTCTTGAGGAGTAAGATCGCGGTAATTCGGAATGAGTTCGTAGTGATCATGAGCAACAAGGTTAAAAATATCTTCCTCTAAGTTAGCACCCGTACAAGAAATAGCATGCACTTTTCCTTGCCTAATCATTTCAGCTAAAGAAATACCAATTTCGGCGGTCGACATGGCACCCGCAATCGTAACTAGCATTTCGCCACCTTTGTCCATGTGGGCTTTGTAACCGTGTGCGGCCATTTTTAAGGCACTGGCATTGAAGTGACGATAGTTATGATCAATAAATTTTGAAACCGACATGGAAGTCTCTCCTGTGAAAATCTAGGGCTATGGATGCCACAGGTTTAATCAGGAAATACAAAGGCAAGCAAGCAAAATTAAACGGGTTTTCCCAGCAAAGCCTTGGATAAAAAGCCAATTCGCTTATCCACCACCTGAATTCCAAGTCCCGATAGCTCATCTTCAAGGGGATGATTCTGGTAGTTCTTATAAAAGGGCTCGTGGAAATCCTGGGGGAAAAGATCTAGCGCCCAATTGAGTTTTTGATCATCATTTTTTTGAATTGAGTCCACAAGGCCCATGAGGCCCTCTGACTTAAGCAATCTATGTGATTCCTTAAAAACTTTTTTCCGAATGTCTCTTGGAAGTTCATGAAATAAAAAACAGCTGTAGACAAAATCGAAGGATTGGTTAGGAAAGGGAAGTTCTTCTGCCCAGGCTTGCACAAAGTCGATTTTATCGAATTGACTGAGTCTTTGACGAGCAATTTTCAAATAGGAATCACTCATGTCAGTGGCCACAATTTTGGCTTTTGGAAAAGCCAGCTTCATAAACTTTGTTAATCGCCCAGTTCCGCACCCGACTTCTAGAAACCGAAGACCTTCCCCATCACTCCAGCCAGTGGCTTGCTTCAGAGGAGCGATCAACAGTCTTCTCATGGCATCAGCACTTCCAGAAAACAGCATTTCGACTTGGTGCTCATAAAGTTGAGCTGATTCTGTACTTGCGTAACCACCCGTTTGAAAATGAAAATTTCTTCTGGCGTAATCGGGGATGTCAGCTAAGTTTTCTAATTCCTGGGCAGAGAAATCATGAGCCTTTTTTTCTTTGCGCCTTTTTGCAATTTTAAATCCATCACGTAAGACGTTAATTAAGGATTTTGCATGTTGAATGGGATTTTGTGGGGTCAGAACTTCGGCTGGGTAAAGTCCCAACGAAATGTTTTTAGAATCCTGTTTTAATAATTCTAAGATCTCAGAAAAAGCTTCTTTAATTTTTTGTGGAAAATTTTCTGGCTGCTGTTTAGGCAAACCATCGGCCCACTTTTCAATGAGTGGTAAAAGTAAAAATTGGCTGGTAAAATTCAGAGATCTTAAAACAGAGTAACCCAGAGCTGAGTTTTCAATCACCCGCGGGCTTGGGTTGATCAGATTGTTTTTTTTCATTTTTCCATCCTTTTGCAGCCACTGCGACAACAATAGAACCCAGGATCACCGTTACTAGTGCAATCAGTACGAGCAGAGTATATCCAATCACGAAAAGTCTCCTCGCACATCACGGACCAGCCATGAGGCCATATTCAAACCAAAAGTTCCGGTCACAAAGCTAGCATTACCCCATATCACAGGTCGATGCTCACAGGAATGCAGGTTATTTTGTCCCTGTGGACACACACACTTGAAGCCTTCACCTTTGTCATATTGCAGTTCGACAGACGGTAATGGAGTTTCATCTGAAAACACACATGGGATCGAAAAGTTCTTTTCTGGGAAATTATATTTTTGTCGTAAGATCTTTCTTACCTGATGAGCCATGGGATCTGTATGCGTTTCTGCCAAATCCACAATACGAATCCTTGAGGGATCTAACTTAGCACCTGAGCCCCCCGTTGTGATGACTTTAATATTATTGGTCTTACAAAAATTTAGTAAAAAACATTTAGCAGTTAAATTATCAATGGCATCTAAAACGTAATCAGGTTTTACATTCATGATTTGATCTTTATTTTCTTCGTTGAAAAAAATCGGGAGATCTACAATTTCAGCCTGAGGATTGATTTTTCTTAAACGATCGGCCATGACTTTGGCTTTTTTTTGCCCGACGAAGCCCTGGATCGCATGCAGTTGGCGATTGGCATTGGTGATGCAAATTTCATCAAAATCCACCACGGTCACTTTTCCCACACCACTACGAACAAGCGATTCAGCAGCCCAGGAACCCACTCCACCAAGACCTATCACCATAGCGTGAGTTTTTCTTAATCGTGACATCACATCGTCACCCACAAGACGTCCCATTCGATCAAAGCGACGGTGCAAAACCATGGGTGTTTCTATCATTTGATTTTCCATAGCAGGGTTTTAAGATTAGTTATGTTCAATTGCAAGACTTCATCCAATGACACTTTCCTTATTTCAGAAACCAATCGAGCCACAGCAAGGGCGCTTTCAGGAGGGTTCAAATGCCCCTGAAATTCACCCCAGGACTGATCAGGAAGGTCTGTTTCGATCAACAGCCTGTCGTGAGGTACGTGTCTGACTACTTCTTTTAAGCGATCGTTCTTACTTTTAAGCAAAGTTCCCCCCACACTAATGTGGAAGCCAAGATTTAAATATTTTTGAGCCTCAGGCCAAGAGCCATTAAAGGAATGCACAAGCCCACCCCTGTTGGGAACTTCACAAAACTCAAAAGTCCTAATCGCTTCATCAAAAGCTCGAACGATATGTAGCACCACTGGCTTATTAGAAATTTGTGACAAATTCAGCTGAGCTTCAAAAGCTTCCATTTGAATTTCAAAACTGGATTCAAATGGAGGCCTTAAATCTAAACCTGTTTCTCCCACAGCCAATGCTAAATGCATTTGCTGCGACAATTCCTCTAATTGCATTTCCAATTCTTCATTGGAAAGACCTGATACCCATTCCGGGTGCAGTCCAAAACACAGACCAAAATGATCAGGGTAATTTTTTTTGAGTGATTTTTGCTTTTCCCAATCAGAGGGATTGACTCCCCCCATGAGGCTGAACTGAAGTCCTGCCGTGAAAGCCTTTTCGATCCACTGGTCTCGGCACAAGTCGAGCCTAGAATCAGTCCAGTGTGCATGTGCATCCCACCATTTCATAAAAACCACCCTCAAGGATTATATAATTCAAACCGATCAAATAATTGACAAAAAAGAGGAGTTTTTTATGAAACGAGATGGAATTCGTCTGGGCTATCATTTATCTATGGAGAAAGGTTCTACTTTCCGCCCCACTGCCTTTCACTTTTGGAAAGAGCCTCAGCATTTTGAAAAAACTCCCCCCCATGCTCCTAGTCAGTACATGTCGGATATGCTGTTAGGTGCTTCATTTCTAAAATTGAACAGCTACTGTGCTTCACCTTTGGCGATGCCTCACATGAATCATAATTTGGCTCATGATATTTGGTCCGAATGCGAACCTCACCGCGGACTGTTTTACAGTTCACAAAAACGCGTTCAAGCTTTGAATAAAGAACTTCGCCCCACGAGTCCTGAAAAAATTAAAAAATTTGAAGCTGAATTCACAAAAAAACTAGAGAGCTTTCAAAAACCTTGGGGATTTGACCTGACTGATTTTCCTGAACTTGTATTATTAATTGAAGAATTTGAAACTTCCACGGGAAGCCCCTTGATCTACAATTTCAAAACTCAATTTTCAAAAAACTTTGAAGAAAAACTTCTAGCTCTGGATTCATTTTTATTTCATTTACGAAGTGTGGTGGCACTGGATTACAATGCCCACATTCAAGAGCATGCCTTTGAAGGTCTGAAAGTGGACTCTGTTCAGGATTACCTTCCCCGCGCCGATTATGTTGTTCGAGATGCTCTTTTGTATCATCAATTTAAAAAATGGTCCAAGCCCTGGGCTCAAGGACCTAAAAGTGATGTGCGAGTCGAGAAATTATTTATCGATCCCATGACACAAGCCTTCAAAAAACATGTGCACAATGCTTGTTTTTTAATTGATCAATTACCGGAAAGTTTTGTTAGTGGCCTGGGTCCTCAAGAGTTAGAAGAAGCTTTATATCTTGTACAGATGGATTGGCTCATGGGCACTGGTAGTGGCTTGCTATTCAAGATCCGTGAAGAAATTTATGGACTTGAACATGGCTATGAAAAAGTTTTCTGGCATGAGCATCAAGACCGTGATTGGTCTCAGCCCACTCAGCTGCGCATTTCCTGCGAGATGAGTGAGTCTTCTTTTAGGAAAAAAGCAGCTTAGAATTTTTTCAATAGTCTGAATCAGATTTTTTCCCCGACACACCTCTTGAGTGCTCAATGTTGACCGTCGTCGAGGTGTATCAAAATTATTGCTGCTATGAGACGTCGTCAAACATCCAGCACTCACGACAGGGCTTGAAGAATTTTTATAAATTTTGAACTACAAAGTAGCAAGCTTCCCACACGCCGGTTTGAAGTTAAGCCTGCAAGACTGAGTGAAAGCATCCTTTGCCTGCTGATTAAGGCGTAAGCTTTCAAGATTCAGACCATAATTAAACAAAAGGTAATTTCTGTTGTAACCCGCCCCACCCTTTGTGAAAAGCAAAGCCTTTTCGAAGTAGCTTTTCGCTTGCTGAAACTCACCTTTGATTTGTAAAGCCATCGCCACATCAACTAGACAAAGAGGGTCATTTTTTTCTAACTCTAAACATTTCAGTCCGTATTCAAGCTTTTCATCCATTGTGCTAGTTCTGATGTTGGCTAGCCTGCGCAGACAATAAAGTGACTGAGGAATATTTGCGACACACTCTTTAAGTAATTTGTGGGCCCCTTGCCAATCATCATCTTCTTCTAAAAATAGGGCTTTGGCCTGATAAACTTTTTCATGGCGAGGATCCAACAACTGCATTTCGTTTAAAAATTTATTCTGACTTTCAATATCACTATTCTGCCCTGCTTCGATCATTAAACTAAAAAGTTCGTTGATTCGTTTATTATGAAGTTTTGAATCCGTCCTGACAAATTTAGGGTCTTGAGGCTGAGCTTCTGAAACTGATACCTCAAGACTAGAATTTTCCACATATTTGGGACTTGATTTCGGTTGATCACTATCTGTGTCAATTTTTTTAGTCACTGTATCTAAAACTTGGAAAGATTGTGATTCCTGGGAGGGCAACGAAAATCGACCCAGAAAAAATCCCAAAATAAAAACTACGACCAGAACCAGATATTTCATTTCACTTACTTAACAGCTTCTGTAACTGTTTTCTTTTTTTTCTCGTTTCTCAGCGCTGGCTCATCAGAAGCCGAGCAAATTACAAAATCTTTGCATTGATAGTCCACTAACCAACCTTGACCACAAAAAGCAAAAGTATCTTTGTAATTTTCATTTTTGTTGAGTTGTCTGACTTTACAACGAGGAGCAAGCTTGCCGTCAGCCCTGAGGCAATCATTTCTTTCCAGCAGCTTTTGTTGATCTTCACAATCTCTGGTGGGACGGCCGTTTTCATTCACTTCTGTCATATCTTCGGGGCCCAACCATTTTCTTTCACTTTCACCATACGTGTCTTGAGCAAAAGTAAAAAAAGGGAATAATAGGACAACAATAAATTTAAGCATAATAAACCTCGTTTGATTTATTTTAACCATAATAAATTGACTGTCATTGAATAATTTATGAAGAGGTTACTTTACGCTTCATTATAAATCGGCGCCCAAAATAAACAACCACTGCGATTCCTAGTAATGAAAACACGACAATTTTCACTTCTCTAAGAGCTTCAAAGATAGGTTCACCGTAAATGGCCACTAAGTAAATTTGCGTGGGCACACTGATCGCAGCAGCAAAGCAGTCCACTGCTGCAAACTTATAAGGAGACATACCCATAGAACCGCAAGCTAAGTGACCTGGAAACCGAACGCCGGGAGTGAAGCGAAAAATAAAAGCCGCAAATACGCCGTATTTTTGCGTCCACTTTTCCACTTTTTCGATGGATTCTTTTTTGATCACGCTTTGCAACCGAGGATGAAATAAAAGCTTACGCCCCCACTTTCGACCCATGGAAAAGATAAGAAAATCAGCACAGACCACCGCCAAAAAAGCCACAATGGCCGCGTGATGCATATTTATTGGTGTTCCACCTTCCGGAGGAGGAGGAAATAAATCAGGCCTAGTTCCCATAAAAGTCAGCCAGCCTAAACTTAATAGAGTCACTTCTTCAGGAATGGGAAGACCAAAACCACTGGCCAGCATCATGGCCACAACTGCTAAATAAACCAGCTCAGGCTGATAAGCGTACTGCACAAGATATTGGAAAATAGGCTGATTGATAAAATCCATGAAAGGTAATCATGTTCGCTTAGGCTGCGCTTGAACACTCTCAATACGCCGTGCTATATCCGATTATGATTTGGAAAAAAACAGATATGGGAGTCATACACTATGTGGCTTCACAAACAGGCCCATGGAAATCTGTGGTATCCGAGGATACTTCGATTTCTATTTCCGAGCTTGAGGAACTTCAGACACTTGGCTCCATCTATTTCAATGATATTAGACTTAAAGAAGATCCAGTTTTAAAAAGTGATGATTACCTCAGAATCCATACACAACCACGAAGATTTCCTATTGCAGAAAAAATTCCTGTGGTCTTTGAAAATGATGACCTGATCGTTCTTGATAAGCCGGCCGGAATTCCTTGCCATCCGACGGTGGATAATCAACTGGAAAATTTGATTTGCTATTTTAAAACTCAAACAGGCCTTGATATCAAGCTGACCCATCGTTTGGATGTCCCCACCTCAGGGCTGATTGTTTTTGCAAAATCAAAACAAGCTCAAGGCCAATTTCATAAAATTTTGCAAGCTCGGGAAATTGAAAAAATATATTTAGCAGAAGTGGAAGCTCCGGGAATTACCCCAGGGCTTTACGAGCATCATATGCTGAAATCAGAATACGCACCTAAAGAAATCAGGGAATTTTCCTCTGAGCAAACAGTCAATTGCCTGATGAGGGTGCTTGAAAACACCACTTCTAAAGATAAGGCCCAATTAAAAATTCAATTGATGACGGGCAGAACCCATCAAATTAGAGCTCAGCTCAATTTTTTAGGTTTTCCTATTTTGGGCGATTCTTTATACCGAGAAGGAAACAACAAAAAGCCCGATCAAAAAATCGGGCTTAGATGTATTTATTTGAAGTTTTCTTGGAACTCTGAGCTTGTAGAAATTAAAATCGATAATTCGTAAGCGCTACGATTTCATTGTTATTAGGCTGGCCGATCTGTTCACGACGACGCCTAGGATAGGTTTGCATGACATTGGAAATTTGCAATGTGGTATTGAAACTTTGAGTGGGTCTGTATTCGATGCCAAAACCATAGGCAAACTCCTGATTGTGACGGCTGGGTCTATTGTTTTCAGGGCTGCTAACATACCACTCATCGTGCCATAAAATTCGCGGCTTAAAAGCGAACAATCGATTAATTCTGTAACGAGCTTCGATAATGCTTTCTAATTCCGTTTCTTTATTGGTCGTTTGAATCACATCTCCAGAATCGGTCGTAAAAGAATAGGCTCGCTTGCTGTTAACGTAGTAGTCACCTTTGAATTGCAGCTCCACTCCCCAGTAACGCCCTAAACTTGTTTCTAAGTAATACTCGGGGTGAAGTTGTGTGATCATTCCATTATTTCTAGAAAATTCTGAGGTGGGCAAATAAACCCGGAAGTTCATTCGGGCACCGAAGGGTCCCACATCAGGTAAATTAAACCTCGAGTAACTGACGTACGCATCGTCTAAGGTCGTTTTCCAGCGAGTTAAGTTTTCGTCGTACTTATCGGTTCCAGGTGAGCTGATAGTAAACACAGGGCGAACAGCGAAACGTTGATCATCATCAATTTTATAGTTAAACGAAAAAAAATTGTACATGAATAAACTGGCGGGGCCGTCATCATCCAAGCGACCCGCTTCGATGGCCGCTAACTGAAAAAAACTGACTCGCCAGTCAGCACCCATGAAAGGAAGTTCATCCGTCACATTTTGGTAACCCCGAAATTTAATGGCAGGGGCCGGTTCAGTGACTGAAGTTTCTGCAAAACAGAAAGCGGACATTGAAAGTAAAAACCCTAAAACAAATCTGGAACTCATAAGAGAATCCTCTCTGTGGTCATTTAAGAGGCTATAGATGCGCTCTGCAGCATACAACTGTTTGTCCAAGCCTTGACCAAATCCTGAATCTTTTTGTGCTTGCCGAAGCCGCCATCCATTTTTAATGTCTGATCCTATGAAAAAACTACTTACATTTCTTTCCTGTTTATTTTTAATCGCCTGCACCACTCACCTGCCCGGCTGCACCAGCACCGGTCCTAAGGGCTCTAAAGGTTCCGCTGCTACTCCAAAACTTGAAGGTGAAATCAGTGTGATGACTTTCAATGTGGAAAATCTTTTTGATACAAGCCCTGACAAAGACCGGGAAGACTTCACCTACTTACCGCTGGCTCTTAAAACCAAGCCAGAAATAATAGCCGGCTGTAATATGCAAAAAGGCTTTTATAAAAAACAATGCCTTGAATTGGATTGGAATGAATCGGTATTAGCTAAAAAATTACAAAATATCGCTGAGGTTGTTCTAAGTGTAGATCAAGGTTTAGGCCCTGATGTTTTACTACTCGTGGAAGTGGAAAACGAAAATGTTTTAAATAGGCTAAACAGTCAGTATTTGCAAAAAGCAGGATACACAACCGCGGTATTGATCGAAGGTCCCGACGAGCGTGGCATCGACACTGCAGTCCTTTCCAGACTTCCTCTGGTAGGAAAGCCTCAACTTCACAAAATTCCTTACAAAGGACAAAATCCAGAGGATCAAAAATGGATGAATCGATCACGGGGAATTCTGGAAGTGGTTTTGAAAACTCCGGCTGGCCCTAACCTGACAACATTCACCACTCACTTCCCTTCTCAAAGAAATCCCCGCTACTGGCGGGAACAATCTGTGATGTATATGAAAGAAAAGTTAAAGACCATGCAAAATGAAATGTTTGTGTTTGGTGGTGACTTGAATATTTCCCAAGACGAAGAAGAAGAAACTGGCTTTTTTGAAAAACACTTGGGCGAAGTCAGCCTTGTGGCCCACCAACTGGGATGTCAGCACTGTGACGGCACCTATGATTTTAGAAATACTTGGTCTTTTTTAGATGCCCTTGTTTTTTCTAAAAGCATGTCAGAAACGGGTTCAGCGGCCTATCAATTTATACCCCAAAGTGTTGATGTGGTGAAGCTCACAAAAAATCACATCTACAAAGGCCGATCGCCGAAGCGTTTTGATGAAAAAACAGGGGAAGGGATTTCCGATCACTTCCCGCTTTACGCACGAATAAAATTAAGGTCAGTAAAATAAGAATTCAAAATTATGAAAGCTAAATGTCCGAGTGGTGCAATCCATTAAAGATTGTTGCCATGGCCTTGGGTTGTTTAATAACGAGGCCTGGGTTGGATTGATTTGAATCTCAAACAATAATTGACCGTCCAGCACGTTTGTCAGTCCCTCGAAGTTAGCGCACTGAGGGCTTTCCCATGAAAGCTGCATTCTTTCAATTTTCACCTGAAACATTTTTGAAAGGTTCAAGTAATTGTAATTGGATTCCAATTGAAGATTCCAAATCTGATCCTGAATTTGCAATAAGCCTGTGGAGTCATGGGTCATAAAATAGGACAAACCCGATGACTGGACTTCAAAGATTTGCTTAGAAGAATAAGTGAAATTTTCAAAATTTCGTTGGATTTGAAATTGATCCACGTTGGAAGTGGTTTTTAAAACATTATCTTTAAACTTACTTAAGTGAAAACCCGAACTGTTTCGGCCACTGACACTGATGATATTTTGCATATCAAATTCAGCCGTATTGCCGCTAAGAACAAGCTCCAAAGTCCAATTCTGATTGGATATTTGAGTCAACGATCCTTGAATGAAATTGAACTGCTGCTGGACCGAACATTCAGCATGCAAGAAATCACCCACAGGCTGAGCCAAAATTTCTTTATTCTGCAGTTTTTCTAAACAGAGCCTGACCAGGCTTCCCATTTTTTCAACATTTTGCACAGATAGAATCGACAGGCCGTAGGATCCCACATTCAATGACTTAGCACCTGGAACTGATTGAGAACCCGGCCCCGAGGAATTACGATTGGGACTTGCGAGTTTGTTGTCCTTGGGCTGACAGGCCAAGATCATAAGTGAGATGGAAATTAAAAAAAGATGTTTCAAAAAACCCCCTGTTCAGTGGTCATTAAGATTCATCCCATAGTTTAATCACCTTGTCTTGTGGGATTGATCAGTCTTGATGGGATCTTGAAAAAACCAAGGATTTAACCTCGAGACCCCCATGTAAAAACTCTCTGGAGCTTGTGAGCCCATAACCTGTGCCGCTTAGCATTGCTGATCGTGGCACTAAAAACAAAGCTTTCACAGGTTGAAAAATCTGAAGACTGGCTGAGACCAAATCCTGTAAAGACTTTACTTCAAGGCGCTCTCCGAAGGGAGGATTGCTAATTAAATAAACAGGCCGAGAGCTTGTGTAATTCAATTTTGAATTCAGCAAATCATTTTGCTGAAGTTTTAAATGATCTCGTGATTTAAGGTTATCTTTTGCCACTTGAACCATCTCTGGGCTTTGATCATAGCCTTCATGAAAACCAAACAACCCATTGGAAGGTCGTTTTAAATTTTTCCACCATTCTGATTTTAAAAACCCGGGCACGGATACGAGCTCTTGATAGGAAAATTTTCTATCAATAATGACCTGATTCCACGTCAGCGATTCACTTAAAAAAGTTCCTGAACCCATCATAGGGTCCACAAGAGTTGCAGACTGTAGTTCGGGACCCGTGAGTCCCAAAGTTAACTCGTGCAACAAAAGATGGGCTAAATTTTCCCTTAAAGGAGCAGAGCCTTTTTTTTCTGAAAGTCCACGTTTATAAAGAACTTCGCCAGACAAATCCCAACTGAGAGTGAATTGATCATCATAAACATCCACATAAAGTGTTTGTGCGTTTTCATCTGAGGATAGGTTCTTCCAATCTTCTTGGAAAACTCTTTCAATCATTTTTTCATTTTGCAAACGAGATTTCCGTGAACTGATCTGAAGGCGGATAGGCTTTTTTGTGAGGTCTTGCGGCCTGAGTCCTCGAATCCAGGTTTTGAGCTCACTGACGTGAGAGATTTTTTTTGATTTCCATCGCCATAAAATTCGCACAGTTGATTTTACAAAATGGTTCAGTTGAAAACCAATACCAAGGCTTGTTTCAATTTCTACTCCACCCTTTTTTTTATCCAAAAATTGAATGGATTCAGAATGCGGCTTCATATCCGTGCCCAGCAACCAAGGAGATAGGGTTTTTAATTCTTCTTCTAGGTAAGATTCAAAACCCATAGGACAAATAAGAAAAAATTTTTCAAGATTCTTTTCTGTTTTCAATTTCAATTCTCCATAAACAAATTCCGCTAACTAACAAAAATACAAAAGCCATATGAAAAGCAAATTTTAATCCCATTATATCTGAGATCTTTCCAACCACGACGTGCATGATCACGATCAGTAGGGATTGAATTCCAATTAAATAGGAAAACAAAACACCCTCTTGCCCCCTAAAAAGCTGAGCCATATAGGAGCTGCAAACAGGGTAAAATAAAGACATACACAAACCTGTTAAGGTAAAAAACCAAGGGTTCGCATAAAGACCTAAATTCAAAGTGAAGAAACTAAGAACAAGAGAAACTGAAAGCTGCAAACTAGCTGAACCAGGCCACTGGAAAAATGCACCAAAAACCCGGCCTGATAGTAAGCCTAGAAAAAACCCAGTGACATACCGACTGGCCTCGCTTGAAGAAATACCAAACTCTCTGATGGAATAAAGAGACAACCGAGATCCCACTAAGATCTCTGCAATCACATAAAAACCTAACAGTCCACAGGCCAGAACAATTTTTTTTGAGATTTGTCCATTAATGGGTTTTGTTGGATCCGTTTTGTTTTCTTCCAGACTTCCAAGGGAATTATCTTTGACCCAATAGTAACTGCTTACAAACAAAACAAGTGGTAAAAATCCCGTAATGAAAAAAAAGTTTTTCCAGTCAAGCCCCGCATCAAGTCCGATTCCAACAGATAATGGGGCTAGAAAACTGGCCACACCGTACATTGAATGCATTCCCGACATGGCTTTGGTTCGGTACTGCTGGGGTGCCAAGGCCACCAAAGAATTTTGTGCCACTCCCATAAATCCCATGGCACTTCCCATGACCCCAGTAAAAAAAATAAGCACAGCAAAGTTGGGGCTTTGGGACATGCCCCATAAACCAATGGTAAAAAGAAATAAAGAAAAAGAAAGCAACTGTGTGTAAGAGAATTTTTTAAGAATGGGAATGGAGGCCAAACAAGAGAGAAAACCCATTATGGCAGAACCTGAAAATAATAAAGAACCCATGGTATCTGAAATATTGTAAGTTTTTAAGATTTCAAAAAACAACGGACCGCGAAGATTGTCGCTCATCCCAAGTACAAGCATACTTAGGTAACACATAAGAAGAATAACAAATATCACTACTGAACCTGAACCTTAAGCTGATTAAGTGTTTTTAAAATTCTAAGTCGGTCAGAATAGCGGTCTTCCCACCAATCTTGCAAGAAGACTTTTGTACAACTTTTAACAGTGGGTATCTTTCCCGTCAAAACCATGCAGGCAAAACCTTGAGAGACTGCGTATTTATAAGAATCATCAAGAAGAGTGTCAGGATTGCTTTTAAGGCTGTACTGAGCTTTAAAAAACTCGACAAACCGGCTTGAAGCTAACGTCAATTCCTCTTTTGATAATCGATCATCTTGATCCAAATCAAACTGAATATACATGCTTTCAATATAATGAAGAATTACAACCAGAGTTCGAATGTCTGAAGTCTCAATTTTACCAGGCTGGTTGATGGGATTTCTAGAAAAATTCATTAATTCAACATAGAACTCATCCCATTGCTTGGTATTCATAGCAGAAACATATTGATGCAAACCTGTGAGGTTTTTAAAAAACCTTGAGAAATGAACTTTAAGCTGTTTTTTAAAACAAGCTTCTTCAATCCATGGGTTATCGTAAACATCTTTTTCAAGCAAATTACAGCCTCTAGCTGTCATGTGATATTGAATTCCCTTAAGGCCTGATAATCCAGAGGAAAAAATGATATTTACAAACTCGAAGACTTCCTGCCTGTCCACGACAGAGTCTCCGTTGCCAGCCATTGTAAATTGATTGGCCTCAAAGAACGAGCGAGCTCCTGAATTTCCACCCCGAGGATCGAAGGCTTTCATTTGCTCACCAAGAAGCTTGTAGTCATCATACCAATCCACCAAGGATTTTTCATTCAACTTTTCCTCAGCCATTTTTGCTGTTCTATTAATGCCGTAGCCTAGCATTAAACTTCTGGCTAAAGTTCGCATAACATTAAGACGAGCTAAACTGTACCAAGGCCAATCTTTGATTTTTTTCACATGGGAGACAAGTCTCAGCTCTCCTGTTGGTAAATAAAGCAATGGAATTTTTTGCTCTGTCAAGTGGTGCTTCCAGTCCTGCCAGGCCTCTGAAATCACTTTAGGTTGTGAAATAGAAAAGACACTTTCCTGTACCACTTGGTAGGTTTCAATCCTTTTTTTCAACTCGTCGTAATCAAAAACATCAGGGAACTGATCAATAAAATTTTGGGTGCTTTTCCAAATTTCATATTCATTTTTTAATGTGGCTAAATGTTTTTGATTGAGACCAATTACAGTTTGATCAGGTCTTAGCGATTCTCTTTCTAGAACCTTAATAACAATGGAGCGATAAAATTCATCAACAGCTTGACCCGTTATATTTTCAGGCAGAAGATTTCTTTCAGCTAGTGCGTAGAAGAAACTTTTTGTGTCAGCAAATAAAATTTCTGAGGATTTTAAAACCCAAGAAGATTCTAAAAGCTTCAAAGTCAGAACTAAAATTTCATCACCAGAACGAATTCCTTGCTTAGAATAAATCTGAAATTGATTAAACTGAAAAGTGTAAAGCATGTAAAAGCGGTGGATTTCAGAAACCATTCGAATGGCTTCTTTCCATTTTGCATAAGTATCAATTTCAATTTGATTACCAAAAAGTATGTTTTTTGTAGACTTCACAAGCTTCATCCAAGCGTCTAACTGAAATCGACTGGGTTTTTCAATGTTGATAAATTTTTCGACTTCGAAAATTAAATTTGTAAAGTTATCCAAACTGTAATCAGAATTAGGTAGCTCTGTTTTTTTTAATAAATTATTCAATGATTGAAGCAGTTGAGCCTGGCCCTTATTGATCAACTCAATGGGATGCTGATCAGATTCCTTGGTTATCAAAAGAAGGGACCAATAGGGTTTTAACTGATCAATTTCTACTTGCAGGGTTTCAGAGAAAGATATCAAGGACAACAGCTCTGATTTGCTCATACTAACTGATGATCCACCAAATAAGGCCGCTTTAAGTCTCATGAGTTCCTGAGCCATATTTTCTGAAACTCTTGTGTCATCTCCCAAAAATTTTCCAAAAAACTTTCTTAGATTGTCTGTCGTATAATTATTGGGATCATCAACAGAGGCTTTTGTTTTTGAAATGAAATACTCGAGACTGGATTGAAAACACTGAAGACTGGATTGCAATTGAAGCGGTGTTGTTGTTGATCGATCAAATTTTTTGATTGTATCAGTGGCTGTGTCCAAACAATCCAGTCTTGAATCTTCAAATTGCAAAACTTCGTCTTTTTTCTTGGTACTTTTTAAAAACTCTGAGCAAGAGAGCGAAAATAATAATGCTGGGAGTAATACAATCAATTTATAAAACATGGGCCACTCCAACTAACAACCGATCATTATCAGCAAAAGAAGCCACATCATTCACATTGTCCACACTTAAGGGACGAGCTTTTACAAATTGCATGTCGGTGTAAACCTGCCACCTGTTATTAATCTGAAAGGCACCACGGATTTGAATAAGATCAAACTGATTTTTATCACTGTGAGTCCAAGAAGAATCAAAATTAACAAACTGTGATCCATTCATTCGAAGCTGCATTTGGTGACGAATTTTATAGGCTTCCGTCATAGGATAACGATTGGAAATGGGGGCCCGGGTCTGGCTAGCCAAATCACCCACTTCTGTCACTTCTCCACCATCTACAGTTAAATATTCTAAACTCAGTTTATTTGATCTTTTTAAATTCAATTGAATATAGGCACTCCAGATCTGAGCATCCTCAAACACGGGAACTGTCCACATGGGATCAGCAGCCCTGTTCGTAGGTTCATCTTGCACATAGGAAACACCTGATTCAATCAGACCTTCCCTGATGACCAGATCAGCCGTGACAACTCGGTGGTAAAGAACCTCAGGTAAAATATCAACCTGTCCTTCATCTGTGGCTAAAATATAGGCTCCATTATAAGAAAGGGCTAACTGATTCATAGGCTTATAAAAATATCCTGCACGGGTCAGAATTTTTTGCGCCCACATTTTTTCCACCACGCCACCCAGGGTGGATTGAGATACAATTTCAGAGTCCGGTGGGCGTTGAACATTATACTGTATTTTGGAATCCGATGTGGCATTAGGAAAAGGTCGAAAAGTATCGGGTGGTGTTTGAAACCATGGATTCTTACGACTGAAACGGCCTTGATCATCAATTTCAAAATTGGGCCCTTGATCAGGAATAAAAAGCGGCGACCAAATGGCTGACAATGAAAAATCTTTTTCATTCCGATTCCAATGAATTCCTGTCAGAGCTAAACTTTTCCGGTTTAAGGGATTCCATTTAAAAGTGGGCTCTATAATTCCAAAATCCCACCGACGATCAAGACCTGACCATAGCTGTTTTTTTCTCCCCAGAGAGAAAACCTCATTCTCTGAATTTTCATATTGGACAGCGAAATCTTGGATTTTAATATAACTCAATAAGGGGGCACCCATGGCCATGACAATTTCGGAATCCACTAGAAAAGAGCGATTCTCTTCTTCGGATTTTGCGCGAAATCCTAAAAATTGGTACTGTGTTTGATCAGTGGCTGTGTACTCGGGAGAAACAAAGGATTCGTTTTGCAGAAGCAACTGGGAACGAATTTGTGCAAGAGCCACAGAGACGTGGGACAATAATAGGAATAAAACTGCATAATAGAAACGTACCATCAGATCCAAAGAGTCCAAGTTCCATGCCTCGATGGGTCGCAAGCGGGAATGCATAGGGCTGTCAATTGTCTGGTCACTTGCCAAATAAGGGCCGTTTGTGACAGCATCCTGGAAGTGATTCCTGCAAAAAGAAAAAAAATTTTGATTTTAAGATTTTCCAGTTTTGGTGATGTCACTCAGTGCCTTAGTGTTCCGTCTAAAATAAGATCTTTTTGGCCTGATGCTGAAATCGATTGGATTGTTCGAAACGACTTAAAGTCACTTCTTGAAAATCACCCCATGATCAGCAAAATTATTTCCTTTCCAAGGAAGGCCAACTTTAAAGAACTTCTTTCATTTGCTTGGAATTTACGCAAAGAAAATTACACCCATGTTTATGATGCTCATAATAGTACAAGATCCTGGGTGATCTCCTTGGTTTTACAACTGACCACTTCGGCCCAGATTCTAAGAAAAAGTCAAAAAAGAATTTTTCGAATTTTTTTATTCAAATTCAAAATCAACTTCTACCAAATGCCTCGAAGCGGTCAAAGAGATCTTTTAGAGCCTCTGCAGTGTTGGGGAATGGATTCCACACTGCCACCTGTCCCTCAACTTTTTCTTGATTCAGCCGATCTGCAGTCCATTAAAGAATTACTCCCCACCTCGGCTTTTATTGCGCTGGCTCCATCAGCTGCTTATGAATTAAAAAGATGGCCTCTCGAGCACTGGAAAAAATTAATTGAAATTGAAAGTTCAATGCATTTTGTTTTGCTTGGTGGACCTGAGGATCATTTCTTAAACGAAATTTTTTTGGCCTATCCCAGTCGAGTGACCAATTTAACAGGCAAAACAAATCTCAGGCAAACGGCAGCTGTCGTGAAAAAATCAATTCTGCTTATTTCAAATGATACTGGCATACTGCATACTGCTGAACAGTTGGGCCACCCGGCTATCGCACTTATGGGGCCAGCTCCCTTTGGGTTTCCATCAAGACCTACAACGTCCATATTAGAATTGGATCTTAAGTGTCGTCCCTGCAGCAAGCATGGCCAAGGCCCCTGCGTAAACGTTGAGTTTCATAAATGCTTAAAAGACATAACACCCACATTAGTCAGTCAGACTTTTAGAAAAAGGCGATTGGAAGCATGATCTCTTTTTTGTATTCCTGTGCCATGTCCATTCTTCAGCATCTGCTGCCAATCGTAAAATTCATTCCTCATAAAAAATTACAATATTTTGCTACCCATCAAGGCCAAGTGAATATTAATCAAGCTTTTCAATCGAAACCCATTTGGATTCATGCCTCCAGCGGAGAAATCGAGTATGCGGCTTCCTTGATTCGTGAAATTCGACTAACGAACCCAGAAATTCCTATTCTTGTCACTCATACTTCACTTTCATCATTGAACGCACTTAAGAAATTAGATGTTCACGCTATCGGCGTTTTACCTTTTGATCAAAAAAATTCAGTTAAGAAA
Source organism: Bdellovibrionales bacterium Ga0074139 (assembly GCA_001464795.1). GTDB lineage: Bacteria > Bdellovibrionota > Bdellovibrionia > Bdellovibrionales > Bdellovibrionaceae. The sequence goes on from LNEB01000007.1 coordinate 60,724, forward strand.
TTTTTAAATCGGGTTCAACCAAGAATTTGTTTACTAGCAAGAACTGACTTGTGGCCAGAAATGATTTCAGAACTTGAAAACAGAAAAATACCTTGCTGTTTATTTTCGGCAACGTTTGCTAAGGGTTCAAAAAAATCAGGATTTATTGCGAGTCTTTTTTTACGCCCTGCCATTCAAAAATTGACGCAAATTTATTATGTTGCCACCGAGGATCAAAATCTTTGTGAGCAACTTTATGGTCCCATTAAGACCGGTCTTGTATTGGGTGATACTCGCTATGATCAGGTTGTTCACCGATTGCTCAATTCTAAAAAAATACCACTCCCCTATTTTGAAAAAATCCTTCTTCTTGGTTCCACCTGGGCAGAAGACGAGACCGCCCTTATGGCTTCTGTGGCCCGACTTAAATCTTCAGGATGGAAGTTCATTTGGGTCCCCCATGAAGTTCATTTTAAGCCTATCAATCAGCTTCTTAGTCAGTTAAAAAATAAAAGCCTATCGGTAGGGCTTTATTCCTCTGATTTTGCGAATTGGAATTGGAAAGATTTTGATGTGCTGCTTGTGGATCAAGTCGGACAACTGGCTTCCTTGTACTCTCATAGCCAAATTGCTTTTGTTGGAGGCTCCTTTAAAAAACAAGTTCACTCGGTGATGGAACCTTTAGCCGCTGGGTGCACTGTTTTAGTCGGCCCCTATCACCACAATAACCGTGAAGCTCTTGAATTCAAAGAATTGGATTTTGTTATTGAAATAGATGCAGCTGTAGATTTGACCTCAATCTGCCAGAAACTCATGCTTGACCATGACCGGCGAAAGTCGCTGATTTTAAGCCAAGTGGGGCTACGGACTGGGGCTACAAAAAAATTAATGGGTCAGCTAAAAACTATGGGGGTCTTTGATGCACACCCTCTTGAACAGCCCCTTGAGTCCAATTAAATTTCCAACCTATGCAAGATCTATTTCAGCAGTCAGGTCATCCCATTCGTCAAATCAGTGGTCGCCGTCCAAAATCAGATTCTGGTTATTTGGTTGTATTTGGAGAGCTTTTTAATCGTGGATATGCCAATGGTCTGGTCGAAGAGGCTCAGAAAAATAATTATAAAATAATTAAAAGCACAGTGGGTCGCAGGGATTCCAATCAAAACATCCGGGCCTTAGAAGATCATGAAAAACCAACAGATGCTTTTCACTTTATCAATGTTCCTTTGGAAGCTGGCTTTGATATGGAAGTTGATGAAGCTTCAGGTACAAGTCCTGTTGATGATTTGAAAGAATTAGGTCTAAAAAATTGGGCTGACTTTAGTTGGCCAAAAGGTAAATTAGAAAATTGTCTGCAAAAAGGCCGTGCTCGTTTTCGCAAACAAGTTCAAGACTACGTTAAAGAATTAGAAAAAGTATTGCCGCAAAAAAATGCTCATGTCCTTTTCGCCCATTTGATGGCGGGTGGAGTTCCACGAGCCAAAATTGTCATGCCCTTGATGAATCGTGTTTTTAAGGGCACCGGCGAGCGCTATATGGAAAGCCAAAGCTTTTGGAACTCAGCCATTGGTGAGCTTTGCAATCTCAATTTTAATGAAGTGACTGCTTACACTTTGGATATTTTGCTTGAAGAAACCACAAAACTTCGTGATCGCATCCAACAATCTGGTGGACATGTGTCCTATGTGGCTTATGGGTATCATGGCACTGAAATTTGGATGAAAGATCATTTCCAGTGGCAAAGTTACTCTCCCTACTTGCAAGGTTGGGCTAAACTCGAGCTAGAAAAAGTTTCGCTGAAGTGGAAGAATCAAAATATTCCTATCAGCACTTACAACTGTCCTGAAATTCTCACCAACTCCAGCTCTATTTTTCAAGGTGTTGAAGCGCCCCTGTACACATTGCTTAAAACATTTCAAAAACTTTATCCTGATAATGGACGCACTCATCAACTTTTTAATGAATGCACATCCCTGCTTAAAAAGCCCCAAGCCATGGAAGAAATTTTTTCGCATATCAATCATTATTATCAGGACCCAGAAGTTCTTCAGACGATTCAATTCTCTGATTGGCCCAGTCATAGCAACAAGGCTCAGCTTGAAAAACTTTTACAGCTTTCTCATTTTGTTACCGAATCACATTTGGATTCCAAAAATCTGATGACAGCCATTCTTAGTGAAGTTGTTTTTCGCTCCTGTGGTTGGGTCATGTTTCATGACTCCTATCAACCCCAACAAGCTGTTCAGTGGATTGGTCATGACATTGTAGCCTCTGCTGAAGTGGGAAGATCTTAACCCATGAGTCACAACGTTATTGTTATTACCGGTGGCCCTTCTGGGGGTAAAACCACTCTGATAGAAGCCATTAAACGTGAATTGGGATCAGAGGTTTCTACGGTGCCTGAAGCCGCCAGCATTCTTTACCGTGGAGGATTTCCCAGGGGCAAAACTCCTGGCAGTCAAATTCGCTCTCAAAAAGCCATTTATCATGTACAAAAACAACTTGAAGGCCTTGCCCATGACTTACCCACAGCCTCGACCTTGGTCTGCGACCGGGGAAGCCTGGATGGACTGGCCTACTGGCCTGATAAAATTTCAGACTTTTTTTTCGAATTGGATACCACAATTGATAAAGAAATCAGTCGCTATCATTGGGTTCTTCATTTGGATACAGCTCACCCTAATTCCTATGACATTACAAATCCCATCCGGACAGAAAGTTTCGAAGAAGCGTGGCAACTCAATGAAAAAATAAAATCTGTGTGGTCCAAGCATCCACAGGTCCTAGTCGTCACTGCCAATATCGACTTTTTCTCAAAAATGGCTTTATGCCTGCACCTGATTAGGGGTATCATTGACGGAAGAGATTATGAATCACTTCGTCAAGATCTTATTTAATTTTATATTCTTATTTTGCTTCACTTCTGTGGCAAGAGTTCCCATGGATTTTCCAGCAGAAAAAAACAATATTCAGATTTTACCACAAAAGTTTGAATACAGCCTTCGTGACAATACCAAGCTTTTACTAGGCAATCGCATTATTGATACAAAACAATTCCAGTTCCAATTGTCTTTCGATAATGAAAAACCAAAAATTTATTTTGCTTGGCCCTCTCAAGTTGTTCAAGAGGGACGTATTATTATTACAAATCCCTCTGGTGTCAGTATTTGGTCCCAAAATTTTACCAAATCTCAATCCGAATTTCAGATTCAAGATGCAACTCAATTAGTTCGTTCATTATCAGCTGTTTCTTTTTTTCGTTTTTGTGTCGGTTACTATGAAATCAACACAGGACTCGATGTTTGCTCTCCGGAAATTATTTTAAAAGGGTCAGGTAATGATTTGACGGCTTTATTTAGAACAAAAAATCAAAAGGCCTTTGTGCAAATCAATGGCCGTAACGTCACCCATCACGGCATTGTGTTCTTAAATGACGAAAGAGAAAGTCTGTCCTTCCGTGCCGTTTCCAGCTCTGGTGCTGAATTTAAAATGGACACCAGAAGAATCCAAGTTGAGTATCCAGACGTACTTGATCTCGATGAAAAAGGTTTTATTTTAACTGCTAAAGGCCCCTATCCATTGGCGCCTACTAATTATAAAAAATTACCCGATGGAAGATGGTCTGTGCCTTTACTCAAACAGCGTGCACAAATTTATATTGAAGGCGAAGGCAAAGTCCCTCTCAGGCAAGAATTCATTGTTCAAGGGCCTCTACCAACGGCTCAACATCGGGTTCATCTTTTTTCCAATTTAAGTCAAAAAACTTACCGCAATCAGATTAATATGACCGGAGAGCCTGGCCGACTGGGTACTCTTAAAACCCTAGATAATTCCTCTGAAATCACCAGCTCTGGAAAACAATTCCAGTGGTTTGTAAGAAATATTCCTTCGGGCATGGGGAAAACTTCTTATCTCGGTGTTGAAGATCAAGGTCAATTATTTCAGGCGGCCTACACCACATCAAGACAAGACTCTTCAAGAATCGAACTTGGTGCATTCATTAACAGCGATGAATTTCAGCCTGGCCTTTCTATCAATGCTCAGTTCTGGTTTGAAAATGCTTTTTTAAAATCTGCATTCACTTTTCAAAGGCTGGGAATTAATCTTCAGTATCTGCAAGATTTTTCTGATAAAGATCCTGTCACATTGGCTGAATTGGATTTTCTTTATAGAAAAATTCAAGGCCTTCAATTTTGGGACACTTCTATCATTTTTGGATTGGGGTTTCAAAATTGGAGTTTTGATTCCAACTCAGTATCAACTCTGACTCCTGTTGTAGGCTGGGTCGGTCCTGCTTTTCCTTGGACACGCTATTTTGACTGGCAAGAATTTCATTTCCGCTACTCTCTACCTGTTGAAAGTTCAAACTTTAAACTGACCCAAGCCGCAATCGCTAATTTTAAGCTTTATAAAAGCTATGAAGAAAGCCGGAAAATTATGTTAGGGCTTGGCTTAAGATCTCTTGAAACATCGGTAGGAAATCAAAAATCACAATCAACAGGTCTTATCCTTGAAGCAGGATGGGTCAGAACTTTTTAAGTTCTAACCTGATTTCTTCTTAAAAAATCCGGCCACTACATCTTTCAAATCCATATTGAAAATATCTTGTTTAGGTTGCTCGATCACACTGTCCAGCATAGTAATTTCGCGCTTAGCGATCAAAAATGAAGGATTGATAGCCACTGATTTTTCAAAGGATTTTTTTGCTGCTGACTTGTCACCTTTTGCTTTGTGATACAAGCCCATCACATAAAGATAAAAGGCGTCGTATCTTTCATCAGGAGGAATTTGCATCAGCTCAAGTTCAATTTCTTTAAGTTGTGCAACTTTTTTAGTCTGATCTAACGTACCAATTTGGATCCAAGACTTATAAAGCCTGCCACCAGGAATTTCTTCAACGTTCTTAATAGACTTTATAAGTTCTTTGGCTTTTGTGAACTGATTTAACTGAAGTTGAGCCTTAACTTCATCTAACTTTTGCAAAGCCTGAAGTCTTAAATTGTTTTTTTCTGTCGCTTTTATTTTTGTGACTTCATGACTGGATTGATCCCAATGAATTCGAATGGCTTTATCGAATCGCTCTCGCAAATTCTGCCATACTTTTAAAATTTCAGAGTCTTCAGGAGCAGGCCCCACGAAAATCATAAATTCATCTAACCAAGTGGAATCCGGTTTGCCTTGTAAAAGATCTTGGAACAACTCTAAAACTTCACTGTTATCTTTTCCTTCAAGCTGTTGTTGAATTTTTTTGAGATGCTTTCTTTGGCTCACACTATCCAGTTTCACTTTTTCAGCAGAGAATATAATCACGCCTTTTAATAGCATCAGATGCAAGGCCTTATGAACAGATACAGAGTCATATCCATCAACACTTAAAAGTTCGTTCAGCGTGACTCCCGCTTCAATTCGGTCCGCTAACTTTCCTAAACGTGTGATAAAAGAAGTTTTAAAAACTGGATGGTCTAGTTTCCAAAGGGATGTCTTCAGAATTTTTTGCCCTGACCACATCATATAAAGTGATTCCAGCCATTGAATGGGAAGTTTTGAGGCGACCCAATCATGCATATAGGTTAGTAATTGTTCTTGATCAATTGCGGCTGGGACATTCTCAACTTCTGTTGCAACAAAATTAACTCTGACTTTGCCTTCGATGATAGTTCTTGTCAGTCTCACATTCATTTGCTCACCAAGGATAAGGTCAAATGCATGGGGACTTAACTTACAAGAATCAATCAGCTTCTGGCCAATTTTACGCGGGCTCTTGTCTTGTAAAACCTCTTGTAAATCCTGAGGCATTAAATAACCACTTTGAATGAGCATATGCCCTAACACCGTGGATTTGTCTTCGACATCGACACCCACAATTTGTCCCTGACAAAAGGAAACTCCTGATACTGCCCCGTCAGAATTAAAAATATTCAGGTGTCCTGAAGATTTGGTTTCAGCAAGAAGACTGTAGATAAATGGCAAATCAAAGCCATCCACTTCTTCCAATGACTCGATCATTTTTCTTTTTTCACGAGGAGAAACTTTTTCTTTTTCAAAAATTTCATATAATTTTTTGCGTGGATGTTCTTCGACTTTTGGAGTCTGAGGCTTGAATGAAGAAATGTAAGTCTGAATTTCACTGATATCAAAAGGCTTCTTCAAAAATCCGTCAGCACCGGTTTCTTGAATGGATTCTTGCTGGAAGGATTTATCCGTATAGATTCCACTCATCATTACGATTTTTGCAGTTTTTGAAAAATTAGTTTCGCTTTTAATTTTTTTGATTAAATCAGTGCCTGTCATATTGGGAAGCAAACAGTCGATTAAAAAAACATCAAAGCTTTGTCTTTGCACCAATTGTAGAGCTTCATCAGGTTTCGTCACATGAAATGGAAAATGACCCTGACGTGTTAATAAATCACGCAGGACACTGCCAAAGCTGGCATCATCTTCAACAATAAGTATTTTGAGTCCTATTTGAGCCACAATTTCTTATCGGCATTAGAGATGACAATTTTAAAGAAATTGATCGCTTGAAAGAATCAACTAGACTTTGGACGTGATGAACTTAAAGTATTTACTTTCAATGATGTCCATTTCCATCACTTGCCCCGATTCATCTTTAACGTCAGGCGGGGGCTGAACTTGACCTTCCCGGTACTCAACACCGTATCGAAATAGGATATTTTTTTCTGATCCAGAATCTTCATTATAATAGGGAACATAAAAAGATTCCACTTTAGCAAATGATGGTAAAAAACCATCGACCATATTCATTTGATCAACAATCACTTTGGGACATTTTGAATAAACTACTTTTGATTTATCACCTTCAGAAATCCACTTGATCCACTCTCGAATTCCACAAGAATTAATACTTTTTATGGCATCCATATCAATTACAATTTCCTGCGCATCTTTAATCGCGAGCGCTGTGAAGTCAGCATCTTCATCAATAATTCCACCCAATTGAACACTGATTTTACTACCTTGACGGTCGACTTTAGCTTGGAATTTGCTCATTCAGTTTCTCCTTAAACGATCGTCTCTTTAGTTTTAACTATGAAAAATGTCAGGTCATCAGCTAATGAAGCTTCTTGACGATAGGCCTGAAAATGCTCAGTGAAAGCTGACATCACCTCGACTGGACTAGGTGAAGAATTCACTGATCCGATTAAAGTCTTAATAAATTCTCTTTCACCCCAAGCGTCCAAAGCACGGTTTCGAATATCGGGCACTCCATCCGTGTAAAAAAATAAAAGATCGCCAAGACCCAATTGAACTGTGGTTTCACTGTATTTTGAGTCTCGACTTTGACCGAGTCTGGGATTATTCACTTCATTTAAAAATTCGATGTCCTTTTTCTTAAAGGGCTCTTCTTTTCGACGAAACAGGAAAGGCGCCTCATGGGAGGCATTACAATAAGTCATAAGCATCGTATTGAGATCTAGTTTGCCTAAGAAAAATGTCATCATAACTTTTCCACGGGAAACATCATAAATACTTTTATTGAGAGCTTCTAAGGCTTGTGCCGGAGAAAAACCCAAAGCTTCGATGAGTCCCGCTGCTGATTTAGCGGCACTGGTAATAAGGGCTGCTCCAGCTCCGTGGCCTGTGGCATCCCCTATCCAAAAATAAACACTATTTCCAGTTTGTGTGTAGCTCCACCAATCTCCACCCACTTCACTGGCGGGTTCGTAGTACCCCACAACTTCCACAGGCCCAAGATCGGCCCTTGGCGCTGGAAACAAAGTTTCTTGCACCATTCGCGCTGTTTGAAGCTCGTTCTCCATTCGGGCTTTTTCAGCCGTCTGCTGCATAAGTCTAGAAACTTCAGCTGCCATTCGGTTGAAATTTTCGGCCAGTGCACCCACTTCGTCCTGAGATTGAACTTGCACTTGGACATCGAATTGACCATCAGAAATTTTACCTGTGGCCTCGTGAAGCTGAGTCAAAGCCTGAGTTACAGTGCTAGAAGCCAGCAAACTTAAAATAACAGTGACGGCCATTAAAATAATAAAAAACAAAAATGACTTTCTTTTCAAAACACTGATGGCCGATAAAGCCTTGGACTCAAGAACTGTGCTGACCACAAACAAATCACCCCAGCCCACGGCTGCAAATGAAGCAAGCTTTGTGGTGCCACTTTTATCAACAACTTTTTCAACACCAGAACCTGCCACTTGTTTATTTAATCCAAGAAAGCTTAAAGAAATTTGATCCTTAAGATTACTGCCCAGTTCATTCTTGGGACCCAATAATATTTTTCCGTCCCGCTGAACTAAATAAAAGTTTTGGGCCGACAGAGTTTGAAACTGCTCAGAAAATTCAGCCAGATCAAACAGTAAAATCACCAAATAGGGTCTTGCATCAGGACGATCAATTTTTTGAACAATGACAAAACGGCTGTCTAGAAACGGATTCGTAACAACAGTTTGATTCATCAAAATTTGCACAAAAGAGGGATTCCAAGACTGTCTCCAGGAAAGCCAAAATTTTTCAAAAGTGAAAGGTATCTTTTCTAGTACAGGGCCCACTTCATACTGTCCGGCCTTTTCATTCCAAGCCATAACGGCCATGGATTCCAAATTGGCATCAAACTGCAAAAAGGCCCTGGACAATCGACTAAAATCCTCTGACTGACTTAAGTCTAATAAAATGGGCTGAGTTAATTTTATAATATTATCAAGCTTGGTCTTAAGTTGGCCTGCAATTGAAATGGAGATTTGGCTGGTCGTATCAAAGACATAAGCCACTTTATCATCACGAAAAACCTGTAATGCGATTGTAAGGTAGACGAACAGGGCCAAGGCCGGAATTAAGGTCAGTGCCAATAAAATTTTATAACGTATGGACAAAGACTTCGTTTTCACAGCACTCAAGATCTCATACCTGATCAGACCAATATAGAACGTCAGGACCTCTCCTGGACCTTTTTTCGTCAACTTTTTTCACAATTTTCCCGAAACATAAACAGGTTATTAAAAGTTAAATGAAACTAACAACAATCGAGAAGAGACTTCTCACTTTTTGCTGCCTGGTTATTATTATGTTTTCGTACTTACTGTACGATGACTCTCTATTTGTAGAATCAAGAAGCAATACCAATGAAAAAGTGGCAGAACTTGTTACTAAAAAGCAAGACGTGAGAGTTAAATCAAGTGATCAATTCAGCTGGATCAATGCTAGAGAGCAAGACGATCTTTTCGCCTATGATAGTTTGTTTACAGGAGAAAACTCGACAGCCATTCTAAAACTTAATGATGGAAGCCAATTGCAAATCGATGGTCAGACTTTAATTGTATTAGCTTTTGAAGACGGTCAACTTGTTCTAGATCTTAAATCAGGTTCACTCTCTGGTAACTTGAACTTGTCGTCAAAACTGCTAGTTCGAACAAAAGATGGACTCCAAAAACTAGATGGACGCATCAGGCTTGAGAAAAATTTTTCTGGAGTTAATCTACAAAAAATTGATCGTTTACCTGCAGGCCAGGATTCAACATTACTGGTTTGGAAAAGCCCACCCAGTTTTAAGATCAACAAACAAGATCCACGAACTTATACAGATTTAGCTTGGCAAAAAATTGGCCCTATTTCTGATACAGTTGTTGAAATTTCAACAAGTCCTGACTTTGTTATTTTAGACTCTGTATTGAAAACAAAAAAGACAGAATCTGGAATCCCCTTTTCTTTACCCACTGGGCAGTATTTTGTGAGACTCAAAGGGTACAATCAGGCCAAACAACAAACAGCCACTTCAATTGTTCATTCCTTTGAATTAACTGACATTGAAAGAAGCAGTTTGCCACCTCCAATATTGTTAACACAAAATATTCAACACTCCGACGATTTCCCCACTCCTCCGAAAGTAGAATGGCAACCCGTCAATAAAGCTGAGAAATATAAATTAGAACTTTCCAGGTCTCCCCGCTTTGAAAAAGTCACAAGCCTTGAGACTACTTCCAGTGATATCACTTGGAGTAATTATCAAGCAGGATCCTATTTCTTTAGACTTTACTCTTTAAATGCAGAGGAAATAAGTGGACCCAGTGAAATTGGAACGATCGAAATATCCTCAGTGGCTCCACGGCTTCAACCACTTAAACCAATAACGGTACGCACTGAAAGTGGCCAAGTGGATCCGCAGAATGTAAATGTCATATGGTCTCATTCGAGTCGACTGCCCAGTCGCTATAAAGTGGAAGTTTCTAATGATGGCAGCTTTCGAGATGCAAAGGTCATTGCGACTCAAAGAGGTCCTGCTTCTTTGCAAGTCAAAAAACCAGGTCAGTACCACGTTCGTGTTTATGCAACAAACGAGCAAGGGGAACCCATTAGCCCTTCCTCAAACATTGAAAGTTTCAATTATCAAATTAAAAACTTAATTCCAGCACCACGATTGATTAGACCCTTTCATGACACCACAGTATTCCTGCAGCAAGATGACAATCCTTATCTTTGGCTCACTTGGAAACCCGTGGTCGATGCCGAACAGTTTTCTATTGAAGTGGCCAGGGACAAAGACTTTCAGCAAATAATTGATTCAGCCGTTGTTAATTCAACAAATGAAACCTTCTTAAGATATTTAATGGCTAAAAGAATTCCTTATGGAAAATATTACTGGCGTGTGAAATCTGTTTCACAAACAGAAAACACAGATTCTAATTGGTCAGAACCTAATATGTTTTATTTGTTTCATAAAAAGAAAGAAATATTCTTCGAATGACAATTGAAAAACAGCTTTTCGATTCCTTACTAGAGCCTATATTTATCCTTAATAATAAGGGTCAGATCATTTATTGTAATGAACCGGCGGCCCTGCTCAGCCAACAAAGCCAAAGAAAACTTGTTCGCTCGCAAAGTCAATTAACCGATATAATGAAGTTCAGTGAAAAAATTGAATATCTCAATCAATTATCTACCGTCACTGAGCCCACACCTTATAAAGAATTAAGTTTCACAACTGTAGAAGGAACTGAAGGAAAAGCTCAGATCACAACCCAAAAGATGGGTAATAACGAAGAGTGGATCGTTTTTCTAAGGGATGTAACATTAGAAGAAAGATTACAAAAAAAATACCGAGCTGAACTTGATGCAAAAGAAGACGTGATTGAAAAGCTTAAAAAAGCACAGATCGAACTTGAGAACTACTCTAAAAATCTAGAAAAAATGGTTGAAGAGCGAACTTTGGAAATTAGAGAACTCAATCAAAAATTAAAAGCCTTACTTGATAGTTTAAACCAGGGATTTTTAATTTTTGATTCCAGTGGATCTTGCTGGGAAGTTTCTTCAAAAGCTTGTCAAACAGTTATCGAAACGGATCCTGCTGGAATGAAAATATGGGATGTTCTGAAAGTGGCTCCCGATAAGCAAGAGGGTTTCAGAAAGTGGATGATCACCTTATTTGGTGAGCTTCTACCCTTCAATGATATGGCAGATCTTGGCCCCAAAGAATTTTCTCACAGCCAGGGCAAGAATATTAAATTAGAATACTACCCGATCAGAGACTTTAAAAATGAAATCTCTGGAGTTGTACTTGTTGCCACAGATATTACAGAATTGATTCAAGCTCAAAAAGAAGCTGAAAAAGAAAAAGCCAATTCTCAGTTTATTTTAAAAGTTGTAAAACAAAAAAAGTCATTTCAAACCTATTTCACAGAATCCAATCGTTTGTTTAAAGAGTTTTTAGAAGCCACAAAACTAGCACCTGGTTTCTGGAACTTGGATTTAGTATTTCGGTTATTGCACACACTGAAAGGTGGTGCTGCTAGTTTTTCAGTTAAAAATGTTGCAGAAGTTGCTCATCATCTTGAAAGTCAGGTTCTACAATTGCAAAATTCACCTGATGAATTCATCCGTGAAGACTGGGATATATTTGAGCAAAAATTTATTGATGAATTCAAAGAATTTCAAAACGAAGCTCAATCTTTATTAGGCTCAACTCCTGCACAACTGAATGTTGAAAAAGTAGAGATGCCAAAGCATCAGCTCACTCAAATTATTGATTTGCTTTCTATGTGGTCTAAAACAAAAGGATTTTCTGAGGACTTAAAATCAGAATATTTAACTGAATCACTACAAGACACATTTTCATCCTATGATTACTTAATCCAAAGCACAGCTGAACAATTAGGTAAAAAAGTAGCTCCTATTCACTATGTCAATCCTACTTTCCGATGGTCCACGGAAGCTTATCGCCCGTTTCTTTCTACATTGGTTCATGTTTTTCGAAACGCCATTGATCATGGACTTGAAAGTTCAGAGGAAAGACAAGCTTCTGGCAAACCAGAAGCAGGAAAAATAGAAATTAGTGCTCGTATTCAAGATCATGAAGTGGAGCTCATCATTACAGATGACGGCAAAGGAATATCAAAGGATGCCATCCTTCGAAAGATGCAGCAGAAAGGCCTCAATTGGGCCAATCTCACTGAGCAGGAAATACTGATGCAAATCTTTGAACCTCAGTTTAGTACAAAAGATCAAGTGACGGACTTGTCTGGCCGCGGAGTGGGTCTTGATGCTGTGAAAATAGAAATTGAAAAGTTAGGTGGTTACTTAAGTTTAAAAACCACTGAAGGTTTTGGCACAAGCTTTTATTTTTATCTACCAACAAGTGCTGTCCAGATAGCACCGATCAAACAAGCCGCTTAGTTATTTTTTATGCTTGTCCCAAACAGTTTTTAATTTATCTTCAAATATTTTAGCTGAAAAGGGTTTCACGATGTACTGAGACACTCCGGATAATACAGCTTCTGTGACTTGCTCTCGCTCGGCCTCTGAGGTCAGAAGCACAAAAGGGAGATCTTTGAATTCGGCCGAAGCTCGAACTTTTTTTAGCAATTCGAGGCCTTTTAACTTAGGCATATTCCAATCGGATATAACTAATTGTATGGGTTCTCCGTCGGCTAGCATTTTTTGCAAAAAGCTAAGTCCTTCTTCCCCGTCTTGGGCTTCAAAAATTGTAAGGTATCCCATCGTTTTAAGTTGGTTTTTCACCAGGTCTCTGATGGAAGGCATGTCATCTATGACTAAAATTCTAATATCTTTTGAAAACATGAAATTATTCTACGGCAGGTGCGGCCCAAATCCAATCAGCCCTTGGTCCATATTCGGGGTGCGGCATAATCGCCTGAGCTTTTTGGCTTTCAGTAAGACCCTGAGTGTTCACCTGGGAAACTGAAACCACGTTCTGAACTCCACGGGCTTGCAATCGGTCTTGCAGTCCCCCACCGTACTGGGTGTGAAACTCGCCCACGATCACAACAAGTATCTGCTGAGGGTGCTGCTGCTTAATCTTTTGAATGTTCCAAGCCATGGTATCATCCCACATCGATTGGGCTGCAAAATAACGCTCAATAAATTCAGGACCCGCACTGTGTCCCCCAATGGCTTCAATGAAGCGTTCTTTGTAAGCTTCACGACCTAATGCAAAATCTGGCGGCACAAGAGCAGATAATTCGGGCGTCAGTGAACCAAGTCCCCCTCTGGAAATTTGTCTAGTCAATGCCCTGGGTGCATTCAAAGCCCAAGTTTTTTCACCCAAGCTTAATTGAGGAAACAAAGCCTGATCGCGGTAATAATCAAACGAAGGAGATCCCCAAGTGATCTGTTTTAAAAAATCATCTTCTGTGATTTGTTGTAGGCGAAATTGATCCACCAAATTTTGATCTGGATAGTAGAAAAACTCAAACCCCACATGGATCGAAAGTCCGCGCTTACGAAGTTCATTCAAAATTTCCATGTGCTGGTCACGGTGGGTGCGAAAACCGTGATTTTCCCCGATTAACACCACAGATGATGAACTAAGTGATTGAAACATCTGGTCTTTTTGAACTTCCCGAAGACCTTTATCCCACACCTGCGCGTTTGCACAAGCTGCGAGGAGAACAGACAGAGTTAAAATTCCTGATAAGTAATTCAATTTTCTCATTGAAGACACCTCTTGCATTTGCTAGAAACACACTTTGTTAATTGATTCCCCACGTTCGGAAAGGACACGCCCATGGCAAAAAAATCAGGTCGTATTATCGTTACTCTCGAGTGTACCGAAGCTAAAGCCGCTGGTAAACCTGTATCACGCTACACAACGACAAAAAACAAAACTAAAACTCCAGGTCGCATGGAGAAAAAAAAGTACAATCCTAACCTCAAAAAACACACAGTTCACAGAGAAACTAAGTAGTCTATGATCCTGACCGATCACGAGATCCTACAAAATATGGAAAAAGGGCTTATCAAAGTTGAGCCCTTCAATCGTGACAGTTTAGGCTCTAATTCCTACGACGTTCATTTAGGATCCACTCTTGCTGTTTACAAAGACAGTGTGCTTGATGCAAAAAAACATAATCTGATCGAATCCTTTCAGATCCCCGAAGAGGGTTATGTTCTGACACCTGATAATTTTTATTTAGGTGTTACCATGGAATACACAGAAACCTTGGCCCATGTTCCTTTTCTAGAAGGAAAATCCAGTGTGGGTCGCCTAGGTATTGATATTCATGCTACGGCCGGAAAAGGCGATGTGGGCTTTTGCAATCACTGGACTCTGGAAATTTCAGTTAAAAAACCAGTCCGAGTCTATAACGGTATGCCTATTGGCCAATTGATCTATTTCGAAACTAAGGGTGAAGTTATCACTCCTTACAATAAAAAGTCCTCTGCTAAATACAACCAAGTCCAACCGATTCCCATGGAATCCATGATGTGGAAAAATAGCTTCTAAACTTTCTTATTTTCTGACACGACAGCTTTACTGACACTGTAAAAGATTACGCTTAGTCACTTTCTTAAGTGATGCCGTTTGATCCGCAATATAGCCAAGAATCTGAGACATTTCGGCCCGAGTGACCCATAGATCCCAATTTTCAGGCTTGGACCGCCAACGCAACCAACGAGCAATACTAACAAGGCTAGAAGAACTGGGTTGCTCTTTGTATTTTAAAATATAAGTGAAAACTGCTAACAGGTCAGACTCTTTGATCGTTCCGGAATCAAGCTGTTCTTTTGCAAGATCCTTCAAGAGCGGCTGAAACACGGGAAAAGCTTTTCTGGCTTCAAAGACTTGCAAGGCCCCATTTTTCGTCGAATCAAAGCGTGCAAAAACATACTCAAGATAATGAATCACAAACGGATAATAAAGAATATCCGAGAAATAAACAGATTCTTGATTGAATCCATCATAGCCATTATTAGGAATCCATCCTGTGGCCTTGAAAGCTGATCTGAAAATAATATTCCAGTCAGCAAAACCAGGACGACTGGCGACTTCAAAAAACTCGTCGTCGGTTTGTTTGTCTTTTGATGAAATGCGCTCGACGAAAGATTTAAACTCTGGCAACTGAGTCATAAATTTTCTGACAGCGACGTAATGATGCTCGCTGAGGCATAAGAATGTCACATATTCAAACCCTTGCTTATCTTTACGGATAGGGCACACCGTTCGTAGTGAAGCCTCTAGATTTGAATTCACTTTTAAGCCAGAAAAGATCACACCAATGAGTTCACTCAGTTCGAAGTAGTTCAGTAGCTTATTACCATCAGCACGGACCATAAAAATATTAGCTTCCAGAAATCTTGAACTGATAAAGGTTTCTGAAGGGTCAAAAATTTCCAGATCTCTAAAAATTCCCACCAAAAGCCCAAAACCCATTTGAGCATTACACTCGGTCACATTTGAAAGGCTAGGATCAGTCGAAAAAGATCTTAGTAACACCCGCGCTAAAACTCGGTTCAAATTAATTTGGAAAGTGGCATTTTTAAAATAAGTCCAATTGGTGCGGTTTGATATTTGTAATTGATTTTCTGTATCTAAGGTTTGAGTCACTAGGGAATCGATCACAGATTCCACTTCCGTCAATCCCTGAAGCAATTCTGGCTGAGAGCTTGCCAATGAAATTTGTTCTCGGATTTTAATTAACAGATCACCTGGTGCCAACGAGACCTTTGCATCATCATTAAAAATTTCATTCAGCTTAATTTGAGTCAGCAACCAACCCTTAAATTCACTTTTTAAAATTTCAATCTGTACCTTCGAAAAATGCCGGTTGGTTTCACCATTCAATCTTTTCGCTGGATCAAATAAAATATGTTGAAGAATGGCTTGGATTGCATCTCGTACTGTTTTTTCTGATAGATTTTTAGGTAAAAATTCGGACTGAACCGCTGCCATAATTAAGGCTTGAAGTTCATCATCCGAGAATCTTTTATCCTCACGGGGTTGAAAAGTGTCTTCAATTAATATTAAAGACTGATCCACAAGAGCACCCAGATCAAGCAAGGCTTGAATTTGATCAAATTTTTTATCAACTAAAAAATAATCAAAGTATTGGTAAATGGAATAATACCTGGCAATCATGGGAACAACAAATATCCAATTTTTTTCTTCGATCACCGTATCGTTTCGATTAAATAAAATCTGATTCGCTTGCTTGATAAAGGGCTCGTATTTGCGAAGTCCTTTTGAAAGACTGCCGACTTCAGTGGATAAATTCTTTTTCTTGGCTGAAAAAGTTCTAAAATTTTCTGAAGGGTATAAGCGCTCGTACTCTTCCACAAGTCGAATCAAATCTTCAAAACTATAAGAAGATTGAAGGAACCGGCTAATGTCTTGGCCCACGACGTACAATCGACTTCTGGCTTCTTCAAAAAGTTTTCGTGATCGATCCACACCGTCAGCTTCTGGGTCCCACTCGAAAGAATAAATACTGTAGTAGGATAAAAAGTTTCAAAATCTTTGGCCGTCCAAGCTTGTGCACCACCGCCCACAAGAACTTGCTTAATTTTCATAATCTCACTGAGCAAAAGTTCAGACACTTTAAGTTCAGGCCACGCCACCTCAAAAGCTTTTAAAATTTCAAAAAGTTCAGCCTGGGTGATGGCTCCACTTTCTTTTTCTAATAACAAATCCTGAAAAGTAGAAAAAATATCTTCCAAGGTGCGCGCCACATAGACAAGCCGGATGCCACCACCCGTTTCGTGCACGGATTTAATAAAATAAAAATACCTTAAATATTGATAATAGCCTCTGACTCCTAAAGTAAGCACTGGCGGCCATTCTTGATTGTTGATGAGATTCTCGTCTCCGCCGGCTAAGGTTTTTTTAAGCTTTTGAGCGACGGGTACTAGGTCATCAAGATCATCCACCCAGGCCCAGTCTTCTTGGAAAAAACTTTCGAACTCTTTTACTAACTGAATGGCATCCGATATTTTGTACTCGGATTGATTGCTTTTAATAATAGCCGCTAATTTTTTTGCAAATATTTGTGATGCCACATTTGATTTTTCAAAAAAAGCCAGATCAGCATCACGGCCTTGATTCAAATCAGGCTGCCAATTCATTACGATAATTTTCATGTAGGGGTTTAGCTCAACTGTCATTTGACTGATATTTTGAATGAAGACTTGGGATTTTTTTAATTCTTCGCGAGTCACAAAGTCGACACTTCCGCCTACGAAAATTTGTTTGAGCTTCATCAGTTCTTTTTGAAAGGCTGGCGATATCACCGAGCGATTTTTATTTTCAAAAAAATTATTTTGCAAAAATTGTACAATTTCCTGGGAAGTATAGCGGTCTCGGTCTTGACCTACGACGTATTTATCAAATTGAAAAAAGGCCGCTTCCACACAGGTCCAAGCAGCTGCTAAATTTCGATCGCTCACCTCAGCGGTAAAAAAAGCTTTTAAATCATCTACTGATTTAGAAAGACACTTGGTCACACCAAGGCCGATTTCAGTGGGCTCGGGAGGTTTTTCACCGACCTTCACACTACAGCCTGTTAAAGAAACTCCCAAAGCCAAAGCTAAAAAGCCATTCAGCCAATTAGAATACATAGGAAGCTCCGGCATAGACTCGATCGTTGGCTCGGTAGCTGTTAATGAAACCATCATCAGTGGATTGGTTATCATCGACGCTTAAAGCATCAAAGCCTGCTATGTAGGACCAATCCCGGTTCCATTGATACTGTAATTCAAGACCCATGATAGAACCCTCTTGTTCAAAATCACGAGTGAAACCTATTTTTGTCATTACAGGACGAGAATAAATTGTTGTGAGTTCGCCTAGCACATTCAAGCGAAAGGCATCTGAGAATCGGTACCGAGTCGTAAACAAGGAAATTTCATCATCCCGGCCCTCACTGTCGATGTCTTGAATACTTCCACCAAAACTTTTTAAATAGGCCGTTTGAAAAAGAATCGTGCGGTTCAATAGATTTTTTGCGTTGTATTCCAATTGAGTTGTGTAAATTCGAACTGGTTCTAGTTTTTGAACAGCGTAGTCAACAGGAGGTAGAACACTTTCTGGCTGATCTTCGAAATAGGAAATTGAGGCTTTGAAGTCTTCAAGCTGATAACCTAAGTCCGCAGAAAAAACTCGGTGATGGGTGACTCTGGGATTGACGATAAATTCTGCCTCACTATTGGAAGAAACCCCTCGGACAAGTCGCTGAAAGGAAATATCATTGATGGGTTTTCGACCAGCGGCCACAGCGGCCCAGGGGCCGTTTTCTTCGTGGCCCACTCGCATGTGAAGAGCATAGCTATCTTGGGTCACTAGATCCACGATGTTCCCGATTTCCAACTTGTAAGATAAACTGATGTTGTCAGCTTGGTTAGAAGGTGGGCGGTACCATCGGTTGTCGGAAACCAATTGGCCATCTTCCTCACGAATTTCAGGCCCCACTGAAGGAATAAATATTGTGGATCCGAAAGCCAGAAGTTGAAAGTTTTCAGAACGGTAATCAAAAAACAAACCCGTCAGACCGTTATCTTCAGGTCTTAAAGCATCTATGTTATACCGGGGCTGCCAAAGACCAAATTCCCAGATGCGGTCGATCTCAGACCACTGATATTTTTTTCGTCCAAAAGAAATTTGAGCTTTTTCATCTAAATACGTTGAGGCATAGATTTCACGAACTGAATAGTAAGACTGTCTAAGTGAAAAAAAAGTGCCTGCGGAAATATCAAGTTCACCGTTGAAGGCCCCTGGATCACGAGAAAAGGAAGTGACAGAAATTCTTCCGGATAAAAACTGGCTGTTGGTTAATTTTTTTGCATCTTCTAGGGTGGATAAATACTGCAACGATTCAAAGCGAAGTTCACCAAAAACAGAGGCTCGGTTGGCTGAAGGAAATTGAAAAACCTGGCGACCCGATGGGGGATCCTGAGGCTTGACCGAAGTCGAGTTACTTTGCGCAAAGCTTTGGGAAAAAAAGCTCATTAGAGGCAAGAGTAAAAGCTCTTTTTTGAAAGCTAACTTACTAAAACTTTTAGGCAAAAATTCCCCCTTTTACCAATAAACCCAAGAAGCCTTTAGAGGTCAATGGCATTAAGCGTTATTAGCGACTTTAGAGGAGGTTTTCAGTGATTTTAGCGAGGACCCACTGGGGTTCATCAAGACTTAAATCGTGCCCCCCCGAGGAATGCAAATGAGGAGTAATTCCCCAGGATTTTGCAATTTTTTCTGAGCAGGAATAGTGCACCAGTTGGTCTCCCTTAGAGGCCAGTATTTCCGTGGGCACCCCGGATTTTTCTGGAAACTGGGTTTTTGAGGCTATATGCAGCTGGTTCAGAAGATTTTGCCGTTCCACGGGTGCTTTTTTAAACTCTTCAACAAATCGAGGGTAGTACTGATCCTTCACATGTTGATAATTGGAAACCGCCTTTAGCACTCCCATTTCGATTTTTTCAGCCACTGGGTGAGTAATATTAGAAAAAAGCAGCCCCCATTGTTGAACTCTAAACCTCAAGTAAAAGGGACTTTTTCGATCACTGGTATTAATTAAAAATTGTTGAGTGACCAGATGAGGAAATTGCGCCGAAAAATGCGAAGCCACCATCCCACCCAGTGAAAAAGCTAAAATGTGAAAAGGCCCAGGGTCATTTTTGATTTGAGCCTGAACATGCTGAAGCATACCCGCCATGGTCCTAGGACTTTTTAAGTGATGAAAATTTCCAAACCCTGGAAAATCAATCATGATCACTTCGTCATCTGGAAAAGTTTTTTTAAATTCATCGTAAAAGTCACCCCAATGAACGTGCCACCGGATCAATCCTCTGAACCAAAGCCAACGCCTGACGGGTTTATTTTTTTTCATACCACAGCTCCATGGCATGGGCTCTTGATAATTCCAGCTGATCCGCATCCAGATCGGCCCATTTTTCAAACGAGGCCGTCATACGAATCATGAAATCAAAAAGTGTCCAATGCCTTCTTAAAATTCTTTTTTGTCGGTGGGATTGAAAGGGATAAAAAAAGCCTTCTTTAGAAAAAACCTGTAAGGGATTTTTTTTCAACCAATTCCATGAACCCAGCTCTAACGTCAAAGGCATAAACCTTTGCTGTTTTTTTTGCATTTCTAAATAGAAATAATCCCAAACATCCCCGTGAGTTTGATAGCTTTGAGGTTCAATTTTATAAAAATGATAAGGGTGCGTGGCCTCATAAAAGGATTTGAATCGATGTAAGTAAGGAAGATCTGCAAAAGGTTCTTTTGAATAAGCAAACGGAAACCAGATTTGATCTTGCCAACCAAATCCTGAATGCACATCCACTGTCCAAGAAAATTTTGAGCCTAAGATTTGCTTTAGAATTCCTTGTAATAGAATTTGATTTTCCATTTGCATTTCATTGCCCCGAAACCACGGAAGCTTGTTGCTGTATCGATGCCCGCCCAGGAGATAAGGAATTTCTCCGATGCCGTCCACTGGGGAATTACGCATCAAATCCACACCCGCTGCATTGGATCTTCGCTTATGATAAATTCCCCAAGGATTCACAGTGGGGATAAAAAACAAACGCACTTTTTTAAGTGTTTGCTGTAATGATTCATCCCACAACTGCATTTGTAAAACAGAGCGAAGAAGGGCTATCACAACTTGAGCCCCAATTCTTTCAAGCCCGTGCACTCCTCCGACCCAACCTAGAACAGGCGCCTGGGGATCTTGTGAGCCAATGGATAAACAGTAGGAAGGAAATTGTTGTTCCTGACTTCCCACATGCCCTAATAACTCAACACGCATAACAGAGGGAAACTCGGCTATTAATTTTTCGATCTCCAAAGTTTCTGCTAATACGTTTTGTGACATGATGACACGTTCCATGAGCTTTTGAGGCTTGTCAGGACTTGACGCTTGTTGTTGGGGCCGTCATCTTAATACTTTAATGAAATCCTCAAACAATTTGGGAGATCCACTATGCTTCAATCACAAAATCCTCAACTTCAGCATCTACTAGAAAAAATGTGGCGTGACTATTCCACGCTGAATCCCAGCGCCCAAGCCATTCATGATTTATTTGTAGGCCAAGGTGAAAAAGTTCTGAATGATCATGTGGCCTACAGAACTTTTAATCATCCAAGACTTGGCATTCGCTCGTTGGCTCAACACATTGAAAAGTACGGCTACAAACCCATGGGCGAGTATTTCTTTAAAGAGAAAAAACTTTATGCTCAGCATTTTGAATCAATGAATAAAGATCTACCAAAAATTTTCATCTCTGAACTGGAACTGGAAAAAATAGAAGGTTTTGTCGCCGAAGAAGTGGATAAAATGGTGGCACAGGTTCCTGATGCATTGATTCAATCCGAAGAGATTTTAATTTGTGGCAGGCCTTGGAAAATGAGCATCGAAGTTTATCAAAAACTAGCTTCAGTCAGTGAATATGCTTCCTGGGTGGCAGCCTTTGGTTTTCGCCCCAATCATTTCACAGTGAATGTAAATGCATTGAAAAAGCTTCATTCCTTACCCTTGATCAACGAGTTTGTGAAAAAAAACGGCCACACTTTGAATTCCTCAGGCGGAGAAATTAAAGGCTCAGCGGCTGAGCTTCTGGAACAAAGCTCCACCATGGCCAAAGAAGTGGAAGTCAATTTTACCGATGGAAAATTGAAAGTGCCTGCTTGTTACTACGAATTTGCAAAAAGATACCCACTGCCAAATGGTGAGCTTTATAATGGTTTTATTGCTAAATCGGCTGATAAAATTTTTGAAAGCACGAATCAAAAAAAATAAATGATTAGCCGACTTTTTTAAATCGGTTTTGATTAATATCCACAATTTTTTCCTGAGTCTCTTGGTCCATTTCGGTTGGTACATAGAACCTGTGGGCCTCTAAAAACACTCGGACCAATTGAGGATCAAACTGAGTACCAGCACAACGCTTCAATTCTGCATACACAATTTCGTTGGGTAAACCTTTACGGTAAGCTCGGTTCTGCGACATCGCATCATAGGTATCAACGACTAAAATCACGCGAGCGATCACAGAAATTTGATCACCAATGATTTTATCGGGATAGCCCTCACCGTCCACGCGCTCGTGATGACCACGAATAGGTGCTAACATATCTTGAAAAAATTGATGCTGCGATAAAGGTCTAATGATTTGTTCGCTAATCAAGGGATGGTTGTGCATGATATCAAGCTCTTTGGCATCCAGCTTTCCTGGCTTTGCAATGATGTCTTGAGAAATTCCAATTTTACCAATGTCATGAAAAAAACCAGAGAACTCGGCTACTTTTTGTTCGTATTCGTTGAGCCCTGCAGATTTTGCTAAGAATTTAGAAAGCTGACCGACTCGCAAACAATGTTGATAGGTCATGGGATCAACGGCTTGAAGAGATTGTAGTAATGCTTGAGCTGTTTCATAAGCCCACTGTGGGATGTTTCCCCAATTATTTTGCGCCACTGACAATTCCCCCTGATAGTCTATGATCGGATTTTAAAAGGAATTTTTTAAGTCTCAGTCTCAAAATAGGACAAAAAAAAGCCCACTATTTTAAGTGGGCTTTTTCAGATTCAATCTGTTGCAATTGAACTTTTAAGAACTACCAGTTCACCATGTTAGAATCTACACCGTAGGAAGCGAGAGCCTTTTTATACATACCTTTGATAAACTTTTGTGCCTGGTGAGGCTTAAGTCCAAGAGCCGTTGCAGAACGTTCTGTTACGTCTTGCATTCCAGAAGGATCGTTTTTAACAACTAAATCCTGAACAGCTGATAAAGCTGTCGAGTAAGGAACACCGAAAACTTTTTTGAAAGTTGTATCGATATCACGAGTTGTTGTGTAACCACGACCTGATGATGAAACAGCCCAAGTGTTGAGTGCTGAAGCAATAGCCATCGCTTTAGGCTTAGATAAAGCATATTCTTTAACTAACTTGTCAGCTGCTTTTGCCACTAAACGCTTATTAGAATCAGAAGCTAAAGCGGCCACTGATGCATCAGAAGCTTGTCCTGCATTTTTATTGTTAATCGCTTCGCCGAAGTTAGACTCACCTAAGTTAGCATTATAAAGAACACCGTTCTTACCTAACCAGTAAGTTCCACCGGAAACGTTTTCCCAGAAAAGACCAGTGGTGCCAACGCCAATGACGTTACCGCCGACCCAGCCGCTGAATGAAGAAATGCTACGTGTGCCTAAAAAAGTACCCGTTGCGCTGTACAAATCACCTGTACCATCAGAGTAAAATACTACGTAAGAAAGATCATCAGAACCAAAACCATATCGGTCATAGTTAGGATCTGCAGAAACTGTAATTCTTTGTCCCGTAGTCGCTGAAAAAGTACAACCTGGAGTGGCTTCGAAAGTTGCGCATGTGTCACCGAAAACAGTTTCATATGGATAGGAAACGATTCCGCCTCCACCACCGCCAACGACAACGGATCCACCGCCACCGCCACCGCATGCAACAAAAGTTGTTGCAACAACTGCACTTGTTAATAGACCTAAAGTCCACTTCATTTGATTCTTCATTTAAAAACCCCCTATGGTTTTATTTTGTTAGTACTTTAAAAAAACTCTGACAAGCTCTTGCTCTACTAAAATCGGTTGAGGCCTTGGCCGTTCACCGGGTTTTAATGGTGGAGCTGGATTCTTTGACTGAGAAAGCTTCCTTTCGCAGAAAAAATCAAGAGCAGTTTCCCCCGTTGCGAGCTGGATCGGTGTTTTAAAAGGTTTGCATCCTGCCCCTGCCTTTAAATTCAGGGTGCCAGGTGACACCAGTTCGACAACATCGCCATTCATTGCAAAAATCGGGACAACCAATTTGACACCACGTTCGAAGTCCACATTTTCCGTAGCAAAAAGTGCAGGGCGATATTTTGTTTTTAAGTTTTCACTTTCAATAACAAGGGGATAGGCCAAAAGAATTTGCAAACTGCTGGAAAAAAAAGAATAGCGATCCAAGCTTTTTCGCACAGCTTTTCCTGTTTTGAAGTCGTGATATTGAACTTCTGAATTTGTAACAGTGAACGCGCCTGTGTTTTGACCACCCGAGTAAACAGCCTGAGTCCACAAAGCAGAGTCAAATTGTAACCGCAGGGCATTCGCATCAAAGTTATCAAATTGTTCCGTCACGCTGTCCCAAGTCGTAATCTTTTGCGTGCCTAATTTTCCTTCAGAAAACCAAAAAAGTCCCCGTGAAAAAGGATCGGCTGCATCTAAATTAAAAAGTCCACCGCGCCTGGCTTCAAGTAAGGATCGGTACAAAGCTTGCGGATTTTCTTTTTTCGACTTTATTTTTCCTTCTGAAAAATTCACAAACAGAACATCTTGAATGTAATCCGGTTGCGAGCTAGGTCCCTGACTTTTTACGGTCAAAGCTGTGATCTCACCTTGGCTATCACCTGCACCTGGAACGAAATCTAAAAATCTTTTTCCATCCACATCGGTCATGGCTTGGGGTTTAAATTTTTCATCAAGCCAATAAAGCCTTTGCTCGACCCGTTCAGGTGTATTGCGGTTTTCCCATCGATCCTTAAGACTGACTTTTTTGTTAGGTAGTAATCCAGGCCCTATCCACGCGGGTCTAAAAACATTTTCCTTCACTTTTAACCAACGGACCTGGAAAGGAAGTCTTACAACTTTAGAGTCGTAAACCAATCGTTCACGAATTTTAAGATCCTGATCCAAATCAAAAAGGTGAACCATCGAGCTTTCTTCATCCACTTCTTCAATCACACCAAATACAGAGCCCTGACCTGTGGTGACTCCCCACATGACAGCAATTAATTTTTTGCCTCGTGTATTGGGTATGACCATAGGACCTTTGATCTGCATCTTATTTTTATTGATATTGGCCGTAGCGACGCGAAACCCTTCAGCGGATTGTTCTGTGATGAGGTAGACTTCGCCGCGCTGAGCGCCGTCTAAACTTTCCAGCGGAGTCCAATCCCATGTGCTGAAGGGAAGACCTTCCACTTTCATGACAATTTTTTGCTGACTTGAAATTTCAGCCAGTGGCATCGTCACTTCAGGCTCAATGATGCTGACTTGTTTATAACCGTTAGAAAACTCAGCTGTAACTTTGAGATCTAAATCAGCTGGCATTTCCACATGAGTTTTTAAAACAACTCGGTATTTGCGAATTTCATTTTGTGACCAAATATTTTGTGGCTGCGATATTAAAGTGATCGATTGCACCACGGGCCTTTTTGCCCCTTCAAGAACTTCAGAAATTTCAGTTGATATCTTCACATCTTTGGATTGAACACTGGCCCCTCGATTGATTAATTCAAGATCAAAGGGAATTTCAGAGTCCTTTCCGTTCCACAACAGCTCGGGTCTTTCTCTTTGCACGGCTTGAATGACAGCACGAAAAGGAGTCTGGATGGCACGGGCCACATCCAACTGACCCGAAAACACATACTTTTCCAGAGGATCCAAATCGGCTTTGAAAGTTTGCTGAACACCAGAGGCAAAAACTTGAAATAAGGCCGTGGGTTTTTGCACTGGCCTTGCTGACAAAATGAGTTTTGCATAAATTTCGTTTTTAGCTACACCCCGAGATAAGAGCTCGGCTACAGCACCCGCAACTAAAGGTGTCGCTTGCGAAGTTCCAGACAAGTACTCATAACCTAAGAATGATCGAAACCGAGCAGGTCTTAAATCTTCTGGATAGGTACTCAGAATGGAAAGTCCTGGGGCTGCGATATCAACACCACTTCCGTAATTGGAAAAATGCGACAAGGATCCATCAGGATTCAGAGAGCCCACACAAATCACAGAGCCATAACTGCAAGGTCTGATCAAAGCTCTTGTGGAATCATTTCCAGCAGCAGCCACAACGATCACTCCTCGGCGGTTCGCTTCTTCAATTAATTTTCTGAGCAGCGGAGAATCCGCGACCTGAGGCCAACCCAAACTCATGGAAATGACTTCGGCCCCTTCATTCAGAGCGTATAAAAATCCACGAGCCACTCGGTCACTGACCTCTTGATTGATACGGTAGCCTTGTTTTTCACGCACCATTTCTGAAGGATCTAAGCTCGGCGTGCTCATAGGCTTCAAAGGCTCATTGACCTGATCATCAATCACTTGCACAGGTAAAATACGAATGTGCGGTGAAACGCCTGAAATTCCAATGGCATTACCAGATTCAGCTCCGATAATTCCTGCCACATGGGTACCGTGACCAATGTTATCAACAAAAAAAGGTGTTCCCACGATTCCTGTGGTTTCATTTTTTGCACCCATGGCACTCCAACCGTAACAATCCATGGGATAACCATTTTTATCGGTGTCGGCTTCAGGATTTTTGGGATCCATCCACTTTTCATCGCAAGCTTTTTGCTGACCATCACCCGCCAAACATGAAAGGTACTCGGCCAATGCAGCACACTCGGATGGTTTTGTACGAATGATATTTTTCATATCCGGATGATTACGATCAATGCCTGTGTCAAGAACTGCCACTAAGATTTGTCTTGGTGATTGCACTTGATTCTTAATATTTTTTACACCGATATCTTGATTGATTTTTCCAGAGACTCGGTAGTTTCGAACCGGATCCAAATCCACCACTTGAGCTTGGCCCTGATTATCAAGCGACCATTGAAATTTCAGCAAAGGATCTTGAGCCCAGCTCAGTGTAAGCAATAAAGATAAAATCATCGGAAAGCTCCTTGAGTGCGGTCAATTTCAGTGGGAAGAACTCCGGTTTTTCTAGAGTACAATTGAAAAATTCCTCCGGCCTCGTCAAAGTCATCGGGAGGATTTCCCCAGGTGTTTGAGATATAAGTTAAATCTCCATCTTCATCACCCGATCGAAATCCATTCACAGTCACAAAGTAGACCACATTTTCTTGACCTAAATAAGTTAACAGCAGTGGCATGGGAATTTGCTCTTCTAACACGTAAAGAACTTCCGTCATCCAACGTACCTGTTCTTGACGGTTATTTTTAGGATACTTAATCGATAGATTTAAAATCCTATCCATCCAAGGAGTTAAACAATCAAAGTAGGATCCATTCACCCAAGCTCCTGAATAGCTACCAGGTCCTGCCTTTGGATTGACCTTTCGCTTGTGCTCATCACACATCTGGCTGTATTTCCACTTTCCTTGGTTCAAATCTCCGTTGCCTAAGATTTTTTGGATATCACTTAAGACCATGTGATCGGCACGGCTGGCTTTGGCCCCGTTCATTTTCTCACTTAGTTTTTGAAACAAGCGGCTTAAGAACTTCGCTTTTTCTCCTGGCTGATTTCTAAGCTCCGTTTGCAGAACCAGATCTTTCACTTTATCAAGGCCTGAATAACGAACGGATAAGTTAGCCGTGATCTTATAAAAATCGACGGCTTTGACAGTCTGAAAACTTTCTTTATCGATCAATTTGTATTTTGCATCCTTTGGCAGTCCCAACTGAGTGATGATTTGATCAATCAAACTTAAAAATTTATCTCTGGGTAGTTTCCATCCACCCCAACTGTGTTGAATCATGGCGACGTCTTTCACGTCCCCGTTCAAATCTCTTTCTGTAGTAACTTGTCTCCAGTAAGCTCGGCCGAAGGGAATGTTAGCAGGATTGGGATCATTGGGCTGAGCCAAATTCCAAGTGACGTTGCTTGATTTTTTATTCAACCAAGATTCAATCAAAGCAATAGAAAATCCTAAAAGATCCATCCCTTTTAATTGTCCACGGCGAGATCTAAACAAATGCACTTCTTCATCTTTAGGATCAAGCTCCGGGTTCTCTTCGGATCTGGGGTAACGAAGTTTCATGGAATGATCTTCAGATAAATCAATCATCTGAGCCATCATGAGCTTCGCTTTTGTTTCACGGGTTTTAAAAAGATGCTCGATCTCTAATTTTTGGTAAGGAAAAGAACTATAAAGATGCTCGGTGCCGTGGGATCTCAATAATGAAGACACTGATTTTCTTAATTTTAACTCTTGTTCTTCTTTGATGGTTTTATCTTCCACACTTAAATCTTCTTCTAAATAATCTGGTGAATAATCAAGTAAGAAAGCATCCGTTTTAATTTCAGATTGCGAACCATCAGCACGAAGGCTAAGAATTTTAACGAAGTAGTCCACATCAAATTGTACACCGCGAGCTTTCGCTGTTTGATTACGAACAAAAATTTGTAAGCCCTGTGCTGTTCTGACTAAACTAGTTTGTCTGAGTACAACCCGTGAAGAATCCACTCCGCCGCTAACAGAATTAATAAAATTAAGGGGCTCAATGCCAAGCAAAAAATCCAGAGGGCTTGCGATACGGCCCTGGAGTCCCACTTCAAGGGAATCTGTGATGGTGAAAACTTCACCTTCTTTGAGTTCTTTAATAAATTCTCTAAATTTTTTCAGATCTTTATTATCAATGGTTTTTGCTAAGCCATTCATGAGACTGGGTACAAATAAATCTTTCCATTTGGCCTTTGAAGCCTCTTGCATAGAAAAAAGTGGTTTCACATGAATATAAGATCGTCTAAGCGAAGCGTTCGCTCCCAGTTGCACGGCTGGAAATTGTCTTTGAAGACCTAGTCCTTGACCTGTGAAAACCAATTCTGGAAATTGCTCAAAATTATTTAAATATCCAAGGCTGACTGATGCTGAAATCATATCCACCAACTGCACAGCTGCAGTGGATCCATAATAGGTGCCAGTGGACACATGCCTTGCCGCTTGTAAATCAAAACCACCCACGGGTCCACCCCAGGACTGAATGCCTTTATCTAAAGGCTGACCTGGATTTTTTTGAAAGTGCTCTTGGATCTGACGAACCACATCTTGGCCAAAGGATTCCTGGGCTTTTTCTAAGGTGAAAACCTGTAGCTTTTCATTAAGTTTTGAGAGTGCCGTAGAAATCATGGCTGTTCTGGTACGAATGCCAGCGTATTTCCACCAGTCATCATCCTTAAACGGAGATTCTCGGTCCCCGTGGGAAAATCTTTGCGGATAACCAGGCACTTTTTCTTTCATGACTCGGCCCTTTTGAATCAAGCCATCAGCGGAAGTTAAATTCAGATCCACATTGGGAAAGTAAGCAGGTAGTGGAATTTGAAAAACTTCAAATAAATTTTTAACTCGCAAAATAAATTTTCTGTAAGCAAGCTCCTTGATGGAGTCTGGATAATTCACAAAACTAAATAGCTCGCGGTAATCTTGCTCAGTCCAAGAGGCCATTCTTTTTAAAATCCACTGAACGTCTTCTTTAGTGGTGGAAGCAAACCCACCGGCTAAGGGATGATACAAAATAGCATACTGATTAATAATAGAAGCTGATTGTACCGAATATCTGTTAAGGCTTTCAGGAATAAAAGCCAAAGTGAAGGGAACAATCAGGGCTCTGTAAGCACGAAATTTAGAAAAATACTCGATCCAAGCTAAATTTCTTGAGCGCTCTTCAAAGGAAATCGAATTGGGGTTGGGAATAAATCCCCAGTGCCAATCTTGGCTTTCATTTCTTTGGGTTTCAATTAGGGCGTCATACAATACAATCGATAAGGATTCTTTTTTGTTCTCGGCCAACCAGCCTCTGGATTGCAAATTCATATCTTTGAATTCTAAGTTTTCAATGAATTCATTTTTTTGCTCAAGGCTTGAAAAATTCACGCGAAGTTTTTTATACACTTTGGGCGTGACCACGTCATAACCCAATTTTCTTAAAAGGGCTGAACGTAAAGATGTGGATTGGGAAATCAGACTTAAACTTAAACGAAAGTACTGGCGACCTGCTTGAACACGGTAGAAAGCAGTATAGGGATTTCCGTCGGCTTCCACGGATAAAAACTGAACACCAGCAGCAGCCTCAGGATAAATGGCCGTGGTGTTTTCTAAAATGGAGTATTTTTTATTTTGCCAAATTTTATTTTCTTGTGGATTAAACTGACTTAAATCTTCACCGTTTTTTGCTCTTTTAACAGCATCAAAAGGATCCATGACTTGACCGTTTCGGTCCACCAAATCAGAAGCTGGTTTTTTAATGGAAATCAACGGAATGGAAACACTGCCTGTACGTATATCAAGAAAACTTCCATCACTTGAAGCCACTGAGTCTTGGGCTTGAGCCGTCGCCACTGATAATGCAATCAGCATCAGTGCACAAATAAAGACGATTCTTAATGACATGCCAAACCCCCTGGTCAAAAAAGACTTATAGCGGAGTTCTTGGGCAATTCCTACGCAGTGAATTTTCTACAGGCAAGGATTTCAATTCTGTCACAAAGTTCAACGTAAAATAATTCCCCATCCATGGGGAATTCCTGACCCCATAAATCACCTAATTCTAATTATATTGATCACTTAGCCTGTGGCTTTGCATTTGCTTCATGAGCCTCAAACAACACATCCTAATGGAGGGTATGAATTATGATCTATTCAAAAGCCGCAATGACAATCACAACCTGTTTACTACTCGGAGCTTGCGCAAAAAGTAGTGATAATAATGAATCTGTAGGTTCAGCCCCCATTCAGCCCTCTGAAGTGGCTTCCACTGAAATTACAGCTTCAGGAGTTTCTGTTTCAGAATTTACAACAACAAGTTATTTAGTCACAGCAGGACCACAATCAGTTGGTGAACTGGCTGTTACAAACGAAGAAATTTATGTGGCCTATCCCATGCTTCGTGAACGTGCGACTTTTCTTTCAACAATCACAAGAGCAGTTGAAACGGATGCAGGAACTTTGGATTTGTATGCAGGCGATGTGTTGATGATGACTTTAGTTTGGAACGCGGAAACCAGTCTTTATACAGTTCGAGGACCTAACACTTTTGTAGCCGATTCCATTGTTAGACGTATGAGTGCCGTCACAGCCACTGAAGTCAGCTTTATGGATCGATTGACATTTGTTATCTCCAGTTGCCGCACGGAAGTAGAGCAAGAAGAAGATGTTGATCAAGAACAAAAGCAAGAAAGCAAAGAAGAGCCTAAAGAAGTTGAATACTGTTCAGCTTTAGCTGTTAAGCTGGGTTTTGACGTGATCGAGCAAGAACAGGAACAAGAGCAAGAGGAAAAAGAAGATAAAGCAGTCATTGAAGAAAAAGACGAAAAACAAACTCAAGAATAAATAATGAATTTATTTTGAGGCAAAAAGGCGATTCTTTGAACAAGAGTCGCCTTTTTTATTCTTTTTATGGGGGAACTATGAAGCAAATCCTTTGGCTTTTCATTTTACTGATAGCAGCCTGTCACTCGTCTGATTCTGATTCCGTTAGAAATCCGCCAACTTTAAGTGATGCAAAAGTGATCAAAGCAGGATGTTTGAATTTAGAACTGATCAAACAAGAACTTTCACAAAATTACCCAAGCCAAGAGATCACCATCAATTATCAGCCCGATGCCCAGCTTGAGAATGAAAGTCAAAATTTTCATCTTCTAGCCTCTCATGATGAAAGAACTATTCAGTCCTCTGAAATCATTGATTTCTATAAAGTCCAACAAAACGATTGTAGAACAGTGACCATTGAATCCAGAAATCAAGATATTTACAAATTTGACATTATGGAAGCGACAGCAAATCAACTCAAATTAAAAATTTCTGAATCTTCAAAAAAACTAATTGTCAGTGAACTGGATTTAACCCGCCTGAGTGAAACTGAAATGCTGATTAAAAAAACCTATCTCAGTTTTAATGCTCACTGCAGAAGTCAGAAATTTGTAAAACCCAAAGTGACCACCTACTACTCTTTTGGCCGCAATGATCAACCCGCTGAATTAGACCCAGAATTTCAGAAGTCCTACTTGGCTTCCCTTGAGGACTACAGGCTGAACGGACATGCTCCATGTACAAATTAGTCCTGATCTTTTTTTTACTTTCCGCCTGTGAAAAAAAAACGGATCAGTATCAAGAAAATAATCATTTAAGCTGCCGAGATCACAAAATTGAAAATGAATACATTATTCATTGGACCGATTCTGAACCTACTAAGTCAAAAATCATTAATTTAAAGGATTTTTTAGATACCCGACCTGACAATTTGGATTTTATTGAACCCAATTACAAAATTCAACACAACCAACTACAGTCAAGTTCGGATTCTCCATTAAGCTCGCTTTTTGAAGACATTGGTGTGATCCAAGCCTGGAGCCTAGGATATTTTGGACAAAATATTATTATTGCCGTGATCGATTCGGGTGTGGATTTGACTTTACCCAATTTAAAATTCAATTTGCTGATCAATGGAAATGATAATTCTTTAGATGGAATCGATAATGATCAAAATGGTTATGTGGATGATCGAAATGGCTGGAATTTTAGTAATAACTCAAGATTGATCATCGATGAAGTAGGTCACGGAACAACAATGGCCAGTCTGATAACAGGTACATCAGGAATTGCCAGAAGCTCTCGGTTTTTACCCGTTGATATTATGAGTGATGATACGGGTTCAGAATTTGATGCTAAAAAAGCCGTGGATTATGCCATCCAAATGAAGGCCCAAATTATTAACAATAGCTGGAGCATTTCCTGCTCAAGGTATTTAGCCACTTCATTTCTTGATTATGGATCCAGCAACGTGATTTTTATCAATGCAGCTGGTAACAGCTTTGTTGATGTTTATAAAAATCAAGTGATGCTATCTTCACTTAATTTACCTAATTTTATTAATGTGGGATCTCTTTCTATCGATTCAACACCTTCTTATTTCAGTGGTTTTGGATCGACAATTAACATGTGGACACTAGGAGAAAATATTTCAGTGATTCATAACTCGGAAGTGATGGCCTCATCAGGAACCAGTTTATCAGCTGCCATTGTTTCTGGGGCCGTGGCTGTACTATGGAGCGCTTACCCTAAGGACACAGCGGTACAAATTATTAACCGCCTGAAAGCAAGCTCTGATAATATTGGTGGAATCAATCAGCTCTCGATCAAAAAAGCGTTTTAATCCTCTTCAATTTCCTCTTCCTCAGCTACAATTTCTTCTGGCAATGGTTCACCTTTTTTACTGCTTGCCGTTAACAAAGCGGAGCTGATAATATTCAGCACCCGTCCTCGGCGACTGGATTCTTTAGCAAGTTCTGCTAAAGATACAGGCAAAGTGGATTGATCCACAGACCAAGCGGCTAATTCTGGGGACAAGTTGGATTCCTCAAAACTCACGGCTCGGCTGCTGGCTGGATAGCTCCAAATAAAATCAGGATTGGCTTTAGAAAACCACTCACCGCCCACGATGTTTCGATTTTCATCCAGTTCCAAGTCATAAATAAAAGTCATTTTTTTAGTGGTGTTTCGGCTTGTGATTCCCACAGTAGGGATTGTCAGGGCTGGGTGAGTGATTTCCATAATAATTCCCACAATAAAAAAAGTTCTGGGACTTCGAAAAATAGAATAGCGATCCAAAGGCATTTCTGATTTTCCACGGATCGCTTTATTTAAAGACTCTGTGGGAATAAAAGTTTTGGGATCAAAGTAGTGATAACTGTAACTAGTGATCGGATAATTCCACACCTCAGTGCCCCTGGAGGAATCCATCACCAAACTTTTTTGCTGAAGTCCGACTTTGTTAATAATCGCTAAATGCCAGGTCATGGGGTTGGAATCTAAACAACTGGCTTCAAGGGGCCGAAGTGTGGGATCCACTTTCACAACGGATTGCCGGCATCTGTCCCCCGCTCGGTAAGAAGTGGGCGGAGCTGACGCCCACACCCAGGAAATCAAACCTTTGATATCATTGGCGTGAAAGGTGATCGCATATTTGTCTGTTACATCATTCAAGGTCACTGGATAATAGGGGGACTCTGGAAGCAAATGACTGGCAGCCGCCCAACCATGACAGATGCCCGTCCATCCGGCTACAAAGCCGTCCCGCTCAAATTGATCACGGCCCTTTTTCCACATCAGCTTGGTCAGCGACCATTCAGGATCACCAATCAGCAAATCATATTTTTCAGACGGAGATAATTCATTGAGTCTTCCACTGGCAACAATGGACTCTGCTGATTCTGATAAAAACCGCTCGTAATTCGTTTCAAAAGAAGAGGATCTGGGAAATTTTTTATTCACATACCTGGCGCCAATGATCCCTTTGTGGATGGGCCAATAAGATCCCGACCAAGGTTCTAATTTTGAACGTCCCATGGTCAAACCCTGAGCCTCCATCATTTGAATATTGGTGATGGATGTTAGCTCTTCCACAAACTTCAAAAAGTTGTCACCTGCCAATGGCTCTGAAGCCGTATGAATTAAATTAGCAAAACCAGAATAAGCCATGAACATTGAAAATAGAAAAACCATGATCCCCCCAAAAGATAATGAAAGCACTTGCAAGAATGAATCCCGGATGACTATAAAATGAGAATGAAAAAAACATTGATCATTGGTGCGGGCCTCACAGGACTTACCATCGCAAACTCTATCCCCAATTGCACGGTGGTTGAAAAATCCAAAGGTGTGGGGGGACGACTGGCCACCCGGCGCTGGAACGAACAAAAATTTGATCACGGGGCCCAGTTTTATAAGCTAAGTGAAACCAGTGAAGCTTTTCACGATCTTGTTAAAAGTGCAGACTTGGTAAAACCTCTGATGGATCCCAAGTGGTGTGCAAAAAATGGAATGTCATCCTTAGCGAAGAAATTAGCTGAAAATGTAAGTCTACAATTAGAAAAACATGTAACAAAAATTTCTGGAAAAACCGAAGTGCATTTTCTGAATGGTGAAGTGGAAAATTATGACCAGATCATTTTCACCTGCCCCTTGCCACAAACTTTAAAAATATTAAAGGATTCTGAAATTTCCTATCCCGAAAGCCTTGATAAAATTTTGTATGCAAAAGCTTTGGTTTTTTTAGTGAGCTCGAAGGAATCGATCTCTGCTATGTTTTCACCGCATTATGTTGAAAATCCGACAGCAGAAATCTTTTCCTTCACTGATCAGAACTGGAAAACTTCAGCTTCGGGCACAGCTTGGACCATCACCATGAATCCCACGTTTAGTGAAAAACACTTCGAGCTAACTGACGAGCAAATTATTGCTGAGTTTAAAAAAGTTGTGACTATTGATCAGATGGAGATTCAATTAAAAAAATGGCGCTATTCCCATCCGTTGACTCAAGATACAGAACTATTTTTAAAATTGGACAATGTTTATTTAGCTGGTGATGCTTTTGGTGGGGGTAGTATTAATGGAGCACTGAGGTCAGCAGCGGGGGTTTTGAAAAGCTTGTCATAAATTTCGGCGAAGTTGGTTACGCAAACCCTCGAAGGCCTTTTTGAAGAACCCCTTTTTAAATAGCCAATAGATAAGGGCTAGCAAAGCAATATCAATGGGAATGAATAAGAATGGGTTGTCTGCAGTTCCATCGACAGCCCAGAATAAGATCATAATAATCACGGAGACTAGAATCATGAGTGCTACTGCAAGAGTTGAGTAAAGGATTACCAAGGTAACTCCTAAAAGAAACAATTCTGCGGTTTTTTTAATTAATTGCTTCATATGGGATTCATAGCTTTCTTCCAAAATCTGCTAGCAATGATCCTAACTTTTTACATAAAAACTAACAGCAATTTCTTCATCTTTATTTGCATCTGCTAAACTATTCATTTTATGCAAATGGAATGTTGGATCCTTCTCAGAGCAGTAAGCCATTTCAAAGCAAACTTTTGCCAAATAGATCCATCCTTTACGATTGGCCATTATTGAAATTCCGCCTACAGATTCATCTTTTCCAATTTCAATTTTCTCGCTTTGATCAGGATTCCGAACTGAACAAAAATTCTCTTTAATTTCATAAATATCTTTACTTTTTTCATCTATTTCATATTCAAATTTCATTCTTGCCCCCTCTGGGTTGATTTAATTTTTTTATTTTTTGCTTTACAAGGATATGACCGACTCTTTAAAATAATAAAAAAATTAGACCTTTTCGCCTTTAAGTCGTTTTTAATGTTCATGAAATTCGTCACATATCAAAATAATCTGCGCACCTACACTCGCACGAATATCAATAAAATGTCCCTCACGGATTTCTTCGATAATAGTTACTTTGTAATTCATATCAATCCCTGCACTCGCAATGGCCTTGGCTAGCTGCCCCGGGATCATTTCAGATACATCAAGAATGTGAACCTCAGAAATCACATTTTGCCAGCTAAAATTGGAACAATCCAAAAAAGATACGTTGT
This sequence comes from Bdellovibrionales bacterium Ga0074139, assembly GCA_001464795.1. Lineage (GTDB taxonomy): Bacteria > Bdellovibrionota > Bdellovibrionia > Bdellovibrionales > Bdellovibrionaceae. The sequence goes on from LNEB01000007.1 coordinate 97,036, forward strand.
TGAAGTTAATTATTTTTATAACATCACTTTCACTCTTGAGCTTGAGCGCGAGTCCTTTAGACCAGCCAGTTCCAAGAAGCTCTAAGCCTAAAATTTCATAGTCATGTAGTTGAAGTTTTTTATTCATTGAGTCCTTTCAAGTCTAGGTGCTGTTGGAGCTAAAATTTATTAAATATTCTAAGGGTTTAATTCAAATTTTTTAAGAACTCATTCGCATCTTCGTAATGATGATCGTCTGCCCATTTAATTAATTTGAGGCCTTTCTTCGAATTTGGTTTTCTTTTGTCTTCAAACCCCAAAATAATTCGGCCTAAATAATAGGCAGCACCAGGATGCTTGAGTTTGTATGCTTTCAGAAAATATCTTTCAGCGACTTTAGTTGATTTTCGAACACCAGCACCGTCTAAGTAACATAGCCCTAAGTTGAGAAAAGCTCTTGGAATTTTAGCTTTCACTGCCTTCTTGTAATACATTACTGCTTTCTTAAAGTTTTGATTAACACCGAACCCATTCATATAGCACCACCCTAAATCAGCTGCAGCCTCAACATAACCAAGATCATCACTTTTAGAAAAGTGGTTAGCAGATTTTTTTGAGTTTTTAGCTACTCCGAGGCCATCCCGATGCAGAATTCCGAGATTGTAATTTGCGGCAGCTGATCCTTTATCAGCAGCTAATTTATAAAAGTGAGCTGCTTTTTTAGGATTTCGCCGCACACCCTTACCATAATCATATCGGTATCCGAGCTCTAGAGTAGCAGCTCTGTCACCTAATTTAACATTTTCTAATAAATCTAAAATTTTTGACATGTGTTACCTCACTTTATTTATTCGGACTCCAACCAGGGATCGACCTGAGACCCGGATTTAGTACCACTATCACAAGAATCATTTTCTTAAGCATTTGAAGATATCTCACTCAGGCAATAAGGGGAAGAAGATCCTCAACATAATAGGTACGACTAATAAAACAATGATAAAAATGAGATATTTAATTTGCTAAGCCTACTTTTGCAAAACCTGAAGAGCGAGTATAACAATAAGATAAAAACTAGGATGTACACCTCAATTACATTGGCTAGGCTTTGGGGGCCTACTTGCGTGAAAAGTAAATAATTCCATATCAAAATTGGTAAAAATAAGATCGCATATTCAATCAGAAACGCATGACCCTTCTTTGCTGCTTTAATCATAAGAAAGCTGCCTATTACAACTGTAATTAAGATTGGTATCAGAAGTGTATAAATTAACAATTTATTGCCCTCGTTTAAACTAAAGTATTTCGATATTTTTACTTTTTGTGTCTGGAACCCATCAGTTAAGAGATCTTGACTCAAAAATTACAAATTTTTCTTTTCCTCAATAAAAAAACTCACAACATCTTGATCTGCACTATCACTAAAACTCATATCTGCTTTTCTGTGGATATGAAAAGTGGGATCGTGATCAGCACAAAATGACATCTCTACACAAACTTTTGCAAGATATTCCCACCCAGCTTTATTACCTACAACAGAAACCGTCTTCGATGTCTCATCGATTTCAAATTTAATCTGTTCTTCTTGAATTGGCTCTGTCGCACAAACGAATTCATCAGAAATATCCCAAAGATCATTCGTTTCGTTATTTTTATTGGTTTTTATCTCATACTTAAAAATCATTCTTTTAGCTCCCACTTTATTTATTCTATTGGTACATGCTTGACTGGCCCAAGATGTAAGTGCGGAAAATTAGTTTCCCTTCCTGGATGTCCTGGATCGATACGTGAATTCGGCACTTTGTATTCATTCCCCCATTTTACAAGTTGCTCAGCTTCACACCTGTTAATGCTACCTTTACGCTGTGCTTGTTTTGCTAAGCTGATAGCAGCTCTTTGATTAGCATTGAACGGCTTTCCGCCACCTCCACCACCACGTCCAGGCAACCCACCATCAATGCTAGGCATTGACCGACTATTGCCAACTCGTGACTCACCACTAGGATCAATCCAATTCACTGGGTCATTTTCGACATACCCATATAAATTCGTGTCACCACCTTCAAACAAGATCGGATCCTTCGTCGTCCATCGCCCAATCGAAGCATCGTAGTATCTCGCCCCAAACTTAACTAACTTATCTTCTGCTAAATATATTCCCCCGGCAAATCCATATTTCTGAAATCCAGGATTTGTATCCGAAGTGACCTGACCGAATTCATCATAGTCCATTCGCTGCATCACAACACCATCAGTCACCCGGACCACTAATCTTGGTGAACCAAGATGATCCATAATCACTCGGTGAGTGTTCCCACCCGTTAGAATCTGATCCGGAGTATTGATCCTAGTGCCATGACGATATTCCAGTGGGAAAGTTCCACTACTTGTTAGGTGTGCTGCTATTTTGTAATCATCTTCATAAATATATAAACCACTTAGCACTCCTCCCACGCGGAAAGCTGCAAACTGCCCCATACCGTTGTAGTAGTAATTAACCAGTGTCGAGCTAGGAAGAGTGACTGCGAGTAACTTACCCATAGCATTGTAAGTGTAATTTGTGGTCCCAGATCCATCGACCTTTTGAGTGCGATCCCCATTTTCATTATACGAGTAAGTTGTTGTATTGTAAGTCAGCTGTCGGTCTTGATTATCAAACGTCGCTGTGAACGCAACCCCTGCCCGTGTTCCACTGACGCGGTTTCCGTTGCTGTCATAAACATAATTACTATGAGCTAAACCATTTTTTAGAACTGTGATCAGTCTGCCTGTAGAATCATAAGTGTAATTATAAGTGGTTGTAACACCTTGAATGGTTTCTGTTTTAGCTGTGATTCGGTGAAGTGTATCTCGTGTTAAATCAAAAGAGTAAAGGCTTGTGACAGGCCCACCGGTTGGATTATAAGTAGCTTCATACTGGTCTAAATTTCCGTAAGTATCGTAAACTCGGGAGTCTGATATTTTATCCAACGTTGTTGTCGATAATCTTCCTGAAGGATAGCTATACGTAAGATTCATACTACCAATTTGAGTGGGCGCATCGTCATTGTTATATGTTATTGAAGTTGTCGAGGTGGGTGTCGTTGCATTTCCTCGAAGAACTCTTGAACTGCGTCGATGGTCGGAATCGAAAGTATAACCAAAGCGACCAAACAAATAAGTATTTGAACTTAAACGAAGCTCTTGACCTAAGATTCGACTGTTATCACCGTAGTAAGCAAAATAATTTGTAAATCCGCTTTGGCCTGATGCTATTCGGTAAATTTGATCAGTACTATTATAATAGAAGTAACTATCAGTGCCTGAAGCTTGAACCACTGATGATAGTAATCCCGTTGTTGAATTATAATTAAAAGTGGCCGTTTGCCCCGTGGGTCTTGTGATTTGTGTCAGCTGCTTATCCATATTGTAGCTGTACTGAGTGTTCACATTCAGAACCCCCGATAAGGTCGGCGGCTGATACTCGGATGTTAATTCAAAAGCATTGAATGTAAAATTATGAATGGGTCTGGTAGGAGGAGTCACACCCACTAAATTTCCGTTATCATCATAGGCATATTGAATTACGCGTAGGTCCGGTAAAGTGATCGCAGTCACTCGTCCGGCTAGATCATAAACATAGGATGTCACTTCGCTAAGTGCGTTGGTCACCGACTGCAAAAATCCTGAAGTATTATAAGCATAGGTCTTTTGATTATTCGTGCCTTGGATGGTCGAGCTCAGTCTTCCGTTCGCATCATAGGTTAATGTGGTCGGAGTATCAGAGCCCACTTGCATCGCAACCGGTTGCTCGTTGGTGTTAATGGTCACAGAGGATGTAGCCCCTTCCGGAGTTGTCATCAATTTTACTTTTGTAATATTATTAAAAACTTCGGTAGTGATTCTTCCACTGGTGTTTGCAGTATTTGTTAACGTATTAAAGTTAAAAAGTGTGGGAGTTATTCCTGATGGGTACACAACACTTTGTCCAAAGGTGGTGGTACTAGTCACGTTCGGGGTGCCGTTAATGGTTTCTGCTGCAGTTGTGGTTCTTTGTGCTAAATAACCAAAGCGCTCGTCATCACCTGATGTAGAGACTGTGTTCTTTTGTGGTTCATAAAGTGATGTCGCATTGCCTTCACTTTCAATGCTTGTTGTGTTGTAGCCATAAGGTGTTGTTTCAACACGAATGTAATTGCCAAAGGAATCATAGGAATTCGTAAAGCTGGTGCTTCTGTTCATTTGCGATGATTTTGTTATGGCACCACCAGAACCTGCCACCAGCTGCCAAAAGTTTCCGCCAAATCCAAGATCTTTTGTCAGCTTTCCGTTGCTGTCACAGGTGAAAGTGGACACCTGACCGCCGGGCTTTGTGAAAGTTTCAAGTAACCCTGTGCCTGTTTTATAAGTCATTTGATAGGTTTCAGAATTGGGATTTGTAATGGATAATAATCTTCCATTGGCATCCACAGTCATCGTTGTCACTTGACCGTAGGGGGCTGTGATACTTGTTAATTGTCCTGATGAATTTCGATTAAATGTTGTGGTGTTTGAAAAGTTATCCGTGATTTGCGTCAGCCTATCATTAGAATCATAGGTGAAGCTGTATTTTAAAACTCCTGTTAGTGCCGTTCTTGTTTCTAAATGCTTTCCTTTTGAGTTAAAAATATAAACTTCACTTCTATCACTAGATATTACCAAGTAATCGCCGTTGGGTTGTAGGCTTCCTTTACGCTGCTGAACCGTACCTGAGCCTAAATAAAGTCTGCTTTGTCCTGGAATATACTGATGCTGCAAACTATTGGTCCAAGCTTCATTATTAAACGAAAAAGCTGGCACAAGAGCGGACTGAGTCGAGACGTACTGAGGTGCAAAAGTGCTTGAGTAATAAAGACTTAAATCAGTGCCCACCACTGGAACCATTTCGCTTAATGATTGTCCGTCCACACCGATGATCGAGCCCGTGGCTTTAGATTCACAAAGTGGGGGCCTATCAAAACCAGAGCCAAATGCTTTAATCGTGACTGAACCGTTTTGACTTCCCGTTGACCAAGTTTGCACGTAATTAGCCACCACATCAGCTGTTAAGTAAGCTTTTGTAGTAGGTGCAAAAAGAATTTCAAAATTACAAGTGGCAGTATCGCTGAAGTACTCTTCCAGAACACTGATCATTGATCAAAGAAAAATCACTAGAGCCTGTTTTTATCAGTGGCGAAATAGACATCTCAATTGAGTAATTGGATGGCCCTTGATACATTGTATAAACAACAGAGAAATACTGCCCAATGGTGTAATTACCAAAATTAGAATCAAAAACTTGATTCAGTGTTCGCGAATCAACACCCGGACTGAGTAAACTTATTTTTTACGTTTTAAATTCAGCTTCAGGTTGAACGACAAATACTGGTTGAGCCAATGCTATTACACAAAGTGAAACCAAACTTAAAGCTTTGAAAATCATATCAACTACCCCACTTAAATAAGTTTAATACTTAAACAAGTACCAAGCTTAATGAGGTTGATTTTGTTGGGTCAATAAAATTATTTACTATACTAGACTTTGAGCATCATAGCTTAAAACTTAAATCCCAAACCCACAGTTCCATAAAGTGTGGTCAATTGATAACCAATATTTCGTTGAAAGGAATTGGTGGTATCAATGAAGGCGTAGCGCTTAACTCCGAATCCAGCTTCACCGAAAAAATTCTTTTTCCATAAAACTTGGCCGTGAAAATTAAGTGCAAAATTCGTTTCTAATTTTTGAGTGGCATCTAAACTGTTCATGAAATAAATAAATTCCATATCCACCCACTTGGGATATCTAAATATAGGAATGTAGTTAAATAAATTATCAAACACTTGCGGCATAGACCGGGCCCAGAACCAACCCACACCAACCATGGGAACTTTAAAATCTGTGATATCCTGATTCACTTCCACATCCTGGTAGGAAAGCATGGCCCCGTGGGTTTCATCCCGTGTCCACAAACCTGGTGTGAAGCGATATTTTAAATCCAAGCTGGTGTTTTTAATTTGGGCATTACCAAAGTCTCCCACTTTAAATTTTGTAAAGCTTTGAAAATACCGAGTGCTGATTCCCCATCTTTGTTTTGTTAAATGATACTGATCATAACCTAGAATATCTTCAAACCATAAATTGTAAGCCAGTTCCCCCATGATGATCAGACCTGCATCTGATAGCACCAAAGAAGACCTTGCTGAAAGTTCGTTTGAATAGCCTTTATAAAGTTCAAAATAAGATTTATAAACTTTGTCGCCCTCTTTGATTAACAGTGATGAGCGATTGATTTCGGCATTATTTTTAGCTTGAAAGGACCACTCAAAACTATTGGGGCCCGTGACATTGGTTTTCTTCTGAGTGGATTCAAGTTCTGTTGAGGCTTGTTTTCTTCCTTTTAAAATCACACCGTCGCGGTATGTGCCCTTGGGTGTATCTTTATGTAGATGCAACCGAAGGCTTGAGTTCGGTGCAAGATTTAGCGGCAAAGGATGTTTAAAAACTCCGCCCTTGGCACCAGGAAAATAAATCCACGGTTGTGATATCGGTCTTGCCAGTGCCCAAAAAATTCTTTCATCTTTAATGGTGGATTGAAATCCCAACATCTGAGTCAGCTGAGAATCTTGGCTTTGATTTAAAATCGTGTACTTGCCTACCGGCGGAGTGGCATAACCCACCACACGAACAAAATCTCGGCCTTCCATTTTCGTAAAATCAGACCACACCACTTTTGTAGGTTCAGAGCTGAACTCTAAGGTTTCACCAGAAGAGAGTTCGGCAAATAACCGAATGGGCATCTCATTGATGATTTCCATTTGCCCCTTCATATTCGAGGGTTCGCCGTTAATGATCAGTCTGGCAGGATTGATCGTTTTCAATCGTCCAAGTAATGTTTGGTTGCCCATTTGACGAACAACATATTTTTGTGAGCACAAGCGCTCGGTGGCATTCAAATCTGACCTTAAAAGACAAAAGCGGAATCCATCGGCTAAATTTTTAAGTGGAATTCCCAAAGTGTCTAATTCGGCTCCCCAAGAGAACTGGGTCAGTGGACTGTTTTTTAAATTTTTTGAATTTTCACTAACAACTTTTTTCCAACTTTCAAAATCACTTTTTTCTAAGGTCTTTCCCCAAGTGACTTTCCCGTCCCGATTAAGAAGTTCAATACGAGCATTAGGAAATAAAAAGTCAGGCCATTTTACTGTGAAGTACTGGGCATCAAAGGTTCCGGGCTGATCGGGTCTTGAGGCCTGAAGTTTTCTAAAGCCAAAAGCCAATGTGCTTTCATTGATTGTGACATTACCTAGCAACAAGGATTGGCCATTTTGCTGGGACAAGTCCCATTCAAATAGAGGATTGGGTAGGCTTTCACTTTGACCAAGAACATCAAAATACATGGGTTGAGAGAAGCGCTTAGTGCGGGTCGATGCAAGAGATTGAGCCCAAGTCGATTGAGCTAAAAACAAAGTTGCAAAACAGACTAAGACCGTGGAATATCGGTTGAATTGAAAATTTATCACCTAATGATACTAGCGTATATGAGGCCAACAAGATGTCAACTCGAGTGATCTACAATATGAAAGTCCAATCCATCATTGACCACACCTCCAGTGTTCGTGAACTTGTTTTGAAAGCCGATTCACCTGCACAGTTTCAATTCAAAGCCGGTCAATTTGTTATGCTTCATGTGCCGCAACCAGAAGGTAAACCTGCACTAAGGGCTTATTCTATTGCCAGTGACGAGCGTGATCACAGTGGCTACAAACTTTTATTTAAATACGTGGATAACGGCAAAGCCTCTGAGTTTGTATGGAAATTAAAAGGTGATGAAACATTACAGATGACTGGACCTTTTGGAAAAGTTTTTTTCCAAGAACCACCCACCGAACAAATTGTTTTTTTAAACACAGGCACAGGTCTGTCCCAGCATTTAAGTTATTTATTATCTAAAAAAGAACAATTCCCCCATTTGAAATATAGACTTCTGTTTGGGATGAGAACCGAACAGGACTGTTATTACACCCAAGAACTCGATGCTTTAAAAAAACAGCTGCCAGATTTTCAGTGGGAATTTGTACTCAGCCGTCCTTCAGAAAATTGGACAGGAAAAAAAGGTTACGTACAAAATTTCATTGAAGAGTATGATTATATGAATGTGCCCACCACTTTTTATCTTTGTGGTAACGGCGGCATGATCAAAGCCACCAAAGAAATTTTATTAGCAAAAAACTTTGATCCAAAAAAGATTTGGGTCGAGGCCTTTGATTGAATTTAAATCCAAAGCAAACGGCCATCGCTGAGCTTCTGCTCGCCTCAGTTCTTTGGGGCTTTGGCTTTGTGGCGACCATTTGGGCCCTCGAACAATTCTCGCCCACGGGCTTCATGACGTTAAGATTTTTAGCGGCTTGGTTGATTGGTGAAATGATTAGATTTTTATTTTTTACAAAAAATAAAAATTTTTGGGATTTAGAAGATTTTAAATTATCCGTGGCCGCCGGGCTTTTGATGGCCTCTTTTTTACTGCCACAAACCATAGGTTTGATGTTCACAACAGCGACTAACTCGGGGTTTTTAACTATTTTGTACGTGATTTTAGTGCCGCTACTAAGCCTGCTTTTTTACCGAACAAAACATCCTTTCAGTGTTTACTTACTTGCAGCTGTGGCTTTCATCGGAGCCTTTTTAATGATGGGGGCACAATTTCAAGGCTTTAATGCTGGGGATTTATGGACTTTGCTTTGTGCATTCACCGCCGCCTGCCATATTCTTTACATTGGAAAAGTATCAGCAAAAATTAAAAATTCCTTTCGCTTTAATAACTACCAATCCTTCTGGTGCTTTTTAGTGATGCTGCCTTTGATTCCCTTTGATGCTGAATTTTCCATATGGGCCACGGATCTGAAACCTTGGTTGGGAATATTAGCGACTATTTTTGGCTCAAGCCTTTTAGGTTTCATGATTCAAATTCGTGCACAAAAAGTTCTTTCTGATTCCACGGCGGCCCAGTTGTTTTTACTGGAATCCCCTTTTGCATTACTTTTTGGGCTTATGATTTTAAATGAAACTCTGACTTTACAAAAAGCTTTTGGTGCTTTTTTAATTTTATTTTCAAGTTTTATGACTTTAAAGCTCGAGCGTGACGCTGACTTGACCAAATTGAAAAAGCAAGAATTAAAACCCCAACAAAGCCTGTGATCCATTCAGAAATATGCATAAAGGGGTTGATGATCATGATCAGACCCAATGCTCCGATGGCATAAAAAGCACCATGCTCAAGAAATTCAAACTGGTGTAAAGTTTTTTTCTCGACCAGATAAATGGTCATGCTTCGAACAAAAAAAGCACCAGCACCAAGACCTAACATAATGATAAATAAGTTTTGAGTGATGGCAAAGGCTCCCACCACACCGTCAAAACTAAAGGAAGCATCAAGAACTTCTAAGTATAAAAATAATCCGAGTCCTGAAGAAGCCACGACTTTTGTGGCCCCACCACTGACTTCTTCATCAGAGTTTTCAAAAAGAGCGGCTAAACCGTCAACGATAACGAAGGTGACGATTCCCCAAAGAGCAGCAAACAAATATTCCATTTGCTGATTCGCTGGTAACAACTTGGATAAGTAAATAAACAAAACGACGACCATACCTAATTCAATGGCTTGCATTTTTCCCATGCGAACTAAAACTTTCTCAAAGCCTGAAAACCAATGGGTCTTTTTTGTTTCATCAAAAAAGTAACGAAGACAAACAAGTAATAGGAAAGCACCCCCAAAGGCCGACACCATATGATAGGTGGAAAGCATGATCTCGGAATATTTTTGGGGATTGAACACACTGAGCTTCAGAGCCTCGACGGGTCCAATGCCTGCAATCACAGCCACTATGGCCAGTGGGAAAATAAGGCGCATTCCAAAGACAGCGATTAAGATTCCCCAGGTCAAAAACCTTCGCTGCCACAAAGCATTCATTTTTTGAAGAATACTGGCATTGACAACAGCGTTATCAAAGGAAAGTGAGATTTCAAGTACTGTTAAAACAAAAGCAATAAACAAAGCTTTCAGACCTAAAGCCATGGAAGGCTCGACTGAAGTCCTGTCGTAGAAGCCGACAAAAAAAGCCGCAATAAGTGCTAAAACAGTGAAAACAAGAGATGATTTAAAGATCTTCATGGGCTGAAACCTCGAAACTTTCGATTTGAATTTTCTTAAAACTGTTATCTCATTCGACACTCTCAAAGTCTTGACAATAAAATTTAAAATCAAGGTCCTGTTTCATTATGAACTTCGTGATCAGTTGCTGATACTTACACAAATTCCTTAAAGCCTATTTTTTAGGCACATGAATTGAAGACACCAGACTTTGGGGGTCTTTATGTTTACAAAAGTCGGGGCGTTTTTAATTTTGACTGGAATAGTGACTATGGGTTGTTCGAATCAGGTCAACTTTGCTGGAGAAAGAAATTCAGATTCCCTGCCCGGAATTGAAATTCCAAGTGTAACTCCTGTTACACCTGTGGCTCCCCCGGTTGAACCTCCCAGTGTTCTTCCACAACCTGACTTAATTATGAAAACAGGTACTTGTTCTGTGGCGGGTGCCAGTCTTCGCCTGATATCCCAGCACCTCCAATTCTATCTAGAAAAGCCCAGGAACTTTTAGATATTATGACAGCGGCTTGTTCTGTGCCTAACAAAAGCGATCCTGTGGGTTATACAGCTCCTACAAAAGAGCAACTACTAAACCGTTTGATTCAATGCTCACCCACAGCCTACCCTGATACCGCTTTCGTGAACACTCAAAGAATGACTATTCAAGCACTGCTGACAAATCCCACGGCACAAAAAGCAGCTTTTGGTGGTTTGTATTACAATGCCGCATCCACGGATTTCGAAACTTATTTTGGTCTTGATATTGGAGAAGCCCGATACACTTATTGCCGAGGCCGTGCCGCCATCAACATGGGCGGAGTTTATCCAAAAGAGTATTACGATTCTTTTTATGATGGCACTTACTATCAACTTCCTAATTATTGGGTGAAAGCACAAAAGATCCGTGAAGATTTGCGCGGTTGTATGGCGAAATCTTTATCAGATCCCAATGTGAACAGACCTCCAGCCACCCCTGGAAAAACTTGTCGCTATGAAACAGCCGAAGGCGAGATGAGCTCATTGATTGTGGATCAAGCTCAAAAATGGATCGACAAAAATCAAAAAGTTTATTTTGAAGGCTTTAATCTTTGCGGCGAAATGGAGCAACCAGGAAACCTACTTGATCAAAGAGGTTTTGTGAAAATCGCCACCAAGATCTGTGAATAGATTAGTGTTTATCTAAAACCAGTTTTAAAAAATGGCCTGTTTCAGAATCCTCGACACGGGCCACATTTTCAGGAGTGCCTTCGGCTACGATTCTTCCGCCCGCATTTCCCCCGTCAGGTCCTAGATCAATCACGTGATCTGCACATTTAACGACTTCCATATTGTGCTCGATCACAAGCAAAGTATTTCCCTGATCTGTCAGTTCTGATAACAATTCCACTAATTTTTTAATATCATCAAAGTGCAAGCCCGTTGTGGGTTCATCTAAAATGTAGAGTGTTTTTCCCGTTCCACGCTTCGATAATTCCTTTGATAACTTAATTCTTTGCGCTTCACCGCCTGATAATGTGATCGAGCTTTGTCCCAAGGTCATATAATCAAGACCCACTTTATCAAGGGTTTCTAATTTTCTGCGAATCTGCGGCACCGCCGAGAAAAAAGGCAAAGCTTCTGCTACGGACATTTCTAAAATGTCTGCGATGTTTTTCGCTTTATATTGAATGTTTAAAGTTTCTCGGTTGTAACGTCTGCCATTACAGGAATCACAGGTCACATACACATCACTTAAAAAATGCATCTCCACTTTGATCTGTCCATGCCCCATGCAAGTTTCGCAGCGCCCGCCCTTGACATTAAAGGAAAATCTTCCAGGCTCATAGCCACGAAGCCTAGAATCAGGAAGCCCTGCAAATAAATCTCGGATCAATGGTAAAAGTCCCACATAGGTCGCGGGCGTTGACCGGGGTGTTCGACCGATGGGTTTTTGATTGATTTCAATAACCTTATCAATGTGTTCAAGGCCTTCAATTTTTTTGTAAGGTGAGGGGTTGGTTAAAGCGCGGTAGAATTTTTGTGCTAAAATTTTATATAAAGTATCAATGATCAAAGTGGATTTTCCACTTCCCGATACTCCGGTCACAGCGGTCATGGTTCCCAAAGGAATTCTTAAGTCCACATTTTTTAAATTATTTCCTGAGGCCCCAAATAATTTAATACTTTTCCCACTGCCTTCACGGCGTTTTTTAGGCATGGGGATTTGTAATTTTCCAGACAAGTACTGGCCGGTAATACTGTTTTGATTTTTTTCAATTTGCTGAGGTGTACCCTGAGCAATCAAGTCCCCGCCTAATTTTCCAGCCCGCGGTCCCATGTCGACGACAAAATCAGCAAAGCGAATGGTGTCTTCGTCGTGCTCGACCAGCACCACGGTGTTTCCACGGTCTTTCAATTCTCCGATGATTTTAAGCAGCCTGTGATGATCCCTAGGATGCAGTCCGATGGAAGGTTCATCCATCACGTACAGCACACCGATTAAACTGGATCCTACTTGGGTGGCAAGCCTTAAGCGCTGAGCCTCACCACCTGAAAGTGTGTGAGTGCTGCGGTCTAAACTTAAATAACCCGTACCCACGCGAATCATATACTCAAGTCTTGAAAGAATTTGCTTCTGAATTTTTTCAGCGACCAATTTGTCCTTGGTGCCCCACTGCAAACCTTCCATCCACTTTTTAAAATCCCAGCAGGACATATGAGAGACTTCAGCAATGTTTTTATCAAAAAGTTTTACATTCAAAGCTTCTGGTCTAAGCCTGGCCCCGCCACAATCCGCACACGACGTCAGTTCGGGTTCAAATTCGATGGTATCATCTTGTTCTTTATTTAAAGTCGCATTTTTAAAAGTGTACTTCACTTTATCTAATTTTTTACTGCCCACTTCCCCTTCGGAGTAGACCTCTTCTTCAATGAGGTCCGTGGTACCTAAACCATTACATGTTTGGCAAGCTCCGCGTGGATTATTAAATGAAAAAAGTCGGGGCTCAAGGTCAGGAAAACTAAACCCGCAAGCAGGACAGCTGGAATGCAGGGAATAGGCTTTACGGTTTCCCTTTTGATCTTCAACTACCACTCGGCCGTTCGCTTGACTGAAAGCTGTATTAAGACTTTCTGCTAATCTTTTCATCAGTGAATCTTTTAAAACCAACTGATCCACAACTAGGTCAATGTCGTGAGCTTTTGTTTTTTGCAGTTTTTTCGCATCCGCTAAGTCAATAAACTGACCATCCACTTTAGCTTTTATAAATCCTGATTTCGCCCACTTTTGAAACTCAGCTAAGAATTCCCCTTTTTTTCCCTGGGCCATGGGGGCCAGAATATAAAATTTGGAACCTTCACCTAGTTTTTTGACTTCCTCTAAAACTTGCGAAGGTGTGGTGCTGGAAAGTGGGATGTGATGAGTGGGACATTCGGCCACACCTAATTTGGCGTACATCAATCTTAGATAATCATAAACTTCAGTGACGGTTCCCACTGTGGATCTGGGATTAGAGGAAACAGATTTCTGATCGATGGCGATGGCTGGACTTAATCCTGTGACCGATTCCACATCTGGTTTTTTTAATTGTTCAAGAAAATTTCTGGCATAGGCCGATAAAGATTCCACGTAGCGACGTTGGCCTTCGGCGTAAATGGTATCAAAAGCCAGCGATGATTTTCCACTTCCACTGAGTCCTGTAAACACAGTGATTTGATTGCGTGGAATTTTAACATCCACACCTTTCAAGTTGTGCTCTTTGGCGCCCTTAACAATGATGCCTTCAAAATCTTTCATGGGATTGAAGATGACACAGTTAAGGTCTTTTTATCAATTTTTTAAATGTTTTGCTGACTGACACTTAGGACATAATCCATAAAGTTCCAGCAAATGATTGGTCAGTAAAAAACCAAATTGTTGAGCCACTTTTTCTTGCAAGTTTTCGATGGTTTTATTTTCAAATTCAACAATGACGCCGCACTCAACGCAAGTCAGGTGATCATGATGCTTCTGAGGTGTCAGTTCATAACGGGCGGGCATGCCACCCATGCGAACTTCAGTCACAAGCTTTTGGTCATTCATATTGCGTAAAAAACGGTAAACAGTGGCAAAGCCAATGGAGGGATCTTTTTTCACTACTTTTTCGAAAAGTTCCTGGGCTGTGACATGTCTTCGACCATCATGAAAGGCCTTTAAAATCAGCAGCCTTTGCTGGGTGACTTTCAGGTTCATTTTTCGAATGATCGCTTTTAACTGATCTTCGCTGAAATCATCTTGGTAAAGAATGATTTCGTCATCATTTTGTCTTGGAAGAACTCGGAAATCAGCCATAGGGACTCAACTTAATCAAAGAGTGGCTAGAAGTAAATAAGAATCATTCTCAGCTAGAAATTTTTGCCACCGCATTGTGGGGGTGAAGACTTTCCTGGTGCTCAAAGCTTCCCGTATAATGAAGAACCTTCGGATCCCGATCCAGCCACTGCTGAATGCGCCTGGCCGCGTCCTCGCAGAACAAGGGGTTTTCCCCGTTCAGCCTGGCGAACTCTTGCTCGTCCACCCGTTTCACCAAGGTTTGCACAGGAGTTTGTAATACATCTTCTGATTTTTTAATCCAGTATTCCAAATCCAAAGCCTGATCACTGGCCAATTCCACTTGAAGCTTCGCCACAGATCTTTGAGCGTGCGGAGTGGCTGGCATTTTTTCTAAAGTTTCCAACCATTCTAGGGCTGATAAATTTGTAATTTTAGCGGACTCTTTCCAGAGCTCTAAACTTAAAGCTGTTGAGGCTGGGCAAGTGGATGAGTATTGAATTTCCCACGCTAACCGGATTTGACACTGATTATTTTTAAGCTCTGCTGAAATTTGAAAAGGATAAAGTCTTTGACCCAGTTGTTCACTTTTTAATGATTTTCTTTTTAATGGAAGTTCAAAATGAATTTCTATTTTAGCTGAGTCAGATATTCCTTTTTGTGATTCCTTAAGATTGAAAACAAGCTGAGATAAAGAAATCGTGGTCAGATCTTTTTCGGAAAATTCTGCGGTGACGATTTGATAAAGCCTGGACATATGAATGCCTCGGTGGGATCCCGCTTTAAGATCCACAAACACGGCCATACGACTTGATAAGGTTTGGCTTTGATAACGAAGGGGCATTTGAATATGATTCATGCCCACCCAACTGAGGGCTGAGAAATTTTTTGTTTTTTCAGGTGTGGCCACGTCGGGAAGTGTTTTCATTTCCATTGTTTGGGTTTATAACACCTCTTGACCCCACACCAATGGGGGAAAAGGAAATTATGCATCGCATTGTCTTGGCCAGCGAATCTGTTTATAGAAAGGCTCAGCTTTTAAGCCTAGGCCTGAGCTTTGACACAAAAAAACCATTGATCGACGAGGAGTTGGAAAAACTGAAATTTCATTCTCCCCTGGCCATGGCTACGGGACTGGCAAAATTAAAAGCCTTAAGCCTCAAGCGTGAAGACTGGGTCGTGATTGGAGGCGATCAGCTGATCAGCTTTGAAGGAAAAATTTTAGGCAAACCTAAGACTTTTGAAAAAGCAGTGGAACAACTTCTAAGTTTACAAAACAAGACCCACGAAATACTGACTGCCATCGCAGTTGTGGGTGACGGACAAATTTTTGAACATGTGGACCAAACAAAATTGACAATGAAAGCTTTTTCTAAAAAAGAAATCGAAGACTACGTAAGCCTTGATCAACCTTTAGATTGTGCGGGCGCTTACAAATTTGAAAAAAACGGCCACGCTTTATTTTCACATGTTGAGTCAGAGGATTTATCAAGCATCGTTGGATTACCCTTGATTAAGTTGTCGAGGATCCTTCAAAATTTAGGATATGACTGCAAAAAAAATTAAAGCTTTATCTCCCACCGTTTTTAAAAAACTAAAAAAATCAGCCTTCGCTGTTCGAAAAAAAGCCTACGCCCCCTATTCAGGATTTCAGGTTGGGGCAGCTATTTTGACACAGGACGATCAAATTGTATCAGGCTGTAATGTGGAAAATGCCAGTTACGGAGGCACCATTTGCGCTGAAAGAGGAGCTGTACTAAAGGCCGTAAGCAATGGTGCAAAAATGCCGCTGAAGGCTGTGTATGTAGTGAGTTCCAGCGCAAAGGCTTGGCCACCCTGTGGTCTGTGCTTACAGGTTTTATCTGAATTTTGTCTTTCCACAACACTGGTCACGATCTCCAATAAAGAAGGCCAAGAAAAGATGTATCGATTCTCTGATTTACTTCCCGAGAGTTTCGATCCACAATTTTTGAAATCTTAAAAGGAGACCCCTGCTATGAAAATGAACGTATTCACGAATGCATTGATCGTTTGCTCTTTGCTAAGCCCCGTGGCTTTCGCACAAAAAGACAACAAAGCCGCTAAATCAAAAGCTGAGACTTACAAAATCGACTCGAGTGCTAGCTCTGTTAAATGGAAAGCCTCTAAAGTCACTGGTGATTCCCATGACGGAAATATTTCCGTAAAAGAAGGCACTGTGGAAGTGGCCGATGGATCCATCAAATCTGGAAACATCGTGGTCGATATGAATTCAATGACCAATCTTGATTTGGCTAGCAGCCCTGATTACCAAAAGAAATTAATGGAGCACTTAAAAAGCGAAGACTTTTTTGCTGTGACTAAAAAAGGCAACGAGACTTCCACTTTCAAGTTCACATCTGTTGAAAAAAAATCAGACACTGAGCTTTTAGTTAAAGGCACTTTGACTATGATCGGTCAAACTCAGCCCATCGAATTTCCTGCCACTGTGAAAATGGACAAAGGAATGATCACTGGAACTGCTAATCTAAAATTGGACCGCACAAAATGGGGTCTTAAGTACGGATCAGGCAAGTTCTTTAAGAACTTGGGCGATAAAATGATCAACGATGAATTCGAACTGACTTTAAACTTAGTTGCCAAAAAGTAATTAAAGAATTCTATGGCCACCCAATTCTGGGTGGCTAATTCTTGTCTCAAAAATCTTCTTATTTCTAAACTTCACAAGCACTTCTCGCTTCACAAAACCATCAGCTTCTTGAAAATACCTTTGAGTTTTTAAAGTATTATAGGACTGTGTTTTACTTTTATAAAAGCTTCTTTGATCCCATGACAATTCCAGTGAATAAAAATAATCACCCAATAAGTTTTGCAACTGATTATATAGTTTTGCAAAAGCCACTTTTTTAGATGGTTGCACAGAGAAGTTTTTTTTAACGGCATCAAGTGCGAAATCGAGGTCCTTAAGATTTAAAATCATTCCCGATTCAGAATGAATAGAACCTTGGATAGTCACTTTCAATTTAATAAAAATCCCCAAAATGTTTTCATTTTGGGGATTTTTAATTTTAAGAAAAAAAACTGTTTCTCTGAAAAAAAACAATGGCTATTTACTGGAAGACAACAGGGTTGATTTCCACTTTCACTGACTGACGGTAGGCTTGCAGCCACTCGCTGAAAGCTTCATTGGCCCGAACACGAGTTTCAGTGTCACCTGATAATTCTTTTGTTGCCACTTTGTTGTTTTTAATTTCTTTGAGCTTCACGATCAATGTTTTGTCACCGTCTTGAATCACTTTGCTGATGTTAGGATTCGACATAATTTCCAACAAATGCTCCATCACTTTATCTGACAAATCAGGAACCCGGTCATCAGACAAATCAAAAGCCGCCGAATCTTTCCATGACAGATTCAATGATTTCATAAAGTTTGCCACGTCCTGGCCTTTTTCAAATACATCTTTGATCTGCGATTTTTTTTGATTGATCAAATCCCTAGCTAATAACTGGGAAGCCAGTTCATTTTTGTGATCATTGAGATCCGCCGTTTTAGCTGCTTTTTTATCATTCACTTTAATCAGATGATAACCAAATTGAGTTTTTACAGGCTCTGAAACTTGACCGGGTTTTAGTTCAAAGGCCACTTTTTCAAATTCTGGAACCATTTGTCCGCGACCAAAAAATCCCAAATCCCCTTTTTTAATTTTAGAACCGGGATCATCACTGTTTTTTTCAGCCAAAGTTCCAAAGTCAGACTTTTCACTTTGAATTTTCAAGGATTGAATTTTTTCAAGAGCTGCTTTTTCACTGATCACATCACCAGGTACAGTTTTGATCAAAATATGCTGAGCTTTCACTTGCTCGGCTTGATCAAACTGATTTTTCCGAGCTTTAAATTCGTCTTCAACACGAGTCATAAAAGCTTTGTCTTCCATAGCTTTGCTGATTTCTGAAGGAGTGGTCTTGACCTGAGATTCTAGGGCTTTGGGGTCTACTTCTACATAAGATAAAACAACTTGTGTTTCTTTCAATTTTCTTTGCTGTTCGACTTCCAATTGATTGGGCGCACTACCAAGTTCAAAAATTTGCCGGCTGCGCTGAGATTCGATTTCTTTACGGATTAAAGATTCAAATTCCGTGGGAGTAAAGCCATTGCCTTCAAGGAATTGAAAATAAAGATTTCTTTGGAAGACTCCGTTCACTTGAAAAATGGTGTAGTCTTTCACGATAAACTGAGCAATTTCCTCATTGGTGGCTGCTAGACCTTCCTTTTGTGCCGCTTGCGATACCAACTCAGAATTCACCAAACTTTGTACGGCCTCTTGGATCATGTTTTGACGCTGAGAGCTAAAATCCATGGAGCTGCCAAAAATTCGCTGATACATCTGCTCGATTCGGCGCTGCTCACGCTTGAGATCGTTTTGAGTCAGAACATGGCGATTGACGACGGCCACATGTCCGTCACTAACACCCTGAGTGGCAAATCCGTAAAAAACGAAAACCATAACGATGGCACCAAAAAGGATGCTGGCCACAATTTTTTTGACGGAAAACTTTTTGCTGGAAACCGCTTTTTTCATTTGATCTGAGAAATTATCATTCATCTTGAGTCACTCCTTAAAAGTTCTAAGAAAACTGCAAGGGCTCATGACACGACAAACACCCATTAATTTCAAGAGAAAAAGTTGAATTCTCTGGTTCATTTGCTAGCATGAGAGTCTCGAGGTGAAGTTTGATATTTTTGAATTTAAATTGGCGCAAGGTAGCACTTGTTATTATCGCGGGCTTACTTCCCCTGCTCTCTATCAATATGGAGCAAAAAGGCCGCGAAACGGATTGGATTAAACAACCCTTCCAGCTTGTGTCCGGACTGGCTCAAGATTTATTTTTTAATTTTAGTTACGGTGTTCGCTCGACAACAGCCCATTATCTTAATTTGATCAATATTAAATCTGTGAACGAACAGCTCAGTGAATCCAATGATCGACTCAAAACAGAACTCATGCTGCTTCGCGAGCTGGAGCTTGAAAACAATCGATTGCGAGATCTTTTACAGTTTAAACAAAAAACAAAAATGGAAATGGTTACAGCCCGTGTTGTCGGCCGAGATTTAGTTCCCGATTACAATACCCTGACTTTGAATAAAGGCTCTGATCATGGACTCAAGCGCGGGCAAGCTGTCATCACATTAAAAGGTGCTTTAGGAACTTTACTAGAGGTAGAGCCTCAACGTTCCCATGTGATGCTGATCACAGATCGCTACTCTGTCATTGACGGACTGGTCGAAAAAACCCGAGCTCAAGGTTATGTGGAAGGCAACGGCGGTTCCGATTGTTCTTTGAAATACACGGACCGAAATATTGAACTGAATCCCGGTGATTTAATTGTGACCGGTGGTTTAGATAATGTTTTTCCAAAGGGATTTCCGCTGGCAGTGGTTGAAAAAGTGGAAAATAAAGCCTACAGCGTGGCATTAAAAATTGAACTCAAACCCATTGTTGAACCCAACGAAGTGGAAGAGGTTTTTGTTGTCGTGAATTCCTTGGGTGAAGATCTAAGCCCCCCGGTGACGTCAGTGACCACAGCCACTGATCAGCCACCAAGGACCGAGTAATGTTCATAGGACGAAAACTGGTTTATTTGTTTGGCCTGGTCTTAATCATTATTTTTCTATCCGCCTTTCAAACTGTTTTTTGGTTTCAACTTTTGGGTCAGCTCGCTCCACCTTTGTTGTGGTTATGCGTAATTAATTACGTCATTCTTGCCAGGCGTGAGCCCCAGTCACTGGTTTTGGTTTATTTGCTAGCCATCGCCGCTAGCAGTTTAAGCTCTATTAGTATCGGGGTTTTTCTGACTGTCATTTTCATTTATTTTTGGATCGTAGTTCTGTTCAAAGATAATTTTTATATTGAAAGCCTCAGTTATTTTATTTTACTCAATCTTGGTGGATCCTTTTTGTTTCATGTTTTATTTTACTGCACATCTCGATTGCTCGAATCGAACCCTACACAAATTTTATTCTTTGATCGATTGACTCAAGTTTTATTAACACCTCTTTTTTCCATTCCCCTTTATTGGCTACTGAAAAAATGGGAAAAGTACACGAAAGCCCCTGAAATCTATATGGATACAGCACGCTATGAATATGAATGAGTACGTTAACAATCCTGATGAAGCCAAAGAGTACTGGGATCGGTACAGGCTTTTTTATTTATTGCTTGTTATTTCCATTTCCTTATTTTCTGTCAGGCTTTGGTATTTACAAATCTTTAATGGTGCCGAGCTCAGAGACTTCTCTGATAAAAACCGTCTTAAAGAAATGAAAATTAAAGCTCCTCGCGGTCTTATGTTGGACCGTAATGGGGAAATCTTAGTGCAAAATCTTTTGGGTTTTGAAGCTGTGATTTTGCCTCAGTACATTGATGATATCGAAAAGCTCAGCCAGGTGGTGGGACCCATTCTTAACCTAGAGCCTCAACGGGTGATTGAGCGAATCAAAAGAAGCCGCCGCGTGAATGGAGCGTTTGCAGCTGTAAAATTAAAAGAAGATTTATCTCGTGAAGAAGTGATTCGGTTGAAAAAAATCAGACTGGAAGTTTCAGGTCTTGAAATTCGAGAAACCATTTTAAGAAATTATCCCCTAGGTGAAAACGGGGCCCAGTTGTTTGGTTACGTCGGTGAAATATCAAAAAAACAACTTCCTAAGCTTAATAAGGATTTCGATGGGAAAATTCGCTTCGAGCAAGGTGATATCATTGGTAAAAATGGCCTTGAAGAAACCTTGGAGCTGACGATTCGTGGTCGAGACGGTGTGAGACTTGTGCAAGTGGACGCCCATGGCCGTGAAACGGTTTCTTCAGCTTCTCCCAATTTGTATTCGGAATCTTTAAAGAACCAAGAGCCCATCAGCGGTCAGCATGCCGTTTTGACTTTAGATAAAACAGTCCAAGAAGCCGCTTGGAAAACCATGCAAACCAATCAAAGAATTGGCGGCATTGTAGCTATGAAAACCAACGGTGAAATTTTAGCTTGGGTCAGCGGTCCCTCTTTTAATCCCAATGAACTTTCCACAAGCATCAGCTCGGCCACTTGGACAAAATTGATCAGTGATCCTTTTAAGCCATTAAGAAATAAAGTCATCCAAGATCACGCATCCCCTGGTTCGACTTTTAAACCCCTGATTGCACTAGCGGCACTGCAGGAAAATGAAATCTCTGATAGCACCATCGTCAGCGCACCTGGCGTTTTTTATTTTGGCCGAAGACCTTATCATGATCACAATAAAGGTGGCCATGGTAACATCACCGTTTACGAAGCCATCGAAAAAAGTTCCAATGTTTTTTTCTACAAAATGGGAATCGCACTGGGTGTGGATAAAATGTTTAATTATATGTCATCTCTAGGAATCGGCTCAAGAACCGGAGTGGAACTCAAACTTGAGGTTCCGGGACTGATGCCAAGTTCAAAGTGGAAAAAGGATAATATCGGTGAAGATTGGCAACCTGGAGAAAACCTATCCACGGCCATCGGGCAAGGATTTGTGGCGTCTTCACTTATGCAGTTAGCCGTTTCTTACAATGCCATCGCCACAGAAGGTTTAGTGGTTAAACCTTACGTTATTCAAAAGATTTTAGACATGGACGGTAAAACAATTAAAGAGCACTACCCACAAATTCTTAGAAATCTTCAAGAGCGCCAAGCCAACGGCGTGCAAATTTCCAAGAAAAACTTTCAGATCGTCAAAGAAGGTATGCGCCGAGTGGCCAATGGCAATGCTGGTACGGCACGGTTTTGGAAAATTCCAGGAGTTCCCTTTGCTGGTAAAACAGGAACAGCACAAGTGATGAGCTTTTCGGCTGATCAAATTTATTCCAATTGCACTTCTCGTCCTATGCAACAAAGACATCATGGATGGTTCATTGGTTATGCACCCGCCGACAACCCTGAAATCACTGTGGCCGTTCTTGCTGAACACTCTTGCCATGGAAACACCGGAGCTGTTCCTTTATTCCGCGATGTGGTTCAAGCCTACTTTCAAAAGTATCATCCAGAGGTCATTGAAGAAGGTAAAAAAATAGCAAAAGTGAAAGCACCGTCTGTGGAAAAACCAACAGCTTCAGAGGACGATTAATATGGATATTTCTTTAGTCACAGGAGAAAAAAGTTTTTTCCATAAAGTGGATTGGACTCTTGTTGTTTTAATTCTTGGACTGCACGGTTTAGGCCTTATCAATCTTTACAGCGCGACCCACGGACCTTTAGATCAAAATGTGGCGGGCTTATTTATTAATCAAGGAATTTGGCTAGGCATTGGTTGGACTGTTTTTTTTACGATGACTTTAATGGACTACAGTTTACTGAACCGGATCGCTTACGTGGTTTATTTTTTAAATTTGGGTGCTTTACTGTATGTGACTTTATTTGGAAAAGTGGCTTTGGGTGCACAAAGATGGATTGACCTGGGACCCTTTCATTATCAGCCTTCAGAAACAATGAAGCTGGCTATGATTGTGGTTCTTGCTAAAGGTTTATCTCGCTATAGTGTTCACGGTAAGGGTCTTGGTTTTCAAGAGCTCGCACTGCCTTTATTTCTTCTGGCCCTTCCCTTTGGCCTTGTCGTCGAACAACCCGATCTGGGAACTTCCATGATGATTACTGCTGTCTCTGTTTCCATGATTATTTTTTGTAAAGTCAGAAGATCTATTATTATGGGAGCTGCGCTATTCTTAGCCATCGCCATCCCAGTTGCATGGAAGTACGGCCTTCATGACTATCAAAGAAACCGAGTTCTGACTTTTTTATCACCTAATAATGATCCCAGGGGAACAGGCTACAATAGCATTCAATCCCGTATTGCTGTTGGTAGTGGTCAATTTTTTGGTAAAGGTTACCGCAATGGAACGCAATCTCAGCTGGAGTTTTTACCCGAACGACACACGGATTTTATTTTCAGCGTTTTAAGTGAAGAGTGGGGTTTTGTCGGAAGCCTTTTAACATTAGGATTATTCGCTGGCCTTTTTTATACACTCGTCAGAATTGCATCCGGAGCTCGTGATAAATTTGGAGCCCTATTATGCGTGGGAATTTTGTTCTACGTGTTCTGGCATATGTTCGTAAATATCGGCATGGTCATAGGACTTCTTCCCATTGTGGGAATTCCTTTACCGCTTGTTTCCTACGGGGGATCTAGCATGTTGACCACAATGACAGGTTTGGGACTGGCTTCCAGCGTGGCTTTCAGGCGATACATCTTTTAGTCTCACTTTGAATCACTGTCTAGAAAACCGACTGCTGTCAGTGTTTCCATGAACACCCGCTACCATTGCTTTATAATACCCTCTTACCAATTGTTTTTTTTTGAGAATCTGTGTGCTTTCAAGAGCTTAGCTAATGGCACACCAACTGCATCGATAGATTGTACGTTGGGAGACTCAAATGGATACAAAGCAAATGAAAGCCTTCATGATCACAGGCTTAACGGTATTGGTGGTCGGATTTCAAAATTTTCAATTCATGCCAGAGGATCTTATGGGTTTAAAACCTGTGGATGAGTCGCAAAGGGTGAAACATGCCCGGGAACTTCTAGGCTCTAAACAATATAAGAAAAGTGCAGCTTCAAATAAAGAACAACTTTCCAATATGCATTTTAAACTTTATCAAGAAGTACTGAAGCAATTGCCAAAAAATCACAAAGCTCATGCCTACAGAATTACTCGCACCATTTTGAATGAAAGTTCAAAGTATAATTTTGATCCTATATTTGTAGCCGCCATTATTAAGACGGAATCTTCTTACAACCCTCTTGCCTTGGGTGGAGTGGGCGAAATTGGCTTGATGCAAATTCGTCCTGAAACTGCAAAATGGATGGCAAAAAAAGTAAAGATTCCTTATCACAGTGCGAGTGATCTCAAAGATCCTGTGAAAAATATCGTAATCGGTGTGGCTTATATGGATTATTTACGAGCTAAATTTGAATCCAAATCTTACCGCTACATTGCTGCTTATAACATGGGACCCAAGAACGTCAGAAGATTGATTTCTCAACAGAAAAAGCCTGTGGAGTATTCCAGTAAGATTTTTACGAATTATCACGCCACTTACAAAAGATTGGTCGAGCAAGGTATTAAGACTGACAACATGATGTCAGTCTTGGCAGAAACTAGCTCAAATGTTTATTAATAAAATCGACAATGGTGTCCTTCGGATGGTTTCCAACAAGCTGTCCGACTTCTTGACCACCTTTAAATAAAATCATAGCAGGAATTCCACGAACGCCGTACTTCATCGGCGTTTCTTGATTTTGATCCACATTGATTTTAACAACTTGAACTTTTTCACCCATCTCAGAGGCAATTTCTTCAAGCTTAGGTCCAAGAGCTCGACAAGGTCCACACCACTCGGCCCAGAAATCAACTAAAACTGGTTTAGATGAATTGAGTACGTCTTTATCAAAGCTTGTATCAGTTACTGGTTGTGTTCCGGTTCCCATGGCAAAATTCCTTTCGCTTAAAAAGCCACTGTAGATCAAGTCCCTCTTTTGAACAAAGCCTTCACAAAATCTCGACGCAAATCGTCCTGATTCTTAAGTTCTTCTTTCAATAAAGGGTCAACGAGATCCCTGAGGCGTGATTTAGCCTCTCGTTTGGTAAAACTTCCGCCTTCTAAGGGGGGTTGATTCTTTAAAATATTAGCATAAACCTGAGCTCTTTTCGAATCTTGCAAAAGAGGAGCTTCTGCCGCCTTTGGCTTGCCAGTTAACATATCTTCTAATTCCTGAAGCAAAGGATCCTGAATAGGTGTAACAGGAAATGAGTTTTCTTTATTGGAAATAACCTGAGCTTTTTCGGCAGGTGGCATTCCCGATGATCCACTGACAAAAACTGAGTCTGAACCTGATTGAGTTGTTGAACCTTCCCTGCTGCTATCAGGTTCACGAATGGATCCATCCGCATTCATGGACTTAATTAATTTATCAAGCAATTGATTGGAATCCAATCCTGCTAACTGAGAAATCACCTGCACCAGTTGAGTGGGAGCCACAGGGTGCTCGAGCCCCACATCCATTCGCATTTTTAAAATCTCTGTGGGTTGAGGCTTTGCATCGGCAAAGAATATAAGAATGCTTTGTCCGTCCCACCTTTGAGACTCACGAAGTCTTCGCCCCACTCCTGAAGTGCTAATTTTAGGACTTCGACCTTGTCCGATGACGATTTGAGGATTGAAAGCTAGCAGCTGTTCAGGAAGTGAAAACTCACTTGTAATACCAAGCACATCAAAGCCGATTTTTTTCAGCATCAGCTCGACGGCCGTCAGCTCTTGGAAGTTATCATAGACGAGAAGAATTCGCAGCATACGATCATTGTCGGGGAGGTTGAAAAAGAGGTCAACGACAGCCTTGAATCAGGTTAAACTTTCGTTAGAGATGCGAAATTTTCGAATACAACTAGCCCTTTTTCTAGAAATGCTTCCCGGATTTTTTCTGGGTTTATCCGTTTTTCTTTTGATTATTCTGATGTTTCAGGTCTTGAGGCTGACGGAATTCGCTTTGATTCACGGCGTAGATGTGGCCACTTTAGCAGAAATCATCTTGTTTATTTGCATCTCACTTCTGCCCGCTTTATTTCCCATGAGTCTTTTGTTTTCCATTCTGTGGACTTACAATCGGTTGAGTTATGACTCTGAAATTTTAGCTCTAAGGGCCTGTGGACTTTCTTTATGGCCCATCATGACCCCTGCCCTTGTTCTGAGTTTGATGATCGGACTTTTTTCCGCACAGACATCCTTTGAGATGGCTCCCTGGGGAAACAGGCAATTTGAAGTTTTATTTAGTAATTTGAAACAAACAAAAGCTGCTGCCACCATTAAACAAGGGACTTTTTCTGAAGGACTTTTTGATCTTGTCGTTTACGCTAACCGCATTGATTCCAACACAGATAAAATGGAAGACGTTTTTATTTATGACGAAAGAGATCCTGATCAACCACTCACGATTATTGCTAAGACAGGAGTCTTACAAAGAGATGAAAAACTTCCTGGCCACAAAGCCACTCTGATTCTAGAAAATGGCTCCATACACAGGAAAGCCGAGAGTCATACGAAAATTAATTTCGAAACTTTTGATGTGAGACTGAATGACCCCCTTGAAATTCGCGAGCGTGAAAAATCAGCTCCCTCGTGGACTCTGAGTGATATTTTAACAAAACTCAATGAGCCCCTTCCACCAAAAGAAATGATCAAAGTTCAAATTGAGTGGCACAAAAGAATGGCCATTGCTGTTTTATGCCTTATTTTTGGCCTGATGGGCGTGGGTCTTGGAATTCAAACAAATAAAAGAACCGCCAAGTCGTCGGGTTTTGTTTTGTGTTTAATTGTGATTGTACTTTACTGGGTGCTTTACATTTCAGCCGAAGGCTTTGCAAGAAGTGGTCAATTGCCAGCAGCCCTTGCCATTTGGAGTCCTAATTTTCTTTTTGGTAGTTATGCTTTGTATTCGATTAAAAAGATTTGGAATTGATAAAAAACAGAGCGATGTCGTAGCGTCCGTACCACAGCGGTCATCCTTGACCACATCGCCCCTCCCTACGGAAATGATACTCAGGTCTTGAGGCATTTCACAATTCTTTTTTTCATTGTTTTTCATTTTTTTTAAATATTCTGTTTAAACTTTAAGCCTAACTACCCATAGACATGAAGTTAAAATCATATATCTAGAGGCAGATAGGATGAAATTAGTAAAATTTAAGATTCTTAAAATTGACTCTCTAGGTCTTCTTTATGACGAACAACTTTACCTCCCAGTGCCAAAAGTTCCAATGATCCTGCAAAACCCATTTGCAAGGGATGGGCTGGAAGCACCAGAAGTTGACGATTTTCAATCAGTGCACGGTGAGCTGTGATCAATGTTCCACTTTTGACGTTGGCTTCCATGATCAGCAGTGAAGGCGAAAGGGCTGCAATGATTCGATTTCGACAGGCAAAGTTTTGCTTGGCCACTTTGGCTGAAAGGCGCATTTCAGATAAAAAGATAAGATTTTTTTGCTCATGATCTCGAGTTTGGTTCCAATGATCAGGATATTTAAAAATCAGCCCTGAAGGAAGCACCACGGCCGTGGGTTTATTTAAAAAAAGTGATAGTTGATGAACAAGCCCGTCCACTCCGCGCGCTCCTCCACTTATGGTCACCACATCTTGAGTTTTTAAAAATTGATAAAGCTCTTGCCGCATCCACTGCTTGGTCAATTCATGGGGTTCCCTGGCACCCACCACACTGAGGCATTTTTTTTGATTCAATATTTCAATGGGTCCCTGATAGCTGATAATAAGCGGAGGATCTGAAATCTGCATCAGTAGCTTTGGATAATGAGCATCACCCAAAAGTGCATAATGAATATCTTGGCCCTCAGCCATTTTTTTTTCACTGACTAACAACGCATAGGAATCTAATACCAAAGACTCCCACCAAAGTTGCGTCTCCGATGAGTCTTTAAAAAAAAGAGCTTTAAGATCATCAACTGTATTAAGGGGTGAAAGGCGATTTTTTAAAACCTCAATCATCCGTGAAAGATAAAAATATTTAACTTTTGAAGCCTGAAAAGTATGAAGAAAACACCAAAGTTCCATAGGTCACTTGCATTGCAAATGTCCTGACTATTCTAGAGTTAAGTCATCCGCATCACTGCCAGCATTGACTCCGGAATTCGAATCATCCATCAAATATCCAGCAAAATCTCCTGAACGTAGCTCAGTGCTCGAATCCTGAACATAGGCTGTCGCAGCATTGGATTGAGTTCTCAAGATTTTTAAAGTTCCTACATTACGAAATGCTTTTTTAATTTTCGTATTATTTGTTCTTAATTTTGGATCTTGGTAAATCTTCAATGTATCCCCGGGTCTGAGTCCTTGAGAGATTCCTCCATTTAAAAAGACAATGGAATAGGCAGAGTAAACAGAATCCGTAGGAGATCTATAGCCACCAATAATTTTCACAAGCGGAGCTTCTTTAGAAACATCAGAAACTGAAATATCGGCCATGGGAATGGGTCCTGGAATCACAAGATCGTTGAGCTCCGCCACATTGATCATCTTATTCACCCGGGCTCGGTAGATATTTTCTGCATCATTGATTTTTTGCTTCACTTCAATTTCAGCACCATAAACAACTACAAATCCAAAGTTTGATCTTTCAATTCTTTTAACTGTGGTATAAATCCCAGGCCCTAAATCATTATTTAATTTTACATACAAATCATGAGTCACTGAAGCCACTCGAGCTTCATCTTCAAATTCCACAATTTCACCGCTGACACTGGGTTGATTTTCAAAAATTTCAACCGGCAACGGAAGAGGGGGAATTTTGCTGATTTCATTGGTTTGATTTTTTACAATCTGCACTTTTGTCGCCTTGGGCTCTACAAAAACATAATTCGGTAGACTCGGAGGAATATCAGCCAAAGGAGGATAGTTAATTCTCGGTGGCATTTTCAAATCAGCAAACTCATCAACTAATATTTCAGAACTTTCCTCTGGAGCTGCACCCGGCTCGACACCTAAATCAGGAGCATTCAGCAAAGTGCCTGCACGAAAGTTAATTTTCCAACCCGGTTTTATTTCATGGGGATTTAAGATGTTGGATGTATTAAGAGACCAGATTTTGGGCCAAAACATAGGGTCAGCAAACAAAACATCAGAAATATCCCACAAAGTATCCTGATTGAGAATCTCATAGACTCGGACTTGCGAATTAGTAACCACTTGATCCCAAGCCGCATCGGGGGTGGGAGACTGATTAAACTTTTGATAATTTTTAAAGAATAACTCTTCTTTTTGATAATCAGGTTCATCCACTTGTGACATGACAAGACTGGGAACAAGCATTATGAAAATAAAACGAAATAAAAGTTTCAACATTCTAAGTTATTTAACCAAAAGAAGTTTAATTTCGCTCTCGGCTCTGAAAAACTCAGGACTTCCAGGATATTTTTTTCTGACTTTTAAAAAAGAGTTTTGTGCTAATTTTGGAATCTTCATTTGTTTATAGGCTGTTCCTTTTGCAAATTCTGCGGAAACAGCTTTACTACTAAGTGGATATTTTTTTAGTAACAAATCAAAATGCCTAAGAGCTTCAGAGTATTTTTTTCTTTCAAGCGCATTGTAGCCCATTAAATAAAGCACATTATCAGCATGTACACTGCTTGGATATCGACCCAAAAAGTACTGAGCCGCTCCCTTCATGTCATGGATGCTGTTTCTTTGATAACGAGATAGTATTTCCACGTACAAATCATCTTCTGAAAGCTTTTTATAGTCTTTTCCAGTTAACTCAGCCTTTAAATCCGCTGCGTTCATGCTGCTGGGACGTGGAGCACTAACGGCCACCACAGAGAAAAATGTAAAAAAAGAAACCAGGCTTAAAAAAGTCCATCTCATGAATTCGCCCTTTCCTTGGAGAATCTCTCATCATTATGACACGCTCTTTTCCTTTCTCTCAAGAGAGATATCCACATGAAATGTTTAAAACCCCCCTAACTTGACCTTGGACCGTTTCAAAATCAAGGGTTTCAGCTGATTGAATAAGTATTAAGCATAGCTAAATACATGAAATATTTAGATAAACTTAGGAATTGGAAGGCCTGGATTAAAAAATCTTAAATGAATCTTACAAGCAGACTTTCGGACATCCACTTTCTAGCCATTGAAGTGAGCTTTAAAAGACACTCTTTGCTTAATTGCAGCACAAAATCCCATGCTGATCATTATGACTTTTTGTCTTTTAGGAATCTTCTTAAACCCCTTCAATGTGTTTGATTGGGCCTCCCAGCACACTTTTTTCCTTCATCAAATGTGCTTAGCAAGTTCACCCGTGGCCTATGACTACAAAGATATTTGGCAGGCCCTAGTCTGTGGACAGGGTTTGCACGCCAACCCCACCTGGAGTCATTCGCTTAAAGCCTCAGGACTGATTCACATCTTTGTGGTTTCAGGATCCCACTTCTTAGTCATTGGCTGGCTTTTAGGAAAAGTTTTTTTTCTTCCAGAGTGGGCGAAGTACAGTCTCTTTTGGGCCTTCAACGCCATGACTGGTTTTTCGGCTCCAGGAACCAGAGCTTGCTTAGCGCTGTGTCTACAAAACAGAATTAAGACATTGCCGCATCAAAAAACTTGGGTGGTAGGAATGCTTTCTTTAGCTCTACAGCCCGCTTGGATCTTTTCCTATTCGTTTTGGCTCAGTTGGTTGGCTAGCTTCTTATTAATCATGGCCCCCCAAGATCGATTTCGAATTTCACAAAATCTTCTTTTTTTTACAAGCTGGAGCCTACTTGGATCACACTTGAGTCTTTGGTCTTTAATTTTAAATATAACTGTGGCCCCCATCATCGGTTGGGTGCTTTTTCCACTGGCTGTCTTAAGTTTTTTAAAACCTGCGGCCTGGGCCTTTGAATTTTTGTTGGATCAACTGGAGCTTTTGCTAAACGTGCTTGATTTAACAAATAAAAAAGTCCCCTTTAGCTTAAGCCTCGGGGGACTGACATTTTTAGTTTTGTTCACTCATTTTTGCCTTCAATGTTTTAAATTGGAAGCAAAGGGTAAAAAAATCTTTTAATTAAATTTTAAAAGCTTTGTATTCCATGTGAAGGTCTTTTGCGACAGGCTCACAAGTCACAAAACCACCGTACACATTCACACCTTTATAAAGGGCTTTGTCCTTGGCGCAAGCGTCTTCCATTCCCATGGCCGCTAGCATGGATGCATACTTCAAAGTCACATTCGTCAATGCATAAGTGGATGTGCGAGGCACAACTCCTGGCATGTTGGGAACGCAATAATGAATCACGCCGTCAATTTCGTAGGTGGGTTGCTGATGGGAAGTGGGTCTACAAGTTTCGATACAACCACCTTGATCCACAGCTACGTCCACAACAACAGAGCCTTTGCTCATGGCGCTGACAAGCTCTTTACTAACCAAAGTCGGAGCTTTGTGACCCATGATTAGAACTCCGCCCACTAATAGATCAGAATCCTTCACAGACTCTTCGATATTTTTTGCATTGGAAAAAAGCGTCTGACATCGACCTTGGAAAACATCATCAAGATATTCGAGGCGCTTTGTGTTCACATCTAAGATTGTCACGTTAGCGCCAAGACCCATGGCCATTTTAGCCGCGTTGGTTCCCACGACTCCGCCACCGATAATGGTGACTTTCGCTGGCCTAACACCGGTGACTCCGCCCATCAAAATTCCTTTTCCACCGTGATCACGTTGCAAATAAAAAGCACCGATTTGTGTGGCCATGCGACCAGCCACTTCAGACATCGGTGTTAGCAATGGTAAAGATCCATCAGGGAATTGAATGGTTTCATAGGCAATGGCTTTTACTTTTCGCTCGACTAAAACTTTTGTTAATTTAGGTTCAGCAGCTAAGTGCAAATAAGTGTATAGAATTTGATTTTCTTTTAATAATTCATATTCATCGGGAAGGGGTTCTTTCACCTTCACAATCATTTCAGCTTTCGCGTAAACTTCTGCTTTTGTGCTCAAAATTTTTGCGCCCGCTTTTTCATACTGTTCGTTGGTGATTCCTGAGCCAACACCTGCGTCTTTTTCAACAAAAAGTGTGTGCCCTTCTTTAACAAGTTGCTTAACACCGGCTTCAGTCATACCGACGCGATTTTCAGAAATTTTAATTTCCTTAGGGACTCCGATAATCATTTTTGACTCCTTGAGTTTGGGAATAGGTAAGAACTGTGAGATCTTGCTACTTTTAATATTAAAAGAAAAGCCCCGCTGCTAATGCTTCGTGTCGGGGCTGATTATCTTACGTTTTTAGCGAGTTTCCACTGATACGAGACCAGGAAAAAGCTCATTTTGATGACTGTCGACAACTAAATTAAGTTCTTTAAATTGGGAAGCCACATCGAGTTCGGATTGATCACGTTTGAATAGTACGAACTCAATCAATGAATCCTCAAGTAGGGTCGCAAATAAATTCTTAGTTTCTGAACCACGAATCATCATTCTCCAGCCCGTTGAGGCATTCGATGCATTATCAGAGAAAGGTGAACCGTCGACTCCTACTTTTGAATTCACGAGGTAGTAGTTCTCTTTGATTTTTTCATTTTTTGTTTCTTGAGAGCAAAAGTAAACACCTTGAGCGGATCTGTTATTTGCAATTATTGAATTGTTGCTATCTGGAACTTGCGCTGCAAAGCACTCACGGGTAACGGCATCAATGATGAACTGATTGCCTTCTGCCGTGATTGTTCTTTCTCGTGACACGCTTGTGGATTGGCTCTTGTCTTTTTTTGCTGAGGCTCCAAAAGAATAATCAGCCCCAAAAGAAAACTTAAGAACACCTAACCCACCCAGTGGCTGAGCGAGTCCCGCTTTTAAGTTAACTCCCATGGCAGTGGATGTGGAGGTACTGACTGACATGGATGTCGCCATTTTAAAATTATCAACGGTTGGAATGCCGTCAGGAATGGGCTTTGTCGAATTGAGTTTTTCAACAAACTTCATTTTAACAAGCTTAACGTAAGCCTGAGGGTGTCTTAGGCAATTATTAAAAACATAATCCTGACCACGAACTTGAGAGTACATTTGGGCACACATTGATAAAGCAAGGTCAAAATAAGTTGATGAATATTGATTGGTTGGCTTTTTAATGAAGTTTTCGATTTGAGATTTTAAACTCAAGCGATTATTTCTTTGAAACTGGGGACCAATCGTCACAAAATCAATTGGCTTAAATCCTGAGTGCTTGGCGAAAAGCTCTGTGGGTTTTACTACTTGTTTTTGAATTTCTGCCAATTGAAACTGATAGTTTTTGTGCAATGAAAGTGCGTCTTGAGAAATCGGTCTTAAACTTAGATTTTTTAATAAACCTGGAGCCAATGGGCCTACGAAGCTCACTTTCGGAAAACCTTCAAGATCATCCAATGGCACCAATGTCACAAGACCTATGGTTCTGGAAGTAAGCTCGGCTACACTGTTAAATTTGATTGAAGCATCACCCGTCAATTCACCGTAAACGAGGTCACCAACAAACTCGGCCGTGGTCACAACATTTTTCATTGTGTACTGAGTTTGAGGATTTGAGTCTTCCTTTAAAATGACAAGAACGGCTTTCATTCGACCAGTGTTAAGAACTTCTGGCACAACTAGGCGGTTGATTGTTCGTCTGATCAAAGAAGGCGTAATTCGGAATTGATACTTGTGAGCCACTTTAAGACCTAAATAAGGAGTGACTTCATAGTTGTCATAATCAAGACCAATAAAATCAAAGGACACGGATTTAAGATTTAATTGGACTTGAGGGTCGGCACTTGATCTCAGTTGCTGGCCGCGTATTGATAAATCCTGCATATCAATCACTTCAGCATTCGCTGGTAAAGCATTATAGCGCAAATCAAGAATGGCACTTCCACCATCAGCCCATGGGTTCAACGCCACTTCAGCGTCAACATAACCTTTATAAAAATTCTTTGAAATAATTCTTCTGCGGATTTTAATATACGATTCTTGGTCAATGAAGCGAAATGAATGAGTTTCTGACCAATAAATACAACCCTTGTCATCAGTTAGTTGACGTTCCTCATTACCTTGACCATCCAAAATCGCGAAGGGAAGAGCCGCTTGAACTGCAGCATACAAGGGATCTTTGATACATGCTTTAAAGTTGAAAAGTTTTTTTGTTAGAATTGAATACTTGTTATACTCGGCATTCACAGTGGAATTGGCAGTGATCGCATCAATTCGAAAGTTTCCTACGCCCTTATAACGGTTAGGTTCATTAAAACCGACATCTTTATTTTTTGTCGATTCCGTCGAGCAACCAACAACAAACAAAACTGGTAATAAAAAAACGAATTTAGAAAATGTCATAGGTCACCTCTGCTCCAAGAGTGAAAATCTCTCGGTCGGCTTGATAGGTTGAATTTTGTGATACGGTTAAATTTTCACCATCTTTATTAATGGCTGTCGCATTCGTGTAGCTAGCAAATAGATTAAAATTAAGCTTAGGAACTTCAGCCTTCATAGCGACCGAGTAACCATCACGGTTCGTATAACCATAGGAGCTGACAGAATAAGAAGATGGCAAAGCATCTCCTTCAATACGAAACCGGGTCACGCTGGGAATTAAACTCCATTTGTTAAATTTTCGTTCGAATTCAAGTTTGACTTGCTCTCCGTCTCTGAGTTCTTCAGGAGCACGTTCATTATTAATAATACTGCCTTTAAGTTTCAGTTCATGACTGATCCCTAATTCTTGCTCAAAACCGAGTGCTAATTCTTTGCCCCTAAATTCGTGAACAAATTGAAAGTTGGTTCCACCAGCAACAGTTGAGCCTGTTCGAAAGGAATCACTGGCCGTTGCAGTGGACAAATCTGTGTACTCAAAATGTGTGACACTGGCACGGGCTCTGGAACCTGTCGGTTCATTTTTAAAATCAATATAGGCAGTGGCTAAAGTGAGTAAGGGATTCGTACCTTCATCGGTGATGATATTGCCTTTCGCAATTGAAGTCGGAATCGTTTGAGACACATCAAAACTCAATTTCAAACCATTGTCATTTTTGTGATCAAAAGAAATCATTCCACCCGTTTGAGCAGCTCCACCGAAAAAAGACATAATAGGATTGTAGCTGATACTTAAAACCCCGGCCGAACCTTCTAACCAATCATTAGGCATGATCGAAACACTGGCTTCGTCTAAAAATAAACCATTTGTGGCTCCAGCTTCAGTGACTCCCAATTGGTAGCCCACGGCTCCGGAAGTGAAAATTTGAACAGCTGATAATCTTGCCTTGAACCAATCTTCGTACTTCATGCCGATGTTCGCTTCGATTATGGATCTTCCCCATCTTGAATTCACAAAGGGATCATCAAATCTTCGGCCCATCAAAGTGTAGCCCACACCTGCATTGTACATTCGGTCATCATTTTCAGAAAATTCTTCGAGCTCAACTCGGAGCTCTTGCTTAAGAGGATTGGTGGTCTGAGAGAAGGCCAGAATGGGAACAAAAAGGCTCAAGATAATGAGATGAATATTCAAGATCTCCCCCGATCGCTGGGTGGGGTTGTACCACCGTTAAGGCAATGCGTCAATTGACATAAAGGACTGTGGCGGTGATGCATTAAAAACCCCTTCAGTTGAAAAATGTACAAAAATGATGATTTAAAAGGATTAAGGGGACTTTATGAAATTTTTTTTGATTTTGTTGATCACTGTTTTTAGCACTTTAAGCTTTGGCTATGAAGTTCACTGCATGGCAATGTTTAGGGGAACAACAAATGAAAAACCCTATGAAGAAATCGAAAAAAAATTAATTCTTCAATTTGAAAATCAAGATTACATCATTTTAGAAAGTCTTTTATTTGAACGCTATTTTGCAGCCACTTTTGATAAAATGAATGAAACCATTTTATTACAAATCGTAAACAGTGCAGATTCGGCTGTTGGTCAAACCAGCAAAGCCACTTTGGCTCCGAATAATTTGACCTCTATTTTTGAGATTAAAGGTGGACAGGTTTATTCACTGAGTTGCTTTAGAAAGTAATTAATAGCCCAGTTCCACGTGCTTAAAACTTTGCCGCGAATCTTTGATTTTACGAACTAGTTTGTTCATTAAATCATGGCCTGCTTTATAAAGAACCACATGCCCCATCAGTGGCATTTCCAAAGTCACCAAATCACCCAGGGCGTCCAAGGCTTTGTGTCTAACAAATTCATCCACCCAACGAAGACCGCCTGGGTTAACGACTTTTAGATCATCTAGAACAATGGCGTTATCAAAGCTTCCACCTTTAGCTAAACCACGAGCCTTCAAGGCTTCCACGTCTTTTAAGAATCCAAAAGTTCTAGCTTGAGCAATTTCACGCTCGAAAGTGGTTTCATCCACATCAATATCTAGAGTTTGTTTTCCGATGGCAGGATGAGGAAAATCGATGGTCACTGTTAAGCGTAAACCATGGTATGGCAAAACATGAGCGTGTTTATCCCCATCGCTTAACTGAATGGGTTCCGTGATGTAGCAATACTTCCTGGGAGCCTCAAGCTCGATGGTTCCCACAGATTGAATGGCTTTTAAAAAATCTTTAGCACTACCATCGCAAATAGGGATTTCAGGGCCGTCGAGTTCGATGAACAAGTTGTCAATTCTTAGAGATGACAAAGCTGATACACAATGTTCGATGGTGGCCACTTGAAAATCACTTCCACCAATAGTTGTTTGATAGGATGTGGCTTCGACAGCTGAAGCTGTGACCTTCAAAGAAGGACCACCTGGCAAATCACGTCTAATAAAATAAACTCCCGTGTCAGCAGGCGCCGGGCGAAACGTCAATGTACAGGGATCACCGGAATGAATTCCAATTCCCTTCACTTGCGTCGATTTTCGAATCGTCTTTTGTAAAAACATTATAAACTTCCTGGCTGAAATCGTACTTGCCCCACTTTGACACCGCGGGAATCAAGAACGTCCGTTATCATCAACTTATTAAGCAGTTCTAATTCATCAGGGAAAAGGCCACCCCATTTTTTAAAAATCTCAAGGCACATCAATTCAGTGGAAGGACTATGGCCATCTATGGATTTCACAGCAAAACTAATACTTTTTTCAGGAACAAGTCCTGTATAAATTCCGTCAGCACCCGTTTTAAGTAAGCACTTACCACGAGTGGCTTGGCAAATTTTTGCTGAGAGCTCATTTTCACCCGATACATACTCAGGGTGATTCTTAATAGCCGTTAAAATTCTTTGGGCAGCCAAAAGGTGCGGCGTGGAAATATCTTTTCTATTTAAGTAATTCATTCCAATGGCCAATTTTATTAAAGGAATCCCAAAAGTGGGAATTCCGCAGCCATCACCGCCATGGGGGAGTTTAGAAAAATCCATGGAAAAAATTTCTGTCATGGTTTTCTTCTGCAACTCTTGGATGGGGTGAAAAGAATCCGTGTACTTTTTCACATCCATTTTCAGCATTAAAGCTGTAGAAATAAAACCTAAGTGCTTACCAGAACAATTATGGGATAAAGAAGTTTCCGTGGGTGCTGCAGGTCCGCACTCGAGCACGGTTTCTTGATGCTCAATTTTTTGTAGCCATGCTTTTAAAGCCTCTAAGTGTAATTTTTCAGCTTTATGAGACGAACACGCCAGGGCTAAATGTTTTTCTCCTAGTCCAAATTTTTCTATGGCACCTGAGATCACAAACGGAATGGCTTGCAACCATTTGACTGAAGATCTTGGAACTACAACAAAATCAGTATTGCCATGAAAATCCAAAACTTGTGATTTACTATCCACCACCACATAAATCAGCTGATGAGAATTTTCAACAAAGGGTCCACGGGTGTATTCAATGGTGACTGGATTTCGCGTTCTCATTCTAAAATCACTTCCCGATTTTGAATTTGTAATTTTCCAAATTCAGTGATGATGCGACCCCTTTGAGTTTTTTGAATAAAGCCTTCTTGAA
The DNA here is from genome assembly GCA_001464795.1 of Bdellovibrionales bacterium Ga0074139. Lineage (GTDB taxonomy): Bacteria > Bdellovibrionota > Bdellovibrionia > Bdellovibrionales > Bdellovibrionaceae. The sequence continues at coordinate 134,893 of LNEB01000007.1, forward strand.
TCAAAAAGGGCTCGTAAACTTCTTCTAAAGTGTCTTTTTCTTCACTCAAGGCAGCAGCTAACGTGTCGATACCAACCGGACCACCACCATATTTTTCTTGCATCAAAAATAAGATTTTTCGGTCCATGTTTTCTAAACCGTTATGATCCACACCCAATTGATCAAGTGCGTACTTGGACAACTTTTCAGTGATCATTCCATCACCTTTAATTTGAGCATAATCCCGAACTCGCTTGAGTAATCGATTGGCCACCCGAGGTGTACCCCGAGAGCGTTTAGCAATTTCTTCTCCGCCTGCAGGATCCATGCTGACTTTTAATATTTGTGCGGATCTTTGTAGAATCTGGGCCAGTGCACTTCTTGGATAAAATTGGAGTCTTTCCACAATGCCGAAACGATCACGGAAAGGAGAATTCAAAAGTCCGGCCCTGGTTGTGGCACCAATTAAAGTAAAGGGCACCAATTGAAACTTCATGGTGCGAGCCCCAATCCCTTCGCCGGTGACGATATCAATATAATAATCTTCCATGGCCGTATAAAGATACTCTTCAATGTGAGTGTTCAATCGATGAATTTCATCAATAAACAAAACTGAGTTTGGCTGCAAAGAAGTCAGAAGTGCCGCGAGCTCACCTTTTTTATCAAGGGCCGGAGCAGAGGTGACTTTACAATCCACTCCCAGTTCATGGGCTACAATTTGAGCAAGGGTTGTTTTGCCAAGGCCCGGTGGACCATTGAAAAGAACGTGATCCAATGGCTCTTTTCTTAAAAGAGCAGCCTGAATAAAAACTTTGAGTTTTTCTTTTGTGAGTTCTTGTCCGGGGAAATCTTCAAAGCGAGTAGGCCTTAATATATTTTCCCAGCTTTTTTCACTTTCCAAAGGAGCTGCTTCAATAATTCGAGTCATGTTAATAATTATCCTTAGCCTTTAGAAAGTTGATTGAGCCCAAGCCGGATGCCTTCTTCAAGGCCCATGTCTTTTGGTAATTGGGTAAGAAACTCTTCCACCACATGAGGTTTAAATCCTAAGTTCACAAGAGCGAAGTGAATTTCTTTAAACTTGGCCGATTCCTGATTGATGACAGGTTCAACGCGAACTAATTTTCCTTGAAGAGTTAAAATAATTTGCTCGGCTGTTTTTTTGCCAACCTTAGGGATCTGTGACAAAGCTTTGGAATCCCCACGTTCGATCCAGTTGGCCACTTCAGTGGCTTTAGCACCTGACAAAATATTCAGCGCAAGTTTAGGGCCCACACCACTGACTTTTAGAAGCTGTAAAAATAAAGACTTTTCAAATAGGGAAAGGAAGCCAAAAAGCTGTAAAGCATCTTCCCTGACGTGGGTGTAGATCCACAGCTCACACATCTGCCCCACTTGTGACTGCAAATCGATCAAAGCACGAGCATGAGGATGAACTTCGTACCCAACACCTTGGATATCGAGGATAAGATGGTCGGATTCAATTTCTAAAAGTTTACCGTAAAGTTTTCCGATCATGAAAGACTGTCCTTTTTTATAAACTCATGGCCCGCGCTAAAAGTTTTTGTTTTTTAATTTCGAGCACATGATGATAGGCCAAAGCTAAGGCATCAGAAGCATCGTAGGAATCAAATTTTTTAATTCTTAAAAGATTCTTTAACGCCAGCTCGACCATTAATTTATCGGCATCCCCTTGGCCAGTCACAGATTTTTTTACTGCACGCGTAGCGTATTCAGCTATTTCTGCGTTGGCAATTCGGGCTTCGTACATAAAAACACCGCGGCTTTGTCCCAACTTAAAGGCAGTGTCCGCATTTTTGTGAAAAAAACTTTTTTCGATGGCGACCACATGCGGCTGATAGGTTTTTAAAATTTGTGCGAAGGATTGACCCAATTCGAAAAGTCTTTCGGGCACCGCATTTTCAGGATGTTCAGGAACCATAACTCCATGGCCAAGAACTTCGATATCATTATTGATAAGTCGAAGAGCAGCATAACCAACAAAACGGGTTCCTGGGTCCAAACCCAGAATCACTTTTTCCATCTCTCATTCATTGCATGCAGCTAGGACTTCTGTCACAATAAAATGATGGTTTCAGCTGACGTAGTCGAAAAATATCAAACTCTTCTTAGGCACAACCCCCACTCACAGGTTTTTGCACCACTAGCGGATGCGTACTTGGAACGAGGGCTGGATCTACAAGCGGAAGAACTGCTGACGCAGGGAACGCAGCGTCATCCACTTTTTACCAGTGGGTTTGTTATTTTAGGAAAAGTGAAGCTCAAGTTAAATAAATTTTCAGAGGCCGAACTGGCGTTGCAAAAAGCTCTGGAACTTTCACCACAAAATATTTTGGCCCATCAACTTTTAGGTGACGTTTATTTAAGCTTAAGAAAACCTTTTGAGGCTTTAAAAGCTTTTAAAATGGTTTTGTTTTTAAATCCCTATTCGGCAAAAGCCAAGCATGCCATCGAGAAATTAGAAACTGCATCCGCTTTGGAATTTGAAGAAGATACCTTTTCCATGGCCAAACTTTCAGACTTGAAAAAAGTTGAAAAAAACCAAAAAATTTCAGCAGAAAACCATCAAGAAAAAAGTCGAAAAAGATTACTCCAGCTAGTGGATGCTTTTTTAGTCCGCAAAGACTACAAAGAAAGCATCGATTTATTGCTAGAAATGCGCACTGAATTTGGCCACCATGCTGACATTGAAGCTCGAATTCAAAAAGCTCAAAGCCAATTAGCCGCATCGAAAATTAAAACGGTTTCCAATGTGACAGAACCCCGTGGACTTGCCGAGCGCATCGCTAAAGAGAAAAAAGTGCGCAAGCTTTACGCTATGCTGCAAGCGGTCAGAAGTCGCCAAATGTCCCCTACTCCTTGAAATTAAGTTCATCTCTCGGGTATCTTGCCTATCGAAACATCGAAAAGAGGATGAAATGTACGAACTTTCAGATTTTAAAAAAGGTCTTAAAATTTTAATGGAAAATGAGCCTTTCACTGTTGTGGATTTTCAACACGTTAAACCTGGTAAAGGAAATCAGTTTACCCGAACAAAGTTAAGAAATTTATTAACAGGGCAAAACCGCGAGATGACTTTCAAACAGGGCGAAAGATTCCCCGTTCCCAATGTTGAAACAAAAGAAGTCACTTTCCTTTACAAAGATGACAGTGGTTATAATTTTATGGACCAGGTCACTTACGAGCAGACTTTAATGACAACTCAGGACGTTGGTGATCAATCCCTTTATCTAGTCGAGAATCTGAAAGTTATTTTATTTTATTTTAATGATCGTCCAGTGGGAATTGATTTACCAAAAACTGTGAACATGAAAGTGGCTCAGACTGATCCTGGTATGAAAGGCGACCGCGTCACTGGCGGAACCAAGCCTGCAACCATGGAAACTGGACTCGTGGTCCTGGTTCCTTTGCACATTTCTGAAGGCGATTTGTTAAAAGTCGATACAGAAACTGGACAGTATTCCGAGCGCGTTAATCAGAAATAACGCAATCCGTTAAGCCTCGGTTTTATCTAGATAAACTGGCAAAATATTGAGTGGGTCAAAGCTTCCGATATTGACCCCGAAAACCAGGAGGGTTTTTTGCCAGTTTTGACGGACCCATCGCTTGAGCTCAAACTCAAAAAACATCTTGAATCAGGTCAATCATTAAGTGAACTTGCGCCTCACTTGATTCAAGCTTTAACTTCCAATTCTAAAAGCAAAAAAGCGACTGCACAAAGATTTTTACAACTCACACCCGTTTGGACTGATTGGAAAGCAAGCTTCGAACCTTGGCTAAGATCGGAAGAAAAATGGCCTTGGATTGTGATCCTGAGTTGGATTCAACATCAAAAACTTGTGCTTAATTTAAAAGAAAAAGAACTTTTGTACGAAACCTTGAAGACACAAAATCAACTGCACCTGCTAGCCAAATCAATGGGATGGCAAGTGCTCTACGATTCTGTCGATGAACTTAAACTCAAAGCTCGTCATGATCTTCATAGCAAAATTAAACAAATGCGAGACCTTTTATTTGAAGAGCTACAAACTTGGAAATCACAAAGATTAAGAGAGCAAGAGCTAAAAGTTTTGGCTCGGCTAAAAAAGAAATTTCCACTCGATCAAGACATAGAAAATGAACAAAAGCTTTTTAAAGAAAGTCAGGCTCTTGAAAAGTTACAGGCCAGACTTCGAGAACAAAGAAAGTCTGATAAAAAACTTGAGTTTCCGAAAGAAGAATTGGAAATTCCTGACCCCCTACGTAACTCTTTGCAAAAGCAAGGGGAAATGAATCCCCACTTATTTTACGATTTAGCTGTCTTCTGCTGTTTCTTAGAAGACTGGAGTTCAGCTCTTCATTTCATTCATCAGGACCCAACAGCCGAGCAAGCCCGTGACTGGCTTGAAATCGAAATTTTACTAAAATTGCATCGCTATGTGGATGTATTACAGGGACTTGTTATTCTAGAAAATCGCTGGTACGCAGATCCTGAAACTTTCTTTGCCTCAAGCTATGCCCGTGCCCAAGCTTACTTCGGACTTCATCAAAAAGAAAAAGCTTTGGAAGTGCTCGAAACTTTGCTCTCGAGCCGGCCCCTGTACCGACAAGCCAGTGAACTGATCAGTCTATGGAGATCTCCTGGGTGAGAAGAACATTTTGGATTCTTTTTACTCCTGCCTTACTGGTGATTGTTCTTGGGTCACTATTTAATCAAATAGTGGCGCCTGGCTTGATTCAGTTAGCCGTGCAGAAAATTGAAGAGATCACAAAAAAACAAGGACCCTTTCAAGTTAAAATCACGCAAGCTCAGTTGACCTATTGGCCCTTAGGAGTTCGGTTGAACTCTGTCCAGTTAAAACCAAAAGTGCAGTTCCAGCCCCTTATCTCTGACATTGAAGTTCAAGAAGTCTCGGCTCATTTGGCTTTATTTGCATTACTAACAGGCAAACTCAAAATCAGCGAAGTGAATATTCAGTCCCCTTCGGTGCAGATCAATTACAAATGGAAAAACGAGACTCCAGCGAATTCTAACTTACCGCTTGATTTAGACTGGCAAAAGTATCTTAAACCCCTTGAGCTATTACCCATTGAACAGCTTAATATCTACAATCTGAATCTGAAAATTTTTGATCCCCTCAGCCGAAGAAGTTTTTCCCTATCCCCCGTGGAAGTGCAATTTTTAAAGTTGCCAAATCTTTTTCAAGCCCAAATCAATGCGCCACAAATCACGACGTCGTGGGACCCTCAGCAATTTGTAAAAACAGAATTGCAATTTTCGCTAGTAGTAACTCCTGACAACTTTCGAATTCGAAACTTTGCACTCAAAAATAGAACTTTGGAGTTCAACCTTTCAGGCCAACTTAAAAAAGGGAAGAAAAAAAACGATCTGCAAACTCAAATGTATTGGAACAGTCAAATTTCTTTGGATGAAATCAAAGGAGCTTTAAAACTGATATCAGCTGACATTAGTATTCCAGAATTAAAAGGTTTGCTGACATCTGAAGGAAGCTGGAAACCCACACCTAACGACTTATGGAAATCTGATTTTCAAATTAAAACCCAGAATGTACAAATTGAAAAATTTAAAGTGGGGAATGCGGAAATCAAAGGTCAATTTCAGAATGAACAAATTGAATTTGATAAAATTGAAGCACAACATCCTGCAGGTCTAATAGAACTCACAGGCACTCAATTGGGACTGACAGATCAGTTTCCATTAACCACCACCGTCAAAGTCAAATCTCTGGATTATGAAAAGTTGTTTCAATCCTTAAACTTAAAAAATATCCCTGTGTTTGGACAACTTCAAGGGCAAGCCGATTGCAAAGCCACACTAAAAAACATTACTGCTAATTGTAAATTTGAAGTTGCAACTAATAATTTTCAAATACAATTTCCAAAAAGGGAATTATTAAAAATTAAAGAATTATCGGGGCGTGGCGAATTAAATGTTGATCTTGAAAAAATTGATTTCAAGTCAGAACTTTTCATGCCTCAGTCATCTGGAAAAGCAGAAGGACGTGTTACATTTTCAAAGGGCTTTAATATTTCTTACTTAGCCAATCAATTGAATTGGAGCGATGTTGAAAATTTATCAGGGCTTAATCTGTTGGGTGTTTCACAAATTACGGGAACAACTGAAGGGAATGCATCACAGGCTGTTTTTAATTTAACAGCCAAAACAAAATCCACCAGCATCAGTGATTTTTATCTTGGTGATACAGATCTTAAAATTGACTATAAAGATGGAAATCTTTTCTTGCCTCAATCACAAATTCAATTACAAAGCTCTGTAATAAAAGGTGCAATTAAAGTTGATTTGAATGACTCGCGAATTCAAGGAAAATTAAATTCACAGAATATTGATCTTGGAAGTATTAAAGAGATTTTACTAATACCAGTGCCAATTCCAATCGAAGTCGCTGGAAAAGGCCAACTTGATTTGGAATTTGAAGGACCACTGAATTTTTGGAAATTGAATACAAAATTGCAAGCCCAATTTGTTCAGCCTCAATTAGCAGGCGAAGTTCTTGAATCTCTAAGGGCTACGATCACAAGCACTGATGGAAATTTTCAAATTCAACAATTGGAAATGTTACGAAATGAATCTCAGTTTGTACTCAATGGAAATATCGACTCAGAAAAAAATCTAAACTTAATCGGCAATTTGAAAAATGTTCGACTTGAGGAAAGCGACAACTTATCCAGAATTGGCTGGCCACTATCAGGACAACTGAATTCCCAGATAAAAATTTTAGGATCTTTATCTAAAATTAATTTAACGATCAATGGACAAATTGCCAGAATGATTTTGAATGAAAACGAAGTACCAAATTCAAATTTTAAATTTCAGTTGGTGGACTCAAAAGCCACTTTAGAGGGTTTATTTTTTGGAAATAAAATTCAAACTCTGGCCGAGTGGCCAGTCAGTTCGATTTCCCAAAAAGTGGCTCTCAAGTTTAAATCACTTGAATGGGACTACACACCTTGGCTTTCACTATTTAATGCAGGCGCCATTAACGAGGAAACTCAAGGACAGCTGACCTCTGATATTCAGCTCGAATCAGTGACCGGAGATTGGACTCAGCTCAGTGGCTTTGCCAAACTTGATCAGTTATCCCTAACAAGACAAGGCCTCACTTTATCAAATAAAAAGCCCATTGAGATTCAAGTTCAAAATGGACTGTTTAACACCCAAAATTTTTTACTCAATGATCAAAGCCAAGGGCGATTAGAGATCCGATCCACAGACTCTTCATTTAAAAATCTCGATTTGCAGATACTTGCGCAAACAGATTTAAAGCTTATGCAAATATTTGTTCCCACTTTTGATGAAATCAGTGGACCCATAGAATTGAATACGAGCTTAAAAGGACCTGTGACGAAACCCAATTTAATTGGACAAATGAAAGTGACAGATGCCTATTTAAAAGTAAAAGGCTTTCCTCACTCTGTTGAAAAATTAAATTTGGATTCCAGTTTTTCACAATCTCGAGTTTTGTTTAATAAAATAACTGCAGAGCTTGGCGGTGGTCGCCTAACAGGAGAAGGAAGCCTTCAAATTCAAGGTAACGAAGACATTCCTCTGTATATTCGTGCATCTGGTAAGCAACTGACATTGAATATTCCCAATGGAGTTAAAACAAAAGGTGATGTGGAAATCACTTTAAGTGGTCGAAAATTTCCTTATTTATTAAACATTCAATACCAAGTGAAATCAGCGGATGTAGAAATGGAGTTTGGTGGTGAAGCCAACTCGGAAAATGTAAGAAAAAATTATTATCTACCGACACAATTAAAAGAAGTGACGACAGAACCCATCGAACTTGACATAAAGCTCACTTTTGAAAAACCTGTACAAATTAAAAATAATCTTTTAGATGCTCAAGTAACAGGTCCCTTAAGTGTTAAAGGCTCACCTTCAAATCCAATATTAATTGGCCAAATAAAAAGCTTAAAAGGCAGTCAGCTGTTTTTTAAAGATAAACCATTTGAGATCCAAACCGCAAATATTCAATTTAATAACAACAGAGAAATTAATCCTGAACTTTTTATTGCGGCACAAACCCGAGTTGATACTTTTGATGTATCTTTATTGGTTCAGGGAACAGCTAAAGAGCCCACCATTCGTTTATCAAGTGTGCCACCACTTTCTGATAATGATTTAACTTCACTGCTTGCTCTTGGAGTCACCTCAAGCCAGTTGGCTGATGTTAAGTCCAGTGATCAGCAGACTCAAACGGCCAATGAAGTTTTTGCAGCCGCATTTCAAAGCACAGGACTTTCTCAAAAAGTGCAGTCTGCCACTGGTTTCAATGTTCAACTGTCCAATTCCTTCGATACAACTCGAAATATTAGTGTTCCGAAGTTCACAGTCAGTCGAAAGCTGAATAAAAAAACAAGTGCAAGTGTGGCCTTTCCTGTGACAGGAGATCAAAAAACTCCTGAAGGAAAAATTCAATATTCATTAACAGATGCATTTTCTATAAATGGTTCCTATGAAACTAGAAAATTTGATCAATCGACGACGAACTCTGAGCAAAGAGAAATTCCTAGCATTTTGGGTCTTGATCTTGAATTCTCTAGGGAGTTCAAGTGAGAATATTCCTGATTCTCTTTTTACTGCCCATTTGGGTGTTGGCGAACTGGAATGTGGATTTGAGCCAACTTCCAGTCCAGTTAAAAGATTCTGTTTTGGAAAGTTTGCGAGATCAAAAATTTGAAAACCTAACTCAAGGTGAAGTGGATGATTTGATAAAAATTATTCATTTGAATGCTCAGTACGATCCCGTTGTTGCTACTGTTAAAGATTCCAAGACTGTTATTATAACAGTGGAATCACGATCTCGGATTCAATCACTTAAGTTTTTAGGTTCTGACAAATTCAGTTCTTCCGAAATTCGTAGAATCATGACTGTTCAAGAAGGTGACACTTTCGAACCTGATCGGTTGGTCAGGCAAGCTGAGGAGCTTCAAGACTACCTTCGTTCTTTGGGATATATCGAGGCTGAAGTCGAAGTGGAGTTTCCTGAAGCTCAGCCCTTTCAAATAGATTTGAAGGTTATTATCAAACCAGGAAGACCTACACAAATTCAAGAAATCGAATTTTTTGGCAAAAACACTGAACTCATGAGCCGATTGAAACGACAAACTAAAAAACTATTGGGTGATATTTTAACTGATTCCAGCCTAAAAGAACTACAAGACCGTATTGATGAAGTTTTAAAAACTGAGCGTGCCTTTATGGCCAGGCGGCTGCCACCGGAAGTATTACTCAACTCTCAAAAAAATAAAGCTCGTATTCAATTTACAATCGAAGATGATCATCAATATACTTTTCAAATTACGGGATCCACGCAACTCTCTTCTTTGATCAGCTTGGATGAAACCTTAGATCTATCGCAAGTGACTTTAGGTAATACGAACTTGGTATCAGATTTAACAAATCGATTAAGGCAGTATTATTTCAAAAAGGGCTACGCCCGCGTCGAAATCATGCCTGAACAAAAAAATCTCACTTCGTTTAAGAAAATAGTTAATTTTCAAATCAAAGAAGGACCTGTTGTCAAAATTGAAAAAATCACTGTTCAAGGCCGAATCTCAAAATCTTCAGAGTCCTATCAAAAACTATTTTTAACTGTGGCAGAACCCTTAATTCGAAAGCGATTTTATCAAAAAGAAGATCTTGATCGATCTTTAGAAAATTTTAAACTACTGCTGCAAAACCAAGGCTACTTGCAGGCTAACATTACATCCTCAAGAGCCATTTATAACAATGAACGTGACCGTCTGGATATCACAATCAATTTGGATGAAGGTGTATTGACCCGAGTTGAGGGTTTTCTTTTTGAAAATACCAAGGCCTTTTCCAATGAAATTTTACAAAAAGTGGTGGGTTTTACACCTGGTGAACCACTGCAATTAAACAAGATCGAAGATTCATTAGTAAAACTCAAAAATCATTACAAAAATAATGGCTACCTTGAAATGTTGATTCTTAATGAACGAATTGGATTGGTTCGCTACAACGAAGATAATTCAAAAGCACAATTAGTTTATAAAATTTTTGAAGGCCCTAAGGTTCAGGTTCAAAGTATTTACATTGAGGGTCTTAAACAAACCAAAGATTACGTTGTTTTGAATGAGTTGGATTTTGCAGTGGGTGACATCTTAACTCCCTCAAAAATCGAAGAGTCCATTTCTAGAATCCAAAGAACAGGCCACTTTTCAAGTGTGGACATAAGAACTGTTGAAGATAAAACAGAAGTGGAAAAGCGAACTGTTTTAGTGCGAGTGACAGAGGCGAACCCTGGTAAATTAAGCATTGGTTTAGGATTAACAAACGAAAGAGATATCACAGTTCGCGGTTATTTAGGACTCGCTTACAGAAATATCTATGGAACCGGCCGTGGTATTTCGGCCCGTGTGGATGGCAATTATAATATTTCTGATATTCAGTTTCTTGAAAACCGGGTCACAGTGGGTTACCTCGAACCTTTTTTGTTTAACTCCAGATACAAAGGACGACTCAATTTAACTCGTTCGGAATCTATTACAGATTTTGAGCGCGAACGAGCCACAGAAACCCTTCAACAGACTTGGTCTATCGAAAAAGATTTTACATCACACCTCACGGGAGTTTGGGACGTTTACACCCGTGCTAGCTCTGAGGATTTCAATATTCGTGGTGAGCCCGATCGATTAAGATCTATCATCGGCTCCACAGGAATCACTTTGGATGCTGACTTTCGTGACAATTTAGTAAGGCCTCGAAAAGGCCATCAATCTCGCATGAGTTTTGAATACGGAAATCCTGATTTAGGAAGTACAAAAACCATTGAGTTTTTCAGAGCCTCTGCCAGCGCCACAGCCTACGCAAGCTTTTGGGATAATAAGGTCACATGGTCCAATGGAATTCGTTATGGATTTTTAGAAAACTTAAGCCCTCGATCTGACGGGGCCGTTCCCTATAACCGTAAAGGTTTCTACTTAGGTGGTCCGTCCACCATTCGTGGTTTTGATCCCACATCCGAAGCTTTTCCGTCCAGCGAGCTTTTAGAAAGTGTAGATGACCGAATGACCAAGCAAACTCGAATGTATCTGGTCAGGTCCACAATAAGTTACCCCATTATTAGCATCGTGGAAGGCACTTTGTTTTATGATGGTGGACAAATCGAAGTGGACGGCCTTGATTTGGGCTTTGGCTACCGCCATGCGGCAGGATTTGGTATTTTGATCAATACGCCCGTGGGTCCTTTGAACCTGGAATTTGGCTTTAAATTGAATCAAAAAAGTGGAGAATCTCCCTCTGCGTTCCATTTGTCTTTTGGCCTTTTCTAGGCTAGCGTCAGCAAGCTTTTACTGCAAATTTCTTTATCCCCCTACTTGAAAGGAACTTTATGCGTTTGCACCCGGTTCGCGTTTACCCATCAAAAGAAAAATTAGAAAAAAAAGATCAATTGGCTTGGAAAATGGCTGAGGTTGCAACAGATAACGTTAAAATTTCTGAAGACGTCATCGATATGATCATCAACCGCATCATTGATAATGCCTCGGTCGCCATTGCGGCTGCTAACCGCAGACCTGTTGCCAGCGCAAGGGCTATGGCTTTGACTCATCCTAGGTCAGGCGGCGCCACTGTTTTCGGTATGCCTAATGATCAAACTTTTTCATGTGAATGGGCCGCTTGGGCCAATGGCACTGGCGTTCGTGAACTTGATTATCATGATACATTTTTAGCTGCTGATTATTCTCATCCAGGTGACAACATTCCGCCCATACTGGCAGTGGCTCAGCAAAAAAATAAAACAGGAATGGATCTGATTCGTGGCCTTGTGGTGGGATACGAACTGCATGTGAATTTAGTAAAAGCCATCTGTCTGCATAAACATAAAAAAGATCATATTGCTCACTTGTGTCCCGCTCAGGCTGCAGGAATCGGAACATTACTGGGACTATCAACTGAACAAATTTATCAAGCGATTCAACAAGCGGTGCATGTTTCATTCACGACAAGACAATCTAGAAAAGGTGAAATCTCATCGTGGAAAGCTTACGCCCCAGCCCATGCAGGGAAATTAGCTGTTGAAGCCGTGGACCGAATCATGCGCGGCGAAGGGGCCCCCTCGCCTATTTATGAAGGTGAAGACTCTGTGATTGCTTATATGCTGGATGGAAAAGACGGAAAATACTCTGTTCCCCTTCCTGAAAAGGGCGAAGAAAAACGTGCCATCCTTGAGACTTATACAAAAGAACACTCAGCTGAATACCAATCCCAAGCTCTTATTGATTTGGCTTTCCGCATGGGGAAAAAAGTGAAAAACTGGGATGATGTCAAAGATGTTTTGATTCACACATCTCACCACACTCATTACGTCATCGGAACAGGCGCTGGAGATCCACAAAAAATGGATCCACAAGCTTCCCGGGAAACTCTGGATCACTCGATCATGTATATCATTGCCATCGCCTTACAAGATGGTAAGTGGCATCATGTAGACTCCTATGAGCCCGCTCGCGCTCAACGTCCTGACACAGTGAAATTGTGGCATAAAATTAGAACAGTTGAAGATCCTAAATGGACAGCTGCTTATCACGACCAAGATCCAAACAAAAAAATGTTTGGTGGAAAAGTGGAAATCACTTTAAATAACGGCGAGAAAATCATTGATGAATTAGGTGTGGCCAACGCTCACCCTGCCGGTGCTAAGCCCTTTAAGCGCGCTGACTACATCCGCAAGTTTGACATGCTGACAGCTGATATTATCTCAAAATCCGAGCGTGATCGTTTTATCCAGTTGGTAGAAAATTTGCCACAGCTTACTGCTGAGCAACTCAAGCAATTGAACGTGCAGATTCCACTGGACAAATTAACGAACAATAAACGTGACGAAAAAGGAATTTTTTAAAATGCTCTTTGGGAACAAAAGTCCTTTTGAAAAAAGAAGTGCCTTTAAAAAGATGCTCGCATCAGGAAAGTTACTCAAATTTCCTGGTGCTTTCTCTCCGCTGGTCGCCATGCAAATCGAAAAAATGGGCTTTGATGGCGTCTACATATCAGGCTCCGTTTTATCAAATGACTTAGGATACCCCGATATTGGTTTGACTACCCTTACAGAAGTCGCTCAGCGTGGTCGACAAATTGCTAGGGTCACAGCGCTTCCTTCTATTATTGATGCTGACACAGGATTCGGTGTGGCCATGAATGCAGCGCGCACCATTCAAGAATTCCTCGAGTTGGGTCTTTCCGGTTGTCATTTAGAAGATCAGGAAAATCCCAAACGCTGTGGTCACCTGGACGGAAAAAGCTTAGTCACAACTAGCGATATGGTGCAAAAAATTCGTGCAGCCGATCAGGCTCGAAAAATGGATCCTAACTTTGTCATCATTGCAAGAACCGATGCCAGAGCGACAGAAGGCTTAGATCAGGCCATCCAGCGTGCTAAAGCCTACGCTGATGCTGGTGCAGATGTGATATTCACAGAGGCCTTAAAAGATGAATCCGAATTTGAAAAGTTTCGCAAAGCTGTGAAAACTCCACTTTTAGCCAATATGACTGAGTTTGGGAAATCAAGATTACTGACCACCACCGAACTTGAAAATTTAGGCTATAATATGGTGATCTACCCTGTTACCACGTTAAGACTGGCTATGGGTGCAGCTCGCAAAGGTTTAGCTGCCATTCAAACCAGTGGTTCCCAGGAACCTGTGGTGGTTGATATGCAAACACGGCAAGAACTTTATGATTTAACCAACTACGAACAGTACAATCAGCTCGATCAAAATATTTTTAATTTTAAACTGAAGTAAAACGAACAAAAAAAGAGGAGGACAATTTATGAGTCAAGATTACGTTAACCCGGATTACGTACCCGAGCCAGAAAAGGTCAACACGAAAAAGGGACTCGAAGGTGCCGTGATTGATACATCCTCTGTTTCTAAAGTGAACCCTGACACGAACTCCCTGATCTATCGTGGTTACCCCGTTCAAGACTTGGCAGAAAACTGTCAGTTCGAAGAAGTGGCTTACCTCATGTACAAAAATGAACTACCGAATAAAGCTCAATTGAAAGAGTTCGAAAGCCTCGAGCGCAGCTACCGTGACATTACAAAAGAAAATTTAGGTGTGATCAAAGCTTTGCCTCAAAAATGTCATCCCATGGATTCTGTTCGCACAGGTGTTAGTTTTCTAGGTTGTGAAGATGAGCGTGTTTGGGATGCAAGTCCCGCTACCAATTATGACAAAGCGGTTCGATTGCTCGCGAAAATTCCCACCATGGTGGCAGCAGATTATCGCTTCAAAAAAGGTTTGGATTTCATTCCCCCTAAAAAGGATTTATCCATTTCAGAAAACTTTTTTCATATGTGCTTCGGGCAGATTCCTGAAAAAGAAGTGGTTAAAGCCTTTGATGTCAGCCTGATTCTTTATGCTGAGCACAGCTTTAATGCCTCAACTTTTACAACTCGAGTTGTGACCAGCACTGAAAGTGATATTTATTCTGCGACGACAGCCGGTATCGGTGCTTTAAAAGGACCCTTGCATGGTGGTGCCAATGAAATGGTCATGCATATGATGCTTGAGATTGCTGATCCCACAAAAGCCGAACAATGGATGCTGGATGCTTTAGCTAAAAAAAGAAAAGTGATGGGCTTTGGTCACCGAGTGTATAAAAAAGGTGATTCTCGTGTTCCAACAATGAAAAAATACGCTCAAAAAATGGCAGACATCAAGAACGACCAAAAGTGGATGCAGATGTACGAGTCTTTGGAAAAAGTTATGGTGGAAAAAAAGAAAATTTATCCAAATTTAGATTTTCCTGCAGGGCCAGCTTATTACATGATGGGTTTTGAAATTGATTTCTTTACTCCCATTTTTGTTATGGCTCGAACCACCGGTTGGACTGCTCACATCATGGAACAGGCCTCTAGCAACCGAATCATTCGCCCCTTAAGTGAATACATCGGTGCCGGACAACGATCCGTTCAACCCATCTCCGAGCGAGGATAAATAAAAATGAAATTGTGGACTCTACTTTCCATCTGTTGTTTTCTAGTTGCATGCGGGACTTCTTCCATCGAGAAGTCAAAAATTGAGTCCTCCATTGAAAAAAGACCCAATCAGTTAAGTTTAATTCCTAGGGGCCTAGACTTATCTAAGGCTCCCGAAAAAATCACCTTTGGCTCTTGTCACGATCAGGATCTCGACCAAAATATTTGGGATTCCTTAGCCAAACAAAACCCCGATCTTATGATCATGATGGGTGATAATATTTATGCTTCAAAGCCAGCCAAAAAACCAATTTTTGAACAATATAAAAAAATGGAACTTTCGCTAAATTATAGAAAGTTTCGTGAATCTGTTCCCTTTCTTGCCACTTGGGATGATCATGATTACGGCGTTGATGATGGCGACACAACTAATTTAGAAAAGCTTGAAGCTCGCAGATCCTTTGCTTTTCACTTTCCCTACATCAAAGATTCCACACTCTTGGATCAACCAGGACTTTTTCATTCTAAAATGTTAGGTGGGGTAAAAGTAGGTCGTGGTCGAAGAGCCTCAACCACACCTAGTTTACATGTGATTGTTTTAGACACTCGCTGGAATAAATCTCCTTGGAAAAAAGAGATGAATACCGACGGGGCCTATAAAATCATTGCAAAAGATCAAGATGCAAAATCCACCATTTTAGGTGAAACCCAGTGGGAGTGGCTGGAAGATCAATTAAAAGAACCCTCTGATTTTAAAATTATTGTCAGCTCTATGCAGGTCCTAACGGAACAGCACACCTATGAAAGATGGGGCCATTTCCCGAAGGAAAAGCAACGACTGATGAACCTGATTGCTAAAACCAAGCCCAAAAATTTAGTTATTTTCAGTGGAGACCGGCATTTTGCCTCCATTTCAAAAGTTGAGATTCCTAGCTGGGGTCCCTTGTTTGAAATCACTTCCAGTCCAATGAATACTCCTAAAGGAAACATCACAGAAGCTGAAAAAGTTTATCAATTTCCCATTTATGTAAAAGAAAATTTTGGCTTAGCTGAATTCGATTGGAATAACCGAACAGCACGCTTTGAAATTTTAGATTTAAACGGTCAAAGCCAACAAAAAATTGAACTCAAGATGAGGCGCTGATAATGGATGTTTTTTCTTCCTTATTAATTGGATTGTTTTTTAATACCCAGCAATTTCAAGCTCAGATCACGCCCTATGAACAAGTGGTTCAAGCTTTACAAAAAATTGAGGCTGAAAATCCCAACTCCTCTAAGATGATTCAAGTGGGAGTTTCTGATTCTGGAATGCCCATTATGGGAATGCAGATTGGTCGTGGATCCAGATCCAATCTGATTGTGGCCACACACCATGGTAATGAGTATGGATCCACTGCGGTAGCAGTGGCCGCAGCACAAGCCTTTGCACAAAGCCCTCTTCAGGGGCAAACCCTTTATGTCATTCCTGTTTTGAATATCTCTGGTTATAATGCAGGCTCAAGAAATGAACGAGCTTCCAATGGTCGAAGTTATGATCCTAACCGTGATTATCCCGGACCCTGCAAATCTGGCCAATCCTATCAATTGAAATCCACTGCAAGCCTGGCTCAATTTATTGACCGAGCTAACATCGTCACTTCTGCAACTCTGCACACTTATATGCCAGGAATCCTTTACCCTTTAGGACTCTCCACACAAAATGAAGTGACTTTGGACGAAGCGGAATTTGTTCGAATTGCAAAAATTGCCGCAGGTCAAAACCGTTTAGAAGTGGGGAATTCGAAAGAAGCTTTGTACGCTGCCGATGGTACTTTTGAAGACTATGCTTACTTACAGCATGGTGTTTGGTCTTTACTGTTTGAGATGGGTAGCACGCACCGACCTGGTACCAATCAAATCAACGAAATCATTCGTGTGAATGTTCCAGCACTGCGAAGACTTTTTATTCAATCACCACCTGCACGTTCAAATCAATTTGCGTTTACAGGTGGTTGTGATCGTGGTTCTCGTCAGCGTGAGTTCTTAGAGTAAAAAAATTAATTACAATTGTAAGCTCGGCCGCGAACAACCGAGCTTTGTGCTCCGATGGTTTCCACTTGCACAAAATCAGCACCTTTTTTGACAGCTTCCGATTTTAAATCTTCCATGGCTTGTTCAATGGTTCCCTTGAGACTGGTGACACGGCCTTCGATGGGTCCTAAATCTTGGCAAGAATCAGATGGCTTATCACGGGTCACTTTAATATCTTCTTTTTCTAATAGAGGTTTAGATGCACAGCCTGCAAATAAAAAAACAACACCTAAACATAGAACTGATTTTAGCATTTTAGACCACCTTATTTATTATTAGAATAAGGTAAGTTGGATTTAAGATTTTTTTCAATGTAATTTTTAAATTCACCTTTTAATGCAGAAAGTTGAGGATACATTCTAGTCCCGTCACGGTAAATGGGAAGTGATTCAACGTTGATAACCTTCAGCTTATTTTGGGCGTTCAACTTCAGATCAAAATAAAGAATCATAGAGGTTTTTCGTTTGAGCCCTGCTTGCCAGGCGATGAAGTTTCCCAGTGAATAGGACACTAAAGTTTCTTTGATCATTTCCACAGGTTGTAGCACATGAGGATGATTTCCCAGGATCGCGGTCACATTTAGATCAGCCATTTCCTGAGCCCATTTGATTTGCCCAGCATTGGGTTTATCCGAGTACTCATCTCCCCAATGGGGCATAAGAATCACAGCCTGGTGAGTTCGAAAGGCTTCGATCACCATTTTTTTTATTTCGCTTTTTTGCTCATAACACTTCAGAATCTGACCTTTAGGATCTGGGTTACCATTGGTATTTTCTGCACAGCCTAGCCAAAAAATTCTTCTGCCACCTTTGGTTGTTGTCACACCCCAAGGTCCCTCGCCGTTAGAATATCTAGCACCAGTGAAAGCCCAATTTTTTCTGTTTAATTCATCTAAGGTTCTGTCCACCCCAATGGATTTACGGTCCATGGAATGATTATTAGCAATTGATAAAACATCAAAGCCTGTTTTTTTAAGATCATCTAAAATTTGTGGATGAAAATTAAAACGCATATTGGTTCCTGAGTAAACTTTTAGATCATAACGAAAACCAATGTCTCCGTGATCTCTCCCGTTTGCATCGATTCCCATGGCAACTGGAGCTTCTAAATTTCCCACTGTGATATCAGCTGACTTCAAATAGGGGGTCAGTTCTTTCCATAAATAATAAAACTTTTCAGGATGAGCAGCTGCTTCCAATTGCTGTGCATTATGAACTAAAATATCACCGGTGGCTGCAATTCGAATGATCGATAAATCCTGGGCACTCACTTGTAAGGAAATAAAAAACAGAATCAGTTTGTTCATTTGATCGTCTTCCGGCAAGCGCTAGGCCTTGAATGCCATCCCCGACTGAACGAAAGTTCATCGAGTTGTTGATTGTGAACATTGATTTTTTCTATCAGTCCATTAATATTTTCAGTGGCAAAGATTTGCTCATACAGCCCAAAATGTTGGGGCCCAATGGTTTTCTGAGATAATTTTTTATACTTTTCCATCTCGGCCGATACAATTTTGGAATCCAAAGTGAACTCAGTGATGATTTCTGGATTGATAATGATCCATTCGATGAATGAATGAAAAACCTTCCCGTTCACCAACATGGCCGTCACATGCAAAACGAGATCATATTTTTTTGCTAATTGTGGATCTTCAAGCCTTTGCGAATTTTGTGAAAATACTCCGTCATTGGAAACAATGAGTCCCACTTTGGCCTCGGGACTGATCTTAAGTGCCAGTACAGCTTCGTTGTCTCCATAAACTTCTCCACTTCCACCCACCGTGGCCCCCAGAGGATTATGCCAAGCAAATAAACCTTTTTCATTTTCAAAGGAAGGAGCTTTAAAAGAAATCAGCGAGTGAGTGTCACCGTTACTAAATCTTTTCATGGGAAAAGGCTTAGCTAAGCTGTAACCCGTGAAAAGACGGTAAGCTGATTTCACAGAGAGCCAGTGATAGAGAACTTCTGGTGGTTTTATTTTCAAAGTTCGATGATTGTCGTAATCCTTTTCTTTCAAAGATTCGATCACCTTTGTAACAGTATAGACCTCTTGAGCAAGCCCCACCGAGGAGATTAAAAATAAGCTTAGGATCAAGGACTTCATAAGGGGTTTGAAAGTGCTAAATGGGGGCCAGATTCTAATTGTTTAAGAAGCATCTCTGTGGCTTTAGGTGACTAAAAATTAGACATTGTGACGCTTAAAATTGATAGCTGAGACCCACCATAGGAGTCAAAACACTTTTATCAAAGGAATCCACATCACTGACTGTAGCCGAAGATCCTTTTTCATCATACTGACTGGATACATAGGTCAAAGATAACAAAACCCGAAGTGATTTAAAAATCAAAGGCTGCACTGTGATTCGCCCCATAAAACTGGATCCTGACCAGGTTTCTTCTTCTGCACTGGTGGATTCCGAGTAGCGAGCGCGAACAAAGGGACTGTAGTAGGCACCAATAGAATACAGACTTTTTTTGCCAAAAAAATACGTGAGTCCCGTGTATGGATTTTCTGTTTTCAAAGTAGCCTCAGTGGAATCATCCAAGGGTTCTTGGCTTTCAGATCCCGAGTAGCCAACGGTTAAAGCCCACTTCTCAGATTTACTTAGAAACACATGGGTGGAAATGTCATACAAAGTTGAAGTACTATTAGAACTGGAAATGGATTTATTATCCTGAGAAAAATTAGACAGCAATGAAAACTGCACTCCTGCTTTCACTGAGATTGATAAAAATAAAAAAAGACTGATGAGCTTTAGCATTAATCTGCCACCATCAAACTTGAAATGCAGCGCGTGTCATTGTCATAGGGATAAAAAGGCGTTGAACCCACCCGAGACAAGACTTGGGTATTAGCTACACCGATTTGTGCGGGATTATAAACAAATTTTTCAATGGAGTAATTCACAACTGTTGTTGCATTATTAATGGCTGTTGCAATAAAAACTGAGCTTGTCGAGGGATCATAGGTCATCGCAGAAATGCCGTAGAGCAAAAAGGAATAAGTGGAAGGGTATAAAGCTGCATCATAGATTTTCTGAGGACTTGATAAAACACCAGTGGTTTCATTGACCGAGTAAGCGTAAATACTATTCAGATCAGTTGTTGATGCATTTCCCGAATAGGCCACAATCAATTTATTATTAGCCGAATCATAAAAAGCGGAAGTCGGAAATGCGGCTGCATTGGGAGCAGCTTGGTTCGTGGCACAAGTAGTACCTCCGGTCGTATTAAAAACTCCGATTCGATTTTGTCCTGTGGCTGCATGTAAAAAAACGATTTTTCCATTGTTCAAAGTTAAGACTTTAGGAATTAGGGTTGTGGATGTCGTGCAAGGTGCAGCTGTCGCATTGATGAATGGCGCCCCTACTCTGGCATTGGCAGATGTTAAATATTCAATGGCTGTGTTTTTTGCAACCAGCACATCACCATTTGATAAAAGCTGCAGTGATCTTAGTGGCGCATTTAATGCTGTGGTGTTGTTAGAAAAAGTAGACCTCAAACCGTAGCTCTTTTTTTCCACTCTCTCGATTCTTCTTTGCGTGGCAGTGGTTGCATTTTCAACCACGACGTACATGAAATCAGAATCAATGGAAGCCATGGCCACTGGTGAATCTCCCGCACTGGCAGGACTTGCAAAATAGTCAGCAATCACGGCATCCCTTGCACCTGTCTCTAAATTAATTCTGTAAACCTGATTGGAGGAATTGACGGCTGTAAAAGTGGTGTTGTTACCGGAGTAGCAAAAACCTGCGGCCACATAGAGATACCTTGATGAATCACTGCTCGCTTTTTTAACGGCCTCTGAGCAACCCACATTAAAAATAAATAATAACGTTATCCACCTGATCATACTGACTGATCGGTCTAATCTCGTATTGATTCAAGTCCAGCTGTCAAATCGATTAAAATCACTATTGACAGACTTAAAGTTTAGAGTTATTCTAACTATAGAATGATTACAAAAAATTGTGTTTTAACAAATCAAGAAATTGAAGACCTGCTGGTAAAAAATGGGGTTCCCGCCACTTTACAAAGAATTGCCATTTGTAAATATGTGGTCTGTGAAGCCAACCACCCCACCGCAGAGCAGGTCTTTGATTGGGCTAAAAATAATCTTCAAAAAATATCACAAGCCACTGTTTATAATACTTTGGGTACCTTGACAGAAGTCGGGTTGATTCGGGCTTTCAGGTTTCCTCATTCTGATAAAGTTGTTTACGATTGCAACACACAAGATCATTTTCATTTTTTTGATGAAAAGACAGGACAGCTCGTTGATGTTGATTCTTCATCGGTGAAACTCAATATCGATCTTCCACAAAATTATAAGGTTCACGGTTTTGACTTAGTTTTTAAAGGCGAAATAAAAAATTAATTAAACAACATGGTTATAAACCATCACACAAGGAGAAAGATATGTTAGGCGTCGGTCACAAATTTCCAGAATTCAAAATGCAAGCGTGCGTATCACGTGAAAAAGGCAAAGAATTCACAGAAATTTCTAACAAAGATATGAAAGGTTCATGGGCTGTGTTTTTCTTTTGGCCTTTAGACTTTACTTTCGTATGCCCCACTGAAATTGCTGAGTTCAACAAAGAACTTAAAAACTTCCAAGCTCGCGAGACAAAACTTTTTGGAGTTTCTTGTGATTCTCACTTCGTGCATTTAGCATGGAGAAACAACCACGAAGACCTTAAAGATCTTGGCTTTCCAATGCTTGCTGACGTTAAAAAAGAACTCACAGGCGGATTAGGTGTTCTTCATCCTCAAGAATTGATTCCATTACGTGCGACATACATCGTTGATCCAGACGGAGTCATTCAATGGGCTTCTGTTAACGGATTGAATGTTGGAAGAAACGTAAAAGAAGTTGTAAGAACTTTAGATGCATTACAAACAGACGAACTTTGCCCATGCAACTGGGAAAAGGGCCAAGCTACGCTTGGATAGTCTGAGCCAGCAGAATCAATTGGGGCGAAATCAATTTCGCCCCAATGATTTTTTACGCTTTAAGCTTCACAAATTTAAACTAAGGAGAATCAGCAATGGAACTCAACATCGGTATCGGAAAAAAAGAACGTAAAGAAATTTCCCTCGGCCTGTCTCACTTGCTTGCTGATAGTTATACTCTTTATTTAAAAACTCATAATTTTCATTGGAATGTAGAAGGCCCTATGTTCAACACTTTGCATGTGATGTTCATGGATCAGTACACAGAACTTTGGACAGCCCTTGATCTGATCGCAGAAAGAATTCGTGCATTAGGACATTACGCACCCGGATCCTATAAACAATATGCAAAACTCACTTCCATCACAGAATCTGATGAAATCCCCAAAGCAGAAGATATGATTAAACAATTACTTGAGGGACATGAAATAGTCGCTCGAACGGCTCGAAAAATTATTGCAGCTGCCGACAAAGGCAGCGATGAAGCCACCCTTGATTTGCTAACCCAACGTATTCAGCTGCATGAAAAAACAGCTTGGATGCTTCGATCATTATTAACTAAATAACAAAGGACTAAGACCATGAACTTTTCAGAAAAAGTAGATCAATTTTTAGAAACCCAGTACCCAGGATTGACCACTTCCATTTACCGAGATCTTTCTTTGAATTTTAAAAAATTATTAGAAGAAGGTCCTTTCGAACCCACAGAAAGATTTCAAAATTTGCTAGCAGCTGCCGTCACTTTAGAAAACAAAGAAATGTCTGCACTTGCTGTTGGAGTGTTAAAGGAATTGGGTACTGCTGAAGAAATTATCCGTGAAAGTGCTGAAGTGGCAGGTATCATGGGTATGAATAACGTTTATTATAAATTCCGCTCTTATTTGCCTGCAGAAAGTAAAGACAACTATCAGCGTGCAGGATTACGGATGCAATCCTTAGCGAAGCCCGTTTCTGGTAAAAAGATTTTTGAAGGAATGGCTATGACTGTGTCCATTGTGAACGGCTGCCCTATGTGCATCGTATCTCACGAAAAAGCCATGCTTCAGGAAGGCTTCACAGCTGACCAGGTTCATGAACTCGCAAGATTAGCTGCTGTGTGCAAAGGACTAAGTGCCTTGAAAAAGGCTCATTTCATGCTTTAATAAAAGCATGAAATTCATTTTACTAGCACTTCTATTTCCCCTACTGACTTTTGCAAGGCCGGCAACAAACCCTAAAAGCCGGCTGAGCTACGATGTTTCCGCTTCTCAAAGCTCTCAAAATGGTCGAAGTTACCAAGAAATTAATTTAGGCCTTAATTGGTTTCTTAGCGAATGGATGATTTTTAGAAATTCAGCTTTTCAAAGACAATCTCAAGACCAGGACACTGTTTACGGACTTGATTCATCATTAAGATTTCAACACAGCTTACAAAACGAAGAAAACACTCTGGGACTTAAAGTCTTTGGAGGCCCAGGACTACGCGTGGCCAGTGAAAAATCCAATGCTTATTTTGGTGAAGCGGGTGTTGGCATTCGTTTAGGTGGGATTCAACTCACTGCTGGAATTAAGTCGTTGCAGTATGTGGACACCCGCCTGGATAGCAACGGCAACAAACTACCTAACACTGAGAATCAAATTTTTATTGGTCTTGCCGGAAGTGGTTCTTTATAAAAATCCAATTTTTATATAAAAATCTAATATTTTATAGTGATTGAATAAGTTCGACGGACCTGCCATCGGGATCCATTAAAAAACACAAAATTCCAGTTCCCATGTCCAAGGGCTCCATCATAATTTGCACGCCTAAAGGACGAATTTGATCCACTGTTTTTTGTAGTTCTGGAACTTGAAAACTAAATTGAACACTGGGACTTCGCGGCGAAAAGGATTCTGTAATTCCAAATATTTCGAATTGTATGCCTTGTAATTCACCCTTCCAAACCTGAGAGCCTTTTTCCACATTTTTAAGCGTAAACTGAAATCCAATGAGACTGTAGAACTGAACCAAATTGTCTGGTTGATTGGAATTAATTGTGATACGAAACAAAGCGGACTGCATAACTTTTAGCTCATGCCACTGGGGCTTGAGTGTCAAGACCAATATGTAAAAAATTAAGGACTTTATGACAACTCAAATAATGCGACTTTCAGATTACCAAACGCCAGGCTTTGATATTTTACATTGTGAACTGGACTTTGATCTACATGAAACTCACACCCGCGTAATCTCAAGACTCCAAATTAAAAAGCTTAAAGACGAGCCTTTGATTTTAAATGGTGAAAATTTAAAGCTGATTTCTATTTTAATGAATCAAGAAAAAGTCGATTACGAATTAACAAAAGATAAATTGAAAATTAATCGTGTTCCTGCAGAATTCACTTTGGAAATTGTCACTGAGGTCAACCCTACTACAAATACTTCTTTGGATGGATTGTATTTATCCAAAGGTCTTTTGACAACACAGTGTGAAGCGCAAGGCTTTAGAAAAATCACTTACTTTTTAGATCGTCCCGACGTCATGACCAAATTCACTGTGACCTTAACGGCAGACAAAAAGAAATTTCCCATTCTGCTGTCGAACGGAGATCTTGTTGAATCTAAGGACCTTGGGCTTGATCGGCACACCACTAAATGGGTGGATCCTTTTAAAAAACCCAGCTACCTATTTGCACTTGTAGCTGGTGATATGGGGGTTCTCAAAGATTCCTATAAAACTATGTCTGGCAAAGTGGTCAGTCTTGAAATCTATGGGCCTCATGGTCAAGAATCCAAGTGTGAACATGCCATGCAGTCTTTAAAAAAAGCCATGCAATGGGACGAAGAAAAATTTGGCCGTGAATACGATCTTTCCACTTACATGATAGTGGCCATCGAAGATTTTAATATGGGGGCCATGGAAAATAAGGGCCTTAATATTTTTAATGCTTCACTTATTTTTGCTGATTTAAAAACTTCTACTGATGATGATTTTTTAGATATCGAAAGCGTAGTGGCCCATGAATATTTTCATAATTGGACAGGTAATCGAATCACCTGCCGCGATTGGTTTCATTTATCTCTTAAAGAAGGTTTAACTGTTTACCGTGATCAAGAATTTTCCTGTGATTTACAAGGTCGAGACGTGGAAAGAATCACGGCAGTGGACGCCTTAAGATCTCGGCAATTTTTAGAAGATGCAGGACCCAACTCTCATCCTGTCAGACCCGATGAAGGGGCTAGCATGGATAACTTTTATTCTGCCACCATCTACGAAAAAGGGGCAGAAGTAATTCGTATGATGAAGAATTGGATGGGAACTGAAACTTTCAGAAAAGCCATGGATCTCTATTTTCAAAAGTATGATGGGCAAGCGGTGACCATTGAAGAATTCACTTCTTGCTTGGCTGAAATATCAGGTAAGGATCTGACCCACTTTAAACTGTGGTACCATCAATCGGGAACACCTGAAATTCGCGTGGAAGAGTCCTTTGATAACAAAGCTAAAATTTATTCCTTAAGACTGACTCAAAAAACGGAACCCACTCAAAATCAGCCACAAAAAAAACCTTTGCAAATTCCTTTCTACTTTTCACTTATTGATAGCTCTGGATCCACTTTAAAAATTCAAAATTCTGAAATCAAAAAAAATTCTGATGGTAAAGATATTTTGCTTTTAAGTCAGGAAAGTCAGACTTTTCAATTCACTAATTTAAGTGAAAAACCCAGCCTTAGTTTTAATCAAGAATTTTCTGCTCCAGTGAATTTAAAATGGAAGCCTTCCACAAAAGATCTTTTAACCGTTTTAAAATTTAGCCAAGATGGTTTTTCTCGCCGGGAAGCCATTTATTCTTTGTACTATCAGGCATTGGATCAAATGGTTTTGGAAAACAAAACTGAAGTCAGCCCCGAATATATCGAAGCGATTAAAAGCCTTATTTTAGATTCAACACTTTCTTACAGTTTAAAAGCTGTGCTGCTCAATTTCCCTTCAAGTAATTTGTGCCTTCAGCGCTATGAAAAAGTAGCTCTCAACAAAATCGAAAATGCTAGAAATCAAATCGAAGAAACTCTAGCTTCTGAGCTTAAATATTTCTGGAGAAATCTTTATCTGCAACTTCCTTCTACTGTTGGTGTCAGCGCAGAGGAAGTGGGAATTCGAGAGCTGGAAAGCATTAGCCTCAGTTTATGGAGCCTCAGCCAAGAAGCGACTGCTACTGCATTGGTTTCTGAAAAGTCATACTTAAGCCCCTTCATGAGCACTCGACTTAATAACTTACAATTGCTGATAGATCGCAATCTTCAATTTAAACAGGAATCCCTGGATTTATTTGTGAAGGATTTTGAAAATAACAGCTTAGTTATGAATAAATGGTTTAAAATTCAAGCCCTCAGCACACACACTTCGACTTTTGAAGTTGTGCAAAAATTAGTTCATCATCCGTTGTTTGATATTAAAAACCCCAATAAAGTTTATTCACTGGTGCGCTACTTTGGAGCCAACGCCTTTCGATTTTATGATCTCAATTCTGATTCATTAATTTGGTATGCAGAAATGATTAAAAAAGTTGATTCTTTAAATCCCCAAGTGGCAGCAAGATTGTGTGCGGCCTATGATTTTGTGCCGAAACTTCCCGATGATGTGCAAAGTAAGGTCCAATTTTCGCTTGAAAGACTAAAAAGTGCAGAGCTTTCAAAAAATGTCAGCGAATTGATAGCAAAAATTTAATCTCACACAAGGATTTTAAATATGGATATGGTTCTAGACCCCACAGTATTATTTTTCTGTCTTGGCGTTGTGGCTGTTTGGTTTAAATCCAATATTGAAATCCCCGCCCCCACAATGAAGTTTTTGTCTTACTACTTGCTGATGTCCATTGGTTTTAAAGGTGGAATCGCTTTAGCTAAAACCGTTTGGACAGCTGAAATGCTTTGGACAATGCTAGCGGGCCTGGTCGCTTCATTTATCATTCCCCTATGGATCTTCTATTGGCTTAAAAGAAAACTGGAATCCCATCAAGCGGCTGCCATTTGTGCCTGTTATGGCTCTGTCAGTGCGGTGACTTTTTTAACAGCCATCACTTGGCTGGAAAATCATCAACAACCCTTTGGAGGCCACTTTGTGGCGCTCATGGCCCTGATGGAAGGACCTGCCATTATCGTTGGAATTTTACTGGCTAAATTTTATTCAAATAAAAACAGTCAGTCCCCACTGCATTTAAAAGAAATTTTCCATGATGCTTTATTTAACGGCTCTGTTTTTCTAATGATGGGAAGCTTACTGATCGGCTACGTGATGAATCCCGTTCGAGCCGCCGATTATCAAGTTTTTGTTTATGATATTTTTAAAGGCTTTCTTTGCTTTTTCCTACTGGATTTAGGAATGACAGCTGCTAAACAAGTGAAAGATTTAAAATCCAATGCTTTATTTTTAGGGCTAACAGCTATTTTTGCCCCTTTAATAAATGCATTGTTAGGATTAGCTTTAAGCCTAATGATTGGATTGTCGCCAGCTGACGGGTTTTTATTTATTGTTTTACTGGCCAGTGCCAGTTATATCGCTGTGCCCGCAGCGCTTAAGACAAGTCTACCAGAAGCCAGCCCCAGTCTTTATTTATCCATGGGACTTGGAATTACATTTCCTTTTAATATTTTAATTGGCCTACCACTTTATTGGTGGGTGACTAAAAACTTCCTGTGACCCCTAAAGTTCCGTAGTATTCGGTGAAGATGGCCACATCATCATAATTGATCGTGTCTTGCGCCATTGGAACACCGACTTCAGCTTTAAAACCAACTGCAGGGGTGAAATCTTTTTTGTATTGTAAAGCCACGGACACATCCCAATTAATTTGATCGTGGTAGTAGTATTCTAAATAAGGTCTTTCAAATGGATTTCTAAGAGTTGAATCCTGACCTTTTATGCGGTTTCGGTGTTTGTAGTACCCCACAACCCTTGGTGTTAATCCTGTGTTAGCAACAGGAATGTCCACCCATGCATCTGTTTTAAATTGATGACCTAAGCGGTAACCATTTTCATTGAAGCCTGAAGTTCTTAAGATGGTCGCAAATCTTCCTCCCACTTGCAGACCTGGCTGAAGCCACAAAGCGGTCACACCTAAAGTTTGATCAAGTGTTCCAGACCCCAGCTGCATATTGTAGGGATAATTTTTTCGCCCTGTTGTATCCACTGGATTTTTTTCATCAATGGATCCCGTGGGAAGGCTAAGCCCCACATCAGTAAGCAAAATCACACTGGGTGATAATAATTGCATGTGCACACCGCTAACTAAAAAGTCAGCAATCCCCTGGGAACTGTCCTTAGAAGAACCAAAACCAGTCACATTCGTGATCACAGAATTTTCATAGTGTTGAGCAATACCCATTAAAGTCCATGAGGGTGACAACTGGTACTGCAAAGCAAAAAACTGCATTTTTAAAGTGGTATTGCCAAAATCAAAAAGTCCTGATTGGGCAGGTCGCTCGCCTTTAAAATCATAATAATAAGAATCAAAAGTAGCTTTGAACTTAGGAAGTGCTTTGGGAGCTTCCATCGTGGAAGTGGATTCATTTGCAAAAGCCAATTGAAAAAATAAAAGGGCGATGAGTAGTTTCATTTGGATTGTTCCTTTTTAAGTTAGATGGGTTCTGGCATGCAGTAAAAATTCTTGGCGCGTTTGAGGATCTTTTTTAAAATCTCCGCGTAAATCACAGGTTACAGTGGAGGAATGAAGATCTTCGATACCCCGGGCGATCACACAAAAATGTTTAGCGTTGATATGAACCGCCACATCCGTGGTTCCTAAAATTTGTTGTAAACAATCAGCCACTTGTTTTGTTAAACGCTCTTGCACTTGGGGGCGCTTAGCAAAATATTCAACGATACGGTTGATTTTTGAAAGACCAATGACTTTTTTCCCAGGGATATAGGCGACCGTTGCAAAACCTTGAATGGGTTGAAAGTGATGCTCGCAGGTCGAAACAAGCTCGATGTCTTTAACGACAACCATTTGGTCATACTGCATTTTGTTTTCAATGGTGGTGATTTTTGGGAAATGCGAGAAATCAAGACCTTTAAAGATTTCTTTTACATACATTTTAGCAATTCTTTTGGGGGAATCCTTTAATGAATCATCTTGTAAATCGAGGCCAAGAATTTTTAAGATTTCTGTAAAATGCTTTTGAATCTGATCAATTTTTTCTTGATCCGACAAACTGTTGGGCTTCATTGGAGTCGGCATCACTTCGGCTAGAATTTTTTTGACTGAGGCGGGAATGGAAGTGGTTTGTTGACTAGGTTTTGACATGGGCTGGTCTTAGCATGGCCACACCGGTTTTTTAAGAAGAATTTACGTTTTAGACCACTTTATCCAGTAGACCAATAAGTCCTTCGGCTGCCTTTTTTCCACTTTCCAGTGCGGAGCTAACGGTGCCCTTTTCATTCGAATAGGCGTATTCTCCGGCCCATTGCAGTCGACCACCGTAATCACTGGAATCAAACAACATGGATCCTGACAACCAAGATCCAGGCTCCCATTGGCTTCTAGCGCCTTGGATGTGAATTTGATCTTTCCAATTCATCACATGATAATCCAATGACTTAGCCACCATCGTCTGATCCAAATTAAATCGATCAATGAAACTGGCTTTCCAGTTTTCCATGTCAGGCAGGCTCCACTGAGTCAGCTCACCTCCACGTAGGCCCCCCAGCCAACTTCGATTTTCCCCTTTTAAAAACTGGTATTGAGTTTGATCTTGATACCAAAGAGCTGGAACCTGAAGATTTTGCACAGGTTGATTATGGATTAGTGCAAAAGCCTTTGAACTTTCACCTAAACGGGCCGATTGAATTCTATCTTTTTTACTTTGGCTGATTTCTAAACTCATGACTCCGGATATTTTTTTTAACTGATTCATTGGTGTCGCTAAAATAATATTTTTAGCATAGAGGGTCTGAATTCCCTCTGGGTTTTTGAAAAGACAACGAAATCCATCCCGAGTGGCATTAAGGGATTGTAAAGACCAATTCATTTTAACTAAGTGATTGGGAATCACTCCGGCCACTCGCTCATACATACGTCTGACCAGCTGACTCCATCCTCCTTGGACTCGAAAAAGACTTTTTAACTTTTGATCTTTGGGTTGATGCCATAAAACCTGTAAGGTGCTGATGGACTTAGAATCTGAGGAAAATTGAGTACGGTTTTGCACATCCCAGTAGCGAAGGACTCTGTCGTCAGGATTGATCCAATGAGTTTGCAAGTAGTCATGAAAAGAAAGGTTATCCAATTCTTTAGCTAAAGCAGGAGATAGAACTTGATAATTTTCTGAGCTACCAAATATTTTGATTCGGTCTGATAAAAATCGATTAATAAAGGCTTGAGATAGTTTTTGATACTCGATTTCGCTTAAGATTTCTTGCGCAGAGGACTGCCACAACGGACGAACGGTCAGATCCACAAGTTGTTCCGTCCAATCGATTTGAAACTCTTTTAGTAATTCAAACACAATTTTTTGGTGAGCTTCAAAAAATTCAGCACCCAGTTCTAAAGCTGTTGAGTCATCGGCTTGCACGGAGTAAAGCCGTCCTCCAGGTCTGGAGCTCGCTTCAAAAAGGCGAAAGGGAATACGATTTTTTTTCAATGTATGAGCGGCCATAAGCCCGGCGGCCCCTGCTCCTATAATAAAAACTTCCTTATCAAATTCCGTACGGTCAGCTTTGAAATAGGAGTTAAGACCGGTGCAACCTGACAGTGAAAGTAGTGCTGCAGTGGTTTGCGTGGATTTTTTTAAAAAATCCCGGCGATTTAAATTTTGCAGCTTTTTCTTCATATTTTGATTATGACATAGGACATGGAAATTCCACAACGCCTATTGGACTCGATGGCAGAGAAAGGCTGGGCCTACTCTGATGAAATTTTGGATCCACTTGATCTTCAAAGACTTCAGCAATTGGCTAGGCACCGACTTACGACTGACTCGTTTCGTCCTGCTCAAGTGGCTTCTGGAAGGGCTCCCAAGATTCGCTCGGACTCTTTACTTTGGCTAGATCCCAGTCATCCACAGGAATCATGGATTTTTAACATTCTTGAAGCTTGGCGGCAAAATTTAACTCAATTCTACTTTGTTTCGGCTCCAGAAATTGAAGCCCATATGACCCATTATTCACCTGGTCAATTCTACGACCTGCACTGCGACCAACCCCAAGGCCAAGAGACTCGAATTTTTACCTTCATCGTTTATCTTCATGACGAATGGCAAAGTCATTTCGGAGGAGAACTTTCCATTTATTCAGGCCCCCAAGGACATGAAGTTGAAAGAATTGAACCTCGGCCTGGCCGCGTCGTTTTTTTTAAAAGTCGTGAGATTTGGCATCAAGTGCGAGAAACTCACTTTCATCGCATATCATTAACAGGTTGGTTTCGTCACCCATGAGATTTCAATTGCTTCCCGTCATTCGAGAAATTTTATTTACTCGTCCTTTGTGGCGATTTTATATTTTATTCGCATCCGTTTTAGCTGCAGCTTTAGGCTTAATGGCGGCCTATTATCAAAAATCTTTTATCGATGAGCTTGTTTACAGTTCGCAAATATCTGAGTCTGCCGTTTTATCCGCTTTGTTTTTTGCATTCGGCTGTTTTTTGGTGGCAAGCTTCTTAACACAGCTGACTTTATATTTGGGCTACAATGAATCCCTCAAATCGCAAAGACAGCTTTCTGAAACTCTTTATCAGCATGCCCTGAAATTAAAAAGTGAAAGCTTAGAAAAAAGAACTGTAGGTGAAACCGTTGCATTATATGCGACAGACGTACCTGCCAGCACTATTTTGCTTGAACAAACTTTGCCTTACGGGGCCAGTACTTTTTTTCCCATTTTATTAGCACCTGTGGCCCTCCATTATATGATTGGAACTTCCTTAGCAGAAGTGTTTGTTCTTGTTTTAGCCGTTGCCGTTCTGAACACAGCACTGGCTTTTCGGCAAAGCCGATTTTTTTCTAAGTTTAAACAATTGGCAGCTGAAAGAGTTTCACGGGTCAATGAGTGGCTGCAAAATATTCGCTCTCTTAGAATATTAAATTGGGTGGATTCTTTTGAAGAGCGAATTTTAGATGTAAGAGAAAAGGAAACTTTAAACAGAATCAGCATGGTCACCAACGGCCAAGTGATGAACTCGATCACTTCCCATGCGACTTTTTTATTTAACATAGTCGCTGGTTTTATTTTGATTAACTGGCAGGAAAAAACTTTAACAGCAGGGGAAATTTGGGCCTTATTTTGGGTTCTTGGCCTTTTTCTGAATCGTCCTCTTCGACAACTTCCTTGGTTCTTTACTTTTGGATTTGATGCTTTCACTTCGGCTAAAAGATTGCAGCAGTTTTTAGATCTCAAACCTTTTCACAATTATCAGGTTCAGAATTTACAAGTTGAAAATAATTCTGAATATTTACTCGAAATCAAAGGACTTAGCTGGAGAAATGAAAAATCCTTGGTCCTCGATCAATTGGAACTCAATTTAAAAAAAGGTGAAAAAGTAGCCATCCTGGGTGAAGTGGGATCTGGAAAAACAGCTTTGCTACTTTGTTTATTAGGAGAGCTTAAAGGAAAATTTGAAAAATTTCTTTATCTAGGTCAGCCAGTGCAGAAAAAAGTAGCTCAAGACTTTAAACATTCCCTGAATTACGTTCCTCAAGAATCCTTTTTGATGAATTCCAATTTGCGTGACAATGTCTCTTTTGAGTATCAATCAAAAGATATTCAAGACTCAGAATTGATGCTTCAATTGTCCGATGTGGAATTTAATCCTGAACACGAAGGCCTTGGCCATGGCTTAGAAACATCCATCGGCGAAAGAGGCGTTAATCTTTCAGGTGGACAAAAGCAAAGGCTCAGCTTGGCTCGCTCGCTGGCTCAGGGAAAAGATATTATCTTAATCGATGATGGGATGAGTCAGCTGGATTCCAACACTGAGAAAAAAATCTTAAGTGAAATTTTTAAAAAATCTTTAAAAAATAAAACAGTTATTGTGACCACTCACAGAAGATCTATTTTACAATACATGGATTCTGTTTACGAACTCAAAAAAGGCAAGCTTTATAAAATCCAAAACGAAAGTCAGGTTTTATGAGTCAAAGTTTTGAGCTCGAATTAGAAAAAAAATTCGAAGGAGGATTTAAAAAATCCATCTTTGACACTTTGGTCATGTGCTACTCTCCGTTTCGAAATAAATTAATTCTCGTTTTATCACTGGGAATGCTAGGAAGACTTTTAGCTTTATCAAATACCAATATGGTGGGTCTTTGGGTGGACAGCTTAACGAAGCAAAGCTCTTACGCATGGCTAGCCGGTTGGACTTCAACAGATTTTCTTTATGCTCTTTTAGCTTTAACTGGATCAGGATTTGTACTGACCACCTACTTCCGCGTTTCCTTTTCGAGGCTATCAGCTAGGGCCGTTTCATCGCTGTATGATGAAACCACCTACCGAGTGTCCCGGGCCCCCATGCGATTTTTTGATCAAAACCCTCTGGGACGAATTATCACCCGTTTTTCTTCAGATTATGGAAATATTTTTCGCCTTTTTGGTGGCCCTCTGGCCGAATTTTTTTCGATTCTATTTGATCTATTAGCCTTCGTTATACTGATCACATTTCTTCACCCCAGTTTTTTTCTATTGATGATGGTCTACGGAGCCTCCAATTGGCTGGTTTATGTCTTTAACCGTGATTCTTTACGGGCGGCCAGACGAAAGCTTTCCCAGCAACGGGGGCCATCGATTGCCCACTTTGCAGAAACCGTTCAGGGCTCAATTAATATTCGTTTATTCGAAAAGGAATCTTTATTTAATAAGCACTTTACAGGTTTGGATTCTGAATACCTGCAGTCAAAAAATAAAACATTTTTAAAAGTTGTTTTCTATATTTTTCAAATGAATGCGGTCAGTACCATTTGGTTTTTAATTGTCGGAATGTATTCTTACTGGGGGCTGCAATCAGGATTTTTAACAGTCGGTGATGTGGGCTCTGCCCTGGGGCTTGTGATTGTTTCATTTAATTCCATTCAAATGTTTTTTGAATGGCTCACACAGCTTGAAGAGGGTTTTGTTGGCGTTGAAAGAATGGATGATTATTTAAGAAGACCCATCGAGCGTTATGCAGAACTTCCAGCGCAGACCCTTTATGATACTCAGCATCCCATTAAAAGTAAGGCCTTGGCCCCACTGAATCCAAAAGCCAATTTTGATATTCAATTTAAAAATGTTAATTTTCGCTACAACGAAGATCAGAAACTCATTTTAAAAAATTTAAATTTATTCATTCCAGAAAAACAAAGGTTAGGCATTATCGGTCGCACCGGAAGTGGAAAGTCTACGCTACTTCAGTGCTTGACACATCTTTACCCTTTTGAAGGCCATGTCTCGATTGGAAATCGTAGTCCTTCCAATGGATTTGATTTATTATCCTATCGATCTTTGATCTCTTACTTGCCTCAAGAACCCGCAGTACTTAAAGCCACACTTAGGGAAAATTTGGATTTACTGAAAGTCCATCAGGATAAAACATTGATTCAAAGTTTAATAAAAGTAGGCCTTGGTCCCTGGTTCAAGTCCATCGGTTCAGATCTTAATTTTGAGCTTCAAGAAAAAGGTAAGAATTTATCCATTGGTGAAAAGCAGCTCTTAGGTCTAGCTAGGTGTTTGCTTCAAGATTGCCCCATTCTTATTTTGGATGAGGCCACCAGCGCCTTAGACCCTGTTACAGAAAAAATCGTTCTCAATGTGCTAGAGAATGAAGCAAAAGATAAAACTTTGATCTTTGTGGCTCACCGACTTCAAACACTGCAATTCTGTGATCATATTTTATGGCTCGATGGCGGAAAGATTAAACAACAGGGTCCCCCTCAAGAATTGTTATCACTATTTGAAATCAATGCAAAAAACGAGTTGAACTAGACTCAAGCCCACCCCTCTGTTGAACCGAAATGGAACTGTAGATGTCAGAAGAGAAAAACACCCCTCAGGACGTGGCACAAAGTTCACCTGCCACTGAAAACGATTTTATGTTGATGGCCACGTCTTGGTCAGCATTAAGTCATGAAGATCGAAAAGAAAAATTTAATACTTTACCAAGAACTGAAGCGGAAGAACTTTTTTTAAGCCTGAACACCCACGATCAAGCCGAGCTTATTCAGGAATTTTCTGGTTTATTAGAAAAAAGATCATGGGTTCGTCTTCTGGCACCTGATGATGTGGCCGATCTTATCCAAGAGCTAGGTGTTGATTCCAAAGAAGAAATTTTAAACCTCATTGATCCGCAAACTCGCAGAGAAGTGACCGCCCTACTGGCTTATGCAGAGGACAATGCCGGTGGACTGATGAGTTCACGGTTTGCAAGGCTCAGGCCTGATATGACAGTGGATGAAGCGATTCGCTATTTAAGGTTGCAATCCAAAACCCAAGTGGAAACTATTTATTATGCCTACGTCATGGATGCCCACCAAAAACTTCTAGGAGTTGTTTCTTTCCGCGAACTTTTTGCAGCCTCGAATCAAAAAATTGTTTCTGAAATCATGGAAACCGATATCGTAAAAATTCCAGTGGAAATGGATCAAGAGCAAATTGGAAGAATATTTTCCCAGCAAAATTTGATGGCTTTACCGGTTATTGATTCAGAAGGAATCATGCAGGGTATTTTAACTTTCGATGACGTGGCTGATGCCATTCAACAGGAAGCCACAGAAGACATTCAAAAATTTGGTGGTGTGGAAAGTTTAGAAGCTCCTTATTTTAATCTTACTTTTTTTGAAATGTTTCGAAAAAGGGGCGGTTGGCTGATTTTACTATTTTTAGGTGGAATGTTTACGACCACTGCGATTAGTTATTTTCAAGTTGAAATCGAGCGTGCGGTGGTTCTTACTTTTTTCTTACCTTTGATTATTGCCTCGGGTGGAAACTCAGGCTCTCAAGCTTCCACATTGATCATTCGAGCCTTAGCTTTAGGTGAAGTCAGGCTTCAGGACTGGTGGCGAGTGATTAAAAAAGAAATCCTGATTGGATTAGCACTGGGACTTTTGCTGGGCACCATTGGTCTTATCAGAATCCTGGCTTGGCCAGGTAAAGTCAGTCAATTCGGAGAGCATTATGCCTACTTGGCCATTACAGTTTTCTTTACATTATTGTGTATTGTTCCCTACGGTACAATCACAGGCTCCATGCTTCCGTTTGTGCTAAAGAAATTTAATTTAGATCCCGCCTCAGCATCAGCACCCTTTGTGGCAACCCTGGTGGATGTGATGGGACTTGTGATTTATTTCAGTATTGCAAGTTATGTTCTAAAAGGAGTTCTGCTTTAAGCAGAACCCTTAGCTAGATTTTTGGTCCATGACAGGATCTTTTGACTGACAGATTGAGAAGCATCTTGGAATTGAACTCCGTAGGATTTTTTCTCTTCACTCCAAACAATTCTTCCTTGGACTTCGATCTCTCCCTCGCCTGTGGGGTTCGAAATTTTCATAGTTACAAGTGAGCCTTTTTCGATCAGATCATCTGCAGAGAATGAGAGTCCACCCATAGAAAGAGTTTGAACTTGGCCGACCACTTCTCTGCCGCCCATGTTGATTCTCACATCAGACTTCACTTGGAACCTTTCAAATTTTCTACGACTTTGTGGTAAGCGAGATTTCATTGTGTACCAAACCGCCACTGGTACTAGCAAAACTAAAAAGGCACCCAATGGAATCATGGGGCCAGAACCTGAAGATCCATTCAATGCTCGCACAAGACCACATCCTCCAGCACCACCAGCTGCTTCTTCGATTGAAGCCAACCCTCGATCGCTAGTAACTTTATATTCAGGTTGTGATGCAAGAACCGCAGTGGATCCTTTAGCAAAGGACACTAAAGAGTTCGCATTGACTCGACCGTTAGTAGAAACTTTTCCACTTAGTGAAGAGCGCACATTCACACTTGAGATAATAAGTTCTTTAATTTGATAACCAGTCAACTGCGGAGACTCTCTCCAGGCCAGTGCCGCAATACCCGCTACAAAAGGAGCCGCCATACTTGTGCCTGACATCAAAGTATAAGTGTTACCAAAATAAGTACTATAAATGTAAAGACCGGGAGCCGCTACTTGTACTAGGTTAGCTCCGTAATTGGAAAATGAAGCCAGATTATCTGAATCTGTCGATGCAGCGACAGCCAAGTTAGCAGGAACATCGTAACTGGCGGGATACATGGGTGAAACATCATTGTTGGATGAATTGTTACCAGCGGCTGTGACAACTAAAACCTCACGACTGTAAGCGTAGGCCAAAGCGTCTAATAAAGATCGACTGTAAGAGCCACCACCCCAAGAGCAATTAATCACTTGAGCTCCGTTATCGACTGCGTAGTAAATGGCTCGAATGGCGTCACTGGTACGACCAGATCCATTTGCATCTAAAAACTTCAATGCCATCACTTGAATTTTTGATTGAGGCCTTGATGAAGCAAAGATATCAAAACCTGCGCCGATGACGATTCCAGCCACGTGGCTTCCATGGCCTTCGTCGTCTTGTGGAGAATTTGAATTAGCTGAAAAATTCCAACCATTGATGTCATCCACATAACCGTTTTGATCGTCATCAATACCAGATATTCCGTTCAGCTCAGAGGGATTTTTCCAAATGGCATCGGATTGAACAAGGGCTGCATGAGTTAAATTCACACCGGTGTCGATCACAGCCACCACTGGGCGATTATTAATGTTAAAAGCTGAGTATTGATCCCAGGATTGCACCACTTGCACTGGTGCATAGTTTTGAGAAAAAGAAGCTGACATAGCACTTTCAGAAAGAGCTTCGGGCTCGGACTGGGCCCCTTCCGGCTGAACAGGCTTAGAAAGAATGTAGTTAGGTTCGATGTATTCCACATCAGGGTCTTGAGAAAGAGATTGAAAATCCTGAGGATTAGAAAGTTTAACTTGGTAAACACCTGTGGAAGAAACCTGCCCTTTTAAGGACAAACCACCCACCACTTTGGATTGCAAAGTGTGAACTGATCTTTGGCTTTTTAATTTAATAATGTATTCGCCGGGCACAGCTTCCAGTTGGGGTGACTGCGCCATAGCAAAACTTATAACCAAGTACATCAACATGCTACTCTATCGGCCTAAAGTCTAGGTCACTTAAGAATCAATTTGAGACCAGGCCAAAACAATTTGATTATCAATTTGAGTCACTTAAAAACCAATAAAGGAAATCTCCATTGAACCATTTTAAAACAGTCTTTTTAAGAGGACTCTTGACCCTACTTCCCATCGCTTTGACTGTTTATATTTTGTACGCAGGATTGTTAATTTTTGAGAATTTTTTAGGTGGAGTTATTAAGCAAATTCTTCCACCCGAAAATTATATCCCAGGATTGGGCTTTGGCCTTACACTGATTTTAATTTTTACTTTTGGCCTCATGCTCAATAATTTTATCCTACAAACATTATTAGCTAAGCTTGAAGAAAAATTAAAATCCATTCCTCTGATTAAAGCTGTTTATTCACCCATCAGGGATCTGATGAATCTTTTCTCGAAAGGACAACAAAAAGGACTGCGAGGCGTGGTGCTTATCGACTGGCAAGAAGGCGGGCCTTCTTCAATTGGACTTATCACTCGAGATACTTTTGAGGATCTTCCTCAGGTCAAAACTGAAGATTTAATCGCTGTGTTTTTACCTCTCAGTTACGGAGTGGGAGGTGTCACAGTTTTAATTAAAAAATCAAAAGTGAGAATCATCGACATCCCTGTGGAAAGAGCCTTACAATTAGCCATTACAGGATGGATTAAAACTGATAACCCAGAAAGTATCAAATGAGCCGACAAAAAAATACCACTCTCGAAAAAGCTCAAGAAATTAATTTAGATGCAGAGAAGTACGGCACCTTTGCTGAAATTGGTGCTGGACAAGAAGTGGCAAGACATTTTTTTCTAGCTGGCAAAGCTTCTCAAACCATCGCAAAAACAATGTCAGCTTACGATATGATTTTCAGCGATGAAATTTACGGCAAAGAAAAAAATGGCCGCTACGTTTGTAAGTCCAGGCTCAACAAAATGTTAGATAAAGAATATAATCTTATCCTTCAACGACTTGAAACTCACCGAGGAAAACAAACTTCTTTTTTTAGTTTTGCAAACACTGTGGCCACAGGCAGTGCAGAGATTCCTAAATGCCATGGATGGATGGGAGTCAGGTTTCAAACTTCCCCGGGCAGTGAATCCCATGATATCATTTTGCACGTTCGCATGATGGATCGTTTTCGTCTTCAACAACAAGAAGCATTGGGAATTCTAGGCGTTAATTTGATTCATTCTGCTTTTTACCACAGAAAATCTTCGGCTGATTTTATTTCGCACCTGACAGAAAATTTAAAAAAAGGACAAATTCTAATCGATTACTTTGAGTCCTCTGGTCCTGAGCTCGCTCACTTTGATAACCGAGTCACAAATTTGCAACTTGTCAAAGAAGGTTTATCAGAAGCTGTTTTATTTGGTGAGGATCAAAAAGTTCAGTTTTTACCTGATGAAGTTTATCAAAAAACTCTTTTGATCCAAAGAGGTCACTACAAACCCATGACTATCAGTCACCAAGATATGATGGATAAAGGCTTGCACCAGTTAAAAGCCGATGTGAAATCTTTAAAATTAAAAACTCAAGATGTGGTGACACTTAACGAAATTGAGATCTCTGATAAATCCAACATCGATGACTACATTCAAAGAATTGAAATGCTGTCATTGCTTGGTTTAAGAACTTTAGTGACCCACTTCCCGCTTTATTACCAAATGAAATCTTTTTTTCGCAAGTACACCCAAAATCCTATGATCTTAGTGATGAGTGCCAGTCATTTAGATAGGATCTTTGAACCCGACCATTACAAAAATTTAGAAGGTGGAATTTTTGAGGGTTTAGGAAAATTACTTGATGAAAACACAAGGCTTTACATTTACCCCTATAAAACTGAAAAATTATGCCTGACAGCCTCTACATTTCATCCCTCTAAAGGTTCAAGAAAAGTCTACGAGCATTTCCGTGATGCCGAGCTTATTTTAGATATCAGTGGTTGTGACGAATCCGCTGATTTTTATCACTCAGAAATGATTTCTAAAATGATCCAGAAAAAAGATAAAAAGTGGGAAAAATTAGTTCCCACTGCTATCGTTTCTTATTTACAAAAAAATAAAATTTAAAAAATTTATCGGCCCTCAAGCCAGTGAATCAAGGCCTGCACGCTTTGAGCATTTCCACCGGCGGAATGAAAAATTCCGTTGGCTCGGTCCGTCCAAGAGTACATATCAAGATGAGCCCACTTCGTGTTTTTTACAAATTTTTGTAAAAATAAACCAGCGGTGATCGCTCCACCAAAGGACTCTCCTGAGTTTTTAAAATCAGCAAAGGGAGAACTGTAGCTTGCAAAGTAGCGATCCACCAAAGGCAGTCTCCAGTTAGGATCCCCTGCCATTTGACCCGAACGTGTCAGCTCATCGGCCAAATCATCATCGTTACAAAAAAGGCCTGCCAATTCCACACCCAAGGCTACACGACAAGCTCCGGTCAGTGTGGCCAAGTTAATGACAATTTCAGGTTTTGCAGAATCAGTCACGGCCACATCCAGAGCGTCGGCTAAAACCAATCGGCCTTCTGCATCTGTATTATCAATTTCCACTGTCAAACCACTGCGAGCTGTGTAAATGTCACTGGGCCTCATGGATTTTCCATCCACAGCATTTTCAGCCAATGCCAAATAAAAATCCACAGGATGTTCATAGCGAGATTGATCCACCCAATAGGCCACAGCTAGCGTAGAAGCGGCCCCACCCATATCTTTTTTCATCAGCCTCATAGCCGAGGAAGGTTTTAAATCCAAACCTCCGGTATCAAAAGTGATTCCTTTTCCAACAATGGCAACCGGACGCCTATTTGATTTTTTTTTCGGACGATAGGAAATTTTTAATAAATGAGGTGGATCATCAGAGCCTTGGCCCACTGCCAAAAGCAAATTGCATTTTTCTTTTTTTAGTATTTGTTGATTCCAATCTGTTAAACGACTGGACGTTGACCATTTCATTTTTTTTACAAAGCTTACGATCTGACCGGGCGTTTTAAGATTAGGTGGTAGATTCACTAGGTGTCTTGCCAAAGAAATACTGGCTGCTCTTTGCATGGCTTTTTTTAAAATTCTGCTATCAAATTCAGACGTGCCTAATTTTTCAATGCTCAAACTTTTTTTAATTATCTCGGGTTGTAATTGTTTAAAACTATATAAAGAAGCTTCAAGACCAGTTAAAAATCCAAGCTCAGTCATTTCTGTGGTCGATTGAAATTGAATTTTCAGGCTTGAAAATTTTTGAGATTTCAGCTGGGCTGTTAGAATTCCTGCAAAATCCCTTGCTTTAGAGTAATCAGATTCAGACAAGAGGCCTAAGTGACCTGAATTGGAAATGGGTAACACTGTGAAAATCCAAACAGGACCACGTTCAGATTGAAAATGCAAAATCTCACTTTTTGAAGCCTGTAATTCTATTTTCTGAGATGGAGTTGCAAATTCTTCGATAATCAAGGATTTATTTTTAATATCAGGTTCAGCTAAAATAAAAACGTTCGCATTGACTGGACTTTGCTTTGATTTTGCCACTTTTAATTTACTGGAAGTTTGTGCACTTTGTAGCCATGAAAAAAACATACTCACCACCTCTAATCAGTCATTGATTGTAGCCTGTTTTTTATTGAAAATGAAAGGATGAAAGCTTTACTTGAACAGGATCTTAAATTTCTTCTTCTCAATGCAGAAAATCTTTTTTTGCTTTTTGATCAAAAGCCTTCAGCAGAAGATCTTGATAAACTTGATGAAAATCAGTGGCAAAAGTTATCAACCTCTTTGTACGACAACAAACCTTTGCATAAACTCAAAGAACTGAAGTCGCTGATTTTAGCACAAAAACCCGATATCATCATGCTTTGCGAGGTCGGAGGTGTTGAAAGCCTCAATAATTTTAACGAGTACTTTTTAGATCAACAGTACTCGGCGGCCCTCATCGAAGGAAATTCCGATCGCCACATTGACGTGGGATTTTTAGTTTCAAAAAAACTTTCATTCTACTTCGATCTTCAATCCAATAAAAATTGGCCCATTCAATTCAACTACGATCCTCAGGGCCCAAGTCTGAAGTTTTCTCGTGATGTGGCTGAATTACGATTGTTCTCAGCCAACCGAGATCAA
Organism: Bdellovibrionales bacterium Ga0074139; assembly: GCA_001464795.1. Lineage (GTDB taxonomy): Bacteria > Bdellovibrionota > Bdellovibrionia > Bdellovibrionales > Bdellovibrionaceae. The sequence goes on from LNEB01000007.1 coordinate 177,090, forward strand.
CCCTTTCTGATACTTTTACTCACACATTTGAAATCTCATCTCGATCCTGAGAGAGTGGATGCACAAGGACAGAAAAGAAGAACAGCGGAACTGAAAGCCCTTTTAGAAATTCAAAAAGAATTGCGAAAAAACTACCCTCAAACGCCATTTATTGTAGCTGGTGATTTCAATGGGAACGCCTCTCGGCATATGACTGATCCTGAGTTTGTCGATCTTTACACTGAGACGGAATGGGAAGACGTTTTTGAATTGAGTAAAATTAAATCAGAGCTTCGATGGACATTTTACCAAGTCAGATCCGGTGGAGGCCGTCAGGATGGAAAACAGCTGGATTACGTTTTCTTAAGCCCCGAGCTTCATTCTCTACTCAAAACCGACACTTGCCGGGTGCTAAGATACAAAGACGAATATGGATTTGATAAGGATTGGCCTTTGACGCTTGATGCAAAACTGCAATTACCCTCGGATCACTACCCTGTTTTTTTTGAGCTTGAAAAAGTGAAGATTTGGTAAGAAACAATAGATATGAAGACTCAGAATAATACGACCACGGATCTTAGTGTAGAATGCTTCCCCCAATTTATTTCCGAGGAATCAAAACCAGATCAGTCCTATTATTTTTTTTCCTATAAAGTTTGTATTGCTAATAAAGGCACAGAAGCTGTTCAGCTAATGAGCCGCCACTGGGTGATCACTGACGCCAACGGCAGGTCTGAAGAAGTTCGTGGACCTGGAGTCGTGGGTCTTCAACCTAAAATTCAACCCGGGCAAAAGTTTGAATATGAAAGCGCTTGTCCCCTTTCCACATCCACTGGTTCCATGAAGGGCACTTACACCATGGTCACTGACAACGGTGATTCCATCGAAATTGAAATTCCTGAATTCTATTTAATCTGTCCACAGTCTTTACATTAAACATAAAATAGTTTGATTAATAGTTATCCACTTTTTTGAACTCCAATTGTTAATTGTCTCATTTTAAGAATTATACAATGAAATCCAAACACTCTTGAAACAATGATGCTAGTTTAATAGGCAGGGGGAATTCATGAGAATTCAATTTGTTTCTGTCCTACTTTTTCTATGCCAGACTGTTTTGGCAGAGCAAGTCTTACAAGCCAAAGCCAGTGTCATGGGGAGTGTTAAAAACAAAAAAAAGGAAATTGCAGAGGCCCAATTCAAACAGGGGAAATCAGATCTCAACCTTGTCTTTGATTCCGAACACCTCAGCCCAGGCTCCTATCAATTGGAAGTTAAACGTGACTGTCAAAGCAAGGCCAAGGGATGGAAAGTGGGAGAATTTAAAACTCAATCAGGATACATATCCACTGAATTCGTTCACTCCATTGAAAAAACAAAGATCAATATATTTGATCTTGAGCAACCCAGTTATTTGGCTGTGTTAAAAAAAGGTAAAACCATTTCTTGCACAGAAATTAAAGTTCTAGAACTTCCTGCCCATGCGGGCTCAGTTGAAATTTTCAATTAGTATTTCAGCTGCCAGTCGTTGCTGCTGAAAACTAAGACTGGGCTGACCCGATTGATTTTGCTCTGGCAAAAAAGGTAAATGGACAAAAAGACTTTTGATTTTTTCCTTCATGGCAAAATAATAGACGGCATTGCAAACGTAGGCTCCTGCTGACAAAGAAATCTCAGCTGGCAAATTGTGCTCTAATAATTTTAATTTTAATGCTAATAAATCTTCATTGTTAATAAAGGCTTCAGGTTCATTTATAACAAGAGGACCAGGCTTGATGGATTGATCCAGATTAAAATCCTTTTCTTTCCAATTAATTGCCACGCGCTCGAGGCTGATTTTAGATCTGCCACCCGCCTGCCCGAAACTGATACAAGCTTGAAATTTTTCAGATCTTAGGGCCTTTAACAAAACCTCAGGACCTGTTTGATAATCCACAGGCAGTAGTAAAAATTTGTGAGTTCGTGAATATTTTAAATTTTTTTCCAAAGCTTGTAAAACAAGTTGGCTTGGATTCAAGGAACTATTTCCAAAGGGCTCGAAGGCCGTAACAAGAATCAAGGGCTTCTCATGAATGTGTGCCAGCCATGACTTAATTTTTTATAAACATAGCGCTCGTGAAGACGACCGGGACGACCAATCCAGAATTCAATTTCATCGGGAATTAAAACAAAACCACCCCAAAAAGGCGGACAGGGTATTGTTTTTCCTTCAAATTTTTTTTCTATTTCTTTTTGTTTAACAACCAAAGATTCTAAGTCAGGTATTTCTTTACTTTGTTGCGAAGTCCAAGCCCCAATTTGAGAAAGCCTGGGACGTGTAGCAAAATAAGCCTCAGATACATCTCTTGGAAGTTTTTCCACAACGCCTTCGATACGAATTTGTTTTTCCAATGAGGGCCACCAAAAGCTAAGGGCCGCTTGGGGACGAGCGAGAAGCTCTTGCCCTTTACGACCCTCGTAGTTGGTGTAGAATGTCAGGCCATTTTGATAAAGGCCTTTAAATAACACTGTTCTAACACTGGGCTTACCATTTTCACCGACACTAGCTAATGCCATCCCGGTGGGTTCTGATAAGCCTGCGTCCTGAGCCTGCTTGAGGAAATCTTGAAAATGCTGAAGAGGCTCACGACTAAAATCAAAACTCATTATTTTTTCTTTTCAGCCTTTACGATCTCGAGAAGCTCAACTTCAAAAGCAAGTACTGAATTGGCAGGAATGCCAGGTCTAGCCGATGGACCGTAAGCAAGATCTGGTGGTATCCACAACTTAACCTTGGAACCTGTCTTCATCATTTGTAAAGCTTCTGTCCAACCAGGAATAACGCCTTTAACTGGAAATTCAGCCGGTGTTCCACGGTCATAAGAGGAGTCAAATTGTTCCCCTGTGATCAATGTACCTTTGTAGTGAGCTTTGATTGTGTCATCCGCTTTAGGAATCGCACCTGTGCCTTCAGTTACCATTTGGTATTGAAGACCGGAGCTGGTTACTTTTACGCCTTCAGCTGATTTATTCTTTTCTAAAAACTCTGTGCCCTTTTTCTTATTTTCTTCAGCCATTTCTTGCTGCTTCTTCATTGAAGTTTCTTGAAGCTTTGACATCGCTTCCTGAATTTGTTCTTTCGTTAGTTTGCTTTCTTTTCCAGCGGCCGCTTCGGTGATGGCCATTGCAAGAACATCTGGATCCACTTCGATGCTTTGGGACTTTAGGTTTTGCCCAATTTGCTGACCAATGGCATAGCTGGCTTTTTTCTTATCGGTGTCTAATTTCTTGGTACATCCTGCAAGCATCATAGTTGCAACAAGTGCCGTGACTAATAACTTCATTGAAAATCTCCTTATTTTGTTAATCGAACCATATAAGTGTGGGTTAAAAAAATTGAATTGGCAAATAGGATTTATCATCTTAGCTTTTGACCTGTGACGCATCTTTTCCTCTATGCTTTGGCTTTATTTTTTCTTTCTCAATCGGCAGCGCTTGCTAAATATGCAGCCGTGGCTCCAGAAATAATCGGAACCTGGAGACTTCTTCTGGCTTTTCTTTTTTTTCTTGTCTTAGCCACCCTAAAAAAACAACTCAAAAACCTTTTCCACCTGCAAAAGTCCATTTTACCTTCTCTATTTTTGGCTGGGGTGTTTTTCTTCCTGCATTTGTGGACTTTTTTCTATGCCTCTCAAAACACTCTCATTTCCCACACCATGATTCTGTTTTGTCTGAACCCCTTATTTGTAGCTTTTGGCTCATGGTGGATGCATCGAACCTTGCCATCAAAAAAACTCCAGTTAGCTTATTTGTTTTCTCTGATGGCCTTACTTCTTTTGATGCATGAGACCCATCACACCACTAACCAAACAAGTTCCCTATTGGGTGATCTCTCTGCTTTTTTATCGGCCGGTTTTTTTGCTGTTTACCTATTGTTAAGTCAAAAGTGTCGTAAAATTTTACCCAATTTCATTTTCAGTGCCGGGCTGTATTTTTCTGGCTTTATTTGCTTTTTTTTAGTCATGGCCATCCAACAGGATAACTGGATTCATCACCCCAACAAGGCCTGGCTTGGAATTTTAGGACAAGTGATTTTCTCAACTTTGCTAGGTCATTCGATCATTTCTTATTTAATGAAACATTTGGATCTGAATTGGATGGCGACTGGAAAATTATCAGAACCCCTAATGGCCTCTGCAGTTGCTTATTTTGTATTTCAAGAAACCGTATCGCTTCAAGCTCTGCTGGCTTTTGCTTTCACAGGAGCTTCTCTTTTTTTACTTTTAATTTCCTCTAGAAACCGAATAGCATCTTGATAACTACCCTTGTAAAGAACTTGGGGCTGACGCTTTTCAAAAGATCCAATGTAAAGCGGGTCATAGTAATCAAGCAGTAAAGCTTGAATCCAAACTTTGTTGGATTCCAAATTTCTATTCTCAAGCCAAAGCTTTTCACTATCTTCTAACATCTGCATAATCTGCTGAGTTCTTAATCCACCTAATTTTTTTTGAATATTCATCAAAGCGGTTTTGTACTTAGTGAATACAATTTGACCTTCATGATTTTGACTCTGCGGCTTAGCTAAAGCTGTTTGTAATATGTAATCATAAAATGTATTTTCGGTCCGCTGCTCGATAGGCACTTGTAACAAAATAACAGGTGAAGCACGAAGTGTGGCAAAAAAAAGATCAGGCTGAACGGACTTCCCTATCATTCGACTTTCATCCTCTACGGCAAAAGGAAATTCAAAATGATCATTTCGCAGCATTGAAAATAAGAGCTGGTTTTCAAACACAGCTTGTTGAGGTTGAGGCTGATCCATTTTTCCGAAAGCGCTTCCCCGGTGATTAGCATAGGCCTCCAAATCCAGAACAGGCCAAAAGCCAGAGATATCATTTAAAAAATGAGTCTTCGCACTTCCCGTGGGTCCCGATATCACCACAAATTGATTTTGAGTGCAGTAGTCGTTTAGAAAATCCAATAAAAACTGACGGCAGGCCTTGTAGCCGCCCTGAATAAGGGGTCTATGAAGGCCTACTTCTTGTAACCACTTTTGGGTGATCTGTGATCTTTGACCACCGCGAAAACACATCAGCAAAGCTTCAGGATGCTGACCAAGTAGCTCTTTCCACAGTTGTAGTTTAGCCTCTTTGTTATCGCCAGAGACAATTTTATGACCCAAAGCTATGGCCGCTTCTTGACCACGATCTTTATAGCACTTTCCGATCAAGGCTCTTTCTTCATCATTTAAAATTGGCGCATTAATAGCTCCGGGCAAATGACCTTGAGAAAATTCACCTGGCGAGCGAACATCAATAGAAATTTGTTGATTCAAGACCCATTGCTTAAGCGAGCTGACATCCACTTGATTCATTTATATCCAAATTAATTTTTTTGTCTGCGCCCGAGACACTTGACCAATTTTTTGAGTCATTGGAAATTTTTTCTGCAAAGACTGGGTAATAGCCTGTGAAAACTGAGGATCCACACTAAGTAAAAGACCACCACTGGTTTGCGGATCTGTGATCACTTTTTGCTGTAGGGGACTTAAATTACCCAGTTCAGATTCAGCTTGGGTGTACTCTGCATTCGTGCGGTGGGCTTTCGTTAAAAAACCTGCCTCTAGCATTTCCATCACATTGGCAAATAACGGTAACTTTGAAAATTGAAGCTCTAGACTGCAGTCACTGCCTTTTGCAATGTGCATGGCATGTCCAGCTAAACCAAAACCTGTGATATCTGTGGCGGCATGCACATGACTGCGAAGTGAGCCTAAGAGTGGTAAAATATTATTCAACTGAGCCATGCTTTCAAGGGCGACTTGAATGTCTTTTTCTTCTAGGGTTTGTCTTTTTAAGGCTGCCGTTAAAGTGCCTGTCCCTAAAGCTTTAGTAAGAATGAGATCATCACCAGGTTTAGCTCCTGCGTTGGACCAAACTTGGTCGGCTTCCACAAGTCCCGTTACACTCAGACCAAATTTTAAAGTGTCATCATCGATGGAGTGACCGCCCACAAGTGGTGTTTGGGCTTCTATTAATTTATCACAGGCTCCTTGCAGAACCTGAACAGCCACGGAAGTGTCCATTGTGGCCAACGGAAAAGCGAGAATTGCCATGGCAGACACAGGCCATCCACCCATAGCGTAAATGTCACTTAAAGCGTTGGCAGTCGCAATTTTTCCAAACCAATCAGGTGAGTCCACGATGGGCGTGAAAAAATCCAAAGTTTGCACAAGGGATTTTGAATTTGTTTGAAGATCTTTTAAGTTCAGAATGGCTGCATCATCAAAGGTCTGGGCCCCTACAACAAGATTTTGTGGAGTCGGGGGAAAGCGAACTTGAGAAAGAATGCTTCGAAGTTCTGAGGCGGCGACCTTGGCAGCGCACCCACCCTTTTGTACGGTTTGGGTGAGTTTAATAGAAGTCATGTCTGACGCTGTTTATCATTTTGTTTGAGCTTTTCTTCAGCTGTTTTTTCATCGTGATTGAGTTCCGTCACATCGCGAGTAGGTGATTCAGGATCTTTATCACTGATGCCCTTCTTAAACCCACGAATCGCTTCACCCATGGACTTTCCAAGACCTGGCAACCTTGATGGGCCAAAAAATAATAACGCGAGTCCCACCACCACTATGATTTCCGTCCAACCTAGATTCACTGTCGACCTCCCGTTAATGAAGCTGTTTTCTCTTAGGTCTTACATCCCTGCAACAAGTATTTTGTTACTACACACTTGCAGCAATAAAAAAGACCATGCTAGCATTGTCAGCATGCAAATACTTATCGTCGAAGACCAAGAAAATATAAAAGAATTTCTTAGAGATAGTCTAGCACAAGCCAATTACACCGTCCAGTCGACTGATCTTGGAAAACAAGCTGAAAAACTATGCTCCGAAAATCAATTTGATTTGATTATTCTCGATGTGGGACTACCCGACCAAACAGGATTTCAAACAGCACAAAACTTGAGGGCCTCTGGGTTCCTGGGTGCGATCTTGATGCTGACGGCTTACACCTCACTGGCTGATAAAGTGAAAGGCCTGGATGCCGGAGCTGACGATTACTTACTTAAGCCCTTTGATTTACCAGAACTGCTCGCACGCGTTCGTGCCCTTCTTCGAAGACCCGTCATCACGAAAGGACAGCCCACAATGCTTTCCTACAGTGAATTGCAAATGGATCTGATCAACCGCAAGGTTCACCGCGGCGGTGTGGCTGTCACTTTGACCACAAAAGAATTTAATCTATTAGAATATTTCATGCGCAATGCCGAAAAGCCTTTGTCTCGTTCCGAGATTTCTGAAAAGGTTTGGGAGCTCACTTTTGATCCGGACTCTAATGTCATTGACGTATACGTTAATTTTTTAAGAAAAAAAGTGGATTCCACATTCGATAAAAAAATGATCCAAACTGTTTTAGGCGTTGGTTACGTTTTAAAAGATACAGCAAAGCCCACTCAATCTGTCTCTAAATAAGACATGGCCCTTGTCTCACTGTAGCTCTTAACCTTTGTCGTAAAACAACCGTTAAGTAGTCTAGACTATGGTCTACTATCTCAGAAAAGTTTTTTGTCTTTCCTTTATGCTTCTTGCAATAGGGTGCACTGAAGGTGCACCTGAAGTCTCTGCTTTGGGCTCGACCCTTTTTATGTCCAGCAAATCTCCAAGCCCCTTTGATCAAGAAAACACCGGAGAGTATTTAATTTTTTCCGGTCAATGCGTGGGCCTTGTGAACCGCTTTCAATTCCGCTTGGACAATCTGCCTTGGGAAGATGTCCCTGCCTCTGCGGCTACGCCTGCCTCAGGGGAATCCCCCCCTGTTCCTAGCACCTATGATGTGAACTGTGGCGATGGAAATTTCAATTTTTATTACTTCATGAGCCAAATCAATAACTACATTATGACCCAGACCGGAGATCCCGATTACGACCCTGCCCGAGTGGAAATTCAAGGCCTTGATATTAATAACAACGTAGTACCAGGAACGATATTATTTCAAAGATTGCCAGCCGTTGCTTTACGAATAGATCCCGACTTTCACAATAATAACAGTGCTTCATGGTGGACGGAGTTGATTGAAAACGAACAAACCATCCGATTGCGAATTTCACTTATTGATGCCACTGGAAAGCAAGTCAGAAGATACAGCACAGAGGGTGATTTGACGGTTAACTTAAGCACGGCTCTGGTCAGCGGAACCTCTGCATCAACCGGATTTTTTTTCCCCACAGATGGAATGAATAATTGCTTACCTAGTGTAATTACAACGGCTACTTTTCAAGCCGGTGGCGGCGGAGGATCCTCTGAATCAATCACAATTTGCTACACACCTTCAGGCGTGACGGCCGCAGCCACAGTTCGCTTAAATGTCACAGCTACAGGACTTACCCCAACAGATAAACAATTTCTTGTTCTAAACCCCAACCAAGCCATTAATATGTTGGTGGCTGGAAATGGTTTTAACCAAAGTATCCCGAATATTCTAGTACGTGGAGCCCTCTATAAATTCAGATCCAACTTATCACCACTGGACACTCACCAGAATCAAAGAGTGCAATCCTTTGAAGGATCTCATCTGATCAATGCCAATTCAACATCTGTGAACTTCCTAAAGGCCAGCCGGGATTACACATGCACAGGCACTGGGGTTCGCGTGGGCTCCATTGATTGCTCGGCTAGCTCGGCAATGAACTTTCCTTTTATCATGAATATCTTGGCCACTGATTCAGCTGGCACTTTATCATTAAGTATGAACTCAAGCCCTGTGCCTGCCTGTTCTAATTGTGAAATCGACACTCAAGGTAAAGGGGATGGCATCGTTCCCATTGCGGGATATCAAACCAACTCTCAGTTCTTTGAAGTGGTCGGTGGACCCACGACGTACTCACAGCCTCGATTGTTTTATGATGACCGCATTAAAGATGGTGAATGCAGAGAAGCGACGATAAGTTTAGCCAATGCCAATGGTCATACCATCCCAGGGGTTATAGGTTTTAACCCCCTACTGACCGTTGAGGTTTCCTTGGGATCCGGAATCACTTTCTATCAAAACCAAAATTGCACAACCTACGCACGCGGGCCCAACGGAGTGGTCACAAAAATAATCCCTAAAGGTAACGGACAATTTTACATCGCTGGTAGCTTCACAACTTACAATGGTGAGCCCAGAAATGGTTTAGCTTTGATTAATGAAGATGGCTCACTTGATGAAAACTATAATCCAAGTTCACCTGGAATTATTTTTGATTTAGTTCCACTTGATGACGGCAAAGTTATTATCGCCGGAGATTTTGCTGGGCGAATCCAATTATTAAATGAAAACGGGCAGCCTATGCCTGGCTTAGGAGTGTCCATTGCAAGTGGCTTGATCTACTCAATGGAAAAGGTGCGCATCAATGACAACGAAGATCACATATACGTAGCCGGCTCTTTTACGTCCCCTAGAAACAAACTTTTAAAAATTGTTCGTACCTATGCACCAGCCACTGAAACTGAAAGCTTTAGCTTATCTTCTAGCAGCCTTGCCACTTCAGGTAATGAAATTAAAAAAATTATCTTTCATAATAACTTTTTGTATGTGGCCGCTAATGCTTCGAGTTTAGTTTATCTAGAGCGAGTTAATGTGACAAATTCTACTTGGTTTATAGATACTTCATGGGATGTAACGGGTTATTTGGACTCCATGACTGGCCTTGTGAATACATTGGCAATTGATCCTGACGGATTAAAATTATTAGTGGGTGGAGATTTTAGCTTCTCGAGTATCGCTCCATTCATTTCGAGGCAAAACTTCATAGCTTTTAATTTGTCAGATGCAGATGTTGTCAGTTACTCCGTGAACCCAATATTTAACTTAAACATAAGAGATATTAAAGTTCGTGAGGGCTTTGTTTATGTTTCTGGTGATTTCACAAGTTTTGATAGCATACCTACTCACAACCGAGCTGCTAAATTCGCAGCCAGTGGAAACTTATTTACAACAGTCGCCACCTGGAGACCAGACGTTAATGCGAGCGTGATAAGCCTTGCCACAACGAATTCAGGCCTACTATTGGGTGGAAGCTTCACAGACCTCAACCTAGAGGGAAACAATCGACTTGGAAAACTGAATTATAATAATTTAGCACTGCCTTCTAATTTTAATAAAAATGGACAAAATAATTTATCCATTGGTTTTTCTCGATTTGATTTGTTAAAACGTTTTTATATTCGCCGAGACAGTGCAATCAATGGTGACGTCAATATTACCATCCGAGATGGCGTACAAAATTTCAATTATGTTTTAAGAAAAACAAATAACTAAATATTGGACTGTTGGTTTTGGCAAATCACCACATCACGTCTGATGGCTTCTCGCATTTTGACAATAGCAAGTTGGCTGGCCTGAAAAATTCTTGAATCGCAGCGGTACTGTTTAATGTAATAATCAATGGCACGAGATTCAGAATCTGTCATATTAAGCTGCCAAATGTATTTAATCGCCAGCCAATTTTGCAAATGTTGGCAGGAGTAACGGGTATCGGGCGGCATCCAACGATCCGGTGCTTTTTCAGATTTTTTATTATTTTCATCACCCGATACAGCTAACAAATGATTTTTATAAGCCATGAAATTTCCAAATAAACATCGATAGGGCTTGGACCACTTGTGAGCACCGCTGTCGTAGGCATCTTTTAATGCTACCACATGATCCACTTGAATTTCGCTAGCCGAGTTAAAACGTTGACCTGTGTAAGGATCTAACCAAACACCACGGTCAACACGGCACGGGTTTTCCGCGGCCACTGCGACTTCCTGTTGGCTGTCTCGAGCCAGAACTCGCATACGAGTGTTAAAACAGGGACTGACTCGAAGATCTAAAATCCACGTACCGAATTGCTGAAGACGGTTGTATTTTTCAGCTGGTAAGGGCCTTGGCTGATTATTGAGTCTCCACTTAAGAAGATTCACGGTGTTTTGAAAAAGTTGATAGGACGCTTCCATGGGGTCTAACCATGAAGGCTGCTGAACTTGTTCTTGGAAAGTGTAGTATTGGGCCAGACTTGTCTGAGGCAGGAGCGCGAGCACAAGAACAAAACTTAAGTTTTTTAAATGTAGGCTCAAAAATCCCCCTCAGGCTTTGATCTAGGCTCATTTCAGCTTGGACACCTCTGGTCATTCAAGTTAAGAGATGGTTAGAGAGGTTGAAAATTCAATGCGTCATGGAGTTTGAAAATACATTATTAAGAATTCATCAAGAATATGCCGAGCAACAGCTGAGCCAAGCTGAATACTGCGCAGCTCTGTTGTTGACTCGTGAACTTCGCTTACAAAACAAGCCACTTTTTAAAAATCTCAAAGCTTCCTCTGCCATCATTCAAAAACTCAATAGTCATCACTGGATCGGGTATTCGGACCGTATTCGAAGAGCTCTGATTCAGTGGCATTTAGAAAACTATCCATTGGATCTTTTTTTCACCATTCCAACTCCCTTGGAAATCCTGGAAAAACAAGCCCAAGGCCGCCGCGTGGTGACCGTTTTTTCCACTGTCGAGGCTTGGAAAAAAACCTATGGTCCCCATGACGCCTGGAATTTTATCGTGCACGATTTGATCCATGCTGATCATTTTTTTGAAAATCCTGAAAATCGTTTAGGACAAATTCAATTTTATAAATCCATTTTACGGCACTGGAACTCAGCTGAAATTTCAGGGCTGCATCAGGAGGCTGGATTTGAGTATTTGATTTCTGATATGAATTCCCATCCTCAGCATATGCTAGAGACTTTGCAAAGTTTGTTGATTCAATCTTTCAAAAAACAAAACGAAATGGGAGTTAGCGAAAAACTACCAGATCCTTTAGAAAACCAACTTCAAATTTTTATGAATCAAATTAAAAATGCCATGGAAACTTTTTAAAGTCTTTATCCCGCTTTTCTAAAAATGAATCCCGACCTTCTTGAGCCTCTTCAGTGCCGTAAGCCAAGCGAGTGGCTTCCCCAGCAAACAGCTGCTGACCCACAAGACCATCATCGATCATATTAAATCCATATTTTAGCATTCGCATGGCCGTGGGTGATTTCGAATTCATTTCTTTAGACCATTCGAGTGCTACTTTTTCTAAATCCTTGTGAGGCACAACAGCGTTCACCATGCCCATTTGAAAAGCCTCTTCAGCGTTGTAGTTACGTCCTAAAAAGAAAATTTCCCGAGCTCGCTTTTGTCCCACTTGTCTTGCCAAGTAGGCGGATCCATAACCAGAATCAAAACTGGCCACATCAGGATCTGTTTGTTTAAAAATGGCATGTTCTTTTGATGCTAAAGTCAGATCACAAACCACGTGCAGTGAATGCCCACCACCCACTGCCCATCCCGAGACAACCGCCACTACGATTTTTGGCATGAAGCGAATCAGCCTTTGCACTTCAAGAATATGCAATCTTCCTAATTTTGCTTTAGTGATGGGATCATTGGCTTCGCCGTACTGGTAGCCATCTTTTCCACGAATCCGCTGATCACCACCGGAACAAAAAGCCCAACCTGAATCCTTAGGCGAAGGACCATTGCCTGTTAGCAAAACCACACCAATATTGGGTGAAGTTCTGGCGTGTTCAAGGGCTGTGAAAAGTTCGTCGACAGTTTGAGGACGAAAAGCATTTCTGACTTCGGGTCGATGAAAACCGATGCGAACTGTGCCTTGATCTTTAGCTTTATGATAGGTGATATCTTGAAATTGAAAACCAGGGACTTCAACCCACCAATCAGGTGTGAAAATTTCTGAGACTTGACTTGCCATGGGCCCCTCTTTTCTGATGGTATAGGAAACATGAATTCAACAATCGCATTAATACAAAAATACTACCAATCCTTCAATCAACAAAATGTAGAGTCCATGCTACAATGCCTGCACCCACAGGTCGAGCATGAAATTAATGAAGGCGCCATTGAAATTGGCATTCAACATTTTCGTCAATTCCTTCACCGCATGAACACACATTACAAAGAAAATTTAACTGAAATCAAAGTGATGGTCTCTGAAGACGGACAATTTGCAAGTGCAAGATTTATTGTCAACGGGACTTATCTACAAACAGACGCTGGTCTGCCAACAGCCCGTGGCCAACATTATAAAATTCCTGCTCTTGGCTATTTTGAAATTCAGCAAGGACAAATTAAAAAGATATCTAATTTCTATAATTTAAAAAAATGGATTGAAGCGGTTCAGTGATACCGTACAAAAGCCTTCGACTTGTTGGTCCACAGATCGAAACGGTTTTGAAGGAATTATCTGAGCTTCGCATTCAAACATTCTATGATTTTCCCTACCTTTACGAAGGTCACCTGGAATACGAAAAGAATTACCTCAATCGCTATTTAAAAAGTCCTCGTTCTTTTTTCTTCGGCCTGTGGGACCAAAATCAACTGATTGGGGCGACCACTGGATTACCATTAATTGATGAAGATCCCTCATTTCATAACAGCATCGTGGATGTTCAGTCTGTTTACTATTTTGGTGAAAGTCTGCTTTTACCAAAATACCGAGGACAAAAAATAGGACACCTTTTTTTTGATGAGCGAGAAGCCTTTGCAGTGAAAAATAATAATTTTAAAATCACCTGTTTTTGCTCTGTCATACGACCTGCCGATCACCCACTCCGACCACTGAACTACAGACCTCATGATTTGTTCTGGCAAAAAAGAGGCTATCAGAAGCAAAATCAATGGTTGACGCAAATGAGTTGGCAGGACAGAAATGAAAAATCCGAAACTTTTAAAACACTTCAATTTTGGATGAAAGATTGGACTTCTAATGATATTTAAAATAGCAGTGGCTCAGTATCCTATACAATTTCATAATAGTTTTTTAGATTGGCAAAAATTTGTTTTCGACTTTTCTAAACCTGCTGAAAACTGCCAGCTTCTAGTTTTTCCTGAATATGGATCCTTAGATCTTACTAGTTTACTTACCGAAGAAGAGCGAAAACTTGAAAATCAAATCTATTTTTTGCAGAAGCATTTAAAAAACTTCTTAGATACTTTTTCTGATTTAGCTAAAAAAAGAAACCAAGTGATATTAGCCCCTAGCTTTCCCATAATTGAAAACAACAAGGCCTTCAATAGGGCTTTTTTATTCAACTCTAAAGGTGTCATGGGATTTCAAGATAAATACAAAATGACTCGCTTTGAAAAGGAACAGTGGATTGTTTCAAGCAGCATGAACCCACAAATTTGTTTTGAAACTGATTTTTGTTTATTAGGAACAACTATTTGTTATGACTCTGAGTTTTCAAATTTGGCAAAAACTTTTGCTCATCAAGGGGCCCATTTGCTACTTGTTCCCAGCTGCACAGAAACCTTACATGGTATGAACAGAGTACAAATCGGTGCCCGTGCCAGGGCTTTGGAAAACCAATTTTATGTGGCTGTGGCTCCCACGGTCGGAGAAGCCAAGTGGTCACCGGCTGTGGATGTGAACACGGGTCAGGCCCTTGTGTGTGGTCCACCTGATCTAGGGTTTCCTGAAAATGGAATCCTAAGCCTAGGAGAAATCAATAAGCCTTGCTGGGTAGAAGCTGAAATTGATACTAACAAAATTGAGACCGTTCGTAAAAACGGAGCAGTTCTTAATTATCAAGATTCTTTTTAATTAAGCAGCTTGGGAACTTTTCTTTTTTAAGTGATTCAAAACATGCTGGCTAATCTCTGGTAAATCCAAAGATTTATGAATGGCTCCCAAGTTCACCGCTGCCGCAGGCATTCCGTAAACCACACATGTGGATTCACTTTGTGCGATATTATACGAGCCCACATTTTTCATATCCAGTAAACCTTGAGCTCCATCTTTACCCATACCCGTCAGCACCACACCCACTGAGCGAGCACCAAAATGTTTGGCTACACTTTTCATCAGATAATCGGCTGCAGGTCTTACACCGTGCATGGGGGGCTCTTGATGCAAGCGAATCACATGATGAAGTCCTTTTTTAACCACTTCCATATGAAAATCACCAGGTGCTAAAAGCACTCGTCCCGCTTGTAATTGATCGCCGTCAGCCGCTTCCTTAACTTCAAATGGAAACATTTTTGTTAAGTGCTCAGAGAAAGTTTTTGTAAACCCTTTGGGCATATGCTGAACCACAACTGTGGGAGGCAACCAACCGTTAAAGCCTGCAAAGAAAACTTTGAGAGCTTCTGTACCACCCGTAGAAGAGGCTACAGCTAAGCATTTGGTGCTATCATAATCAGAGCCTGAAATTTTTTGCACAACGGCTGCAGCAGGCGTACTTGTGTTTTTTGCACGCACCCGGGACTTAGCCGCCATAATTATTTTAGAAACTATTAAATCTTTAAAGTGATCAAAGGTTTTTGCCAAATCACCTGGTTTTTCAAGGATATCAACAGCTCCTAATTCGAGGGCTTGTAATGCCACCTGAGATCCCGTTTTAGCATGTCCACTAAATATTAAAACTGGAAACGGTTTATGATTCATAATCTTTTGCAAAAAAGTCAGACCATCCATTTTAGGCATTTCAATATCTAAAATCATCACATCTGGAATTTCTTTAATCAAAAAATCACGGGCTTCAAATGGATCTGAGGCTTCACCAATAAGCTTCAGCTCGGGTGTGCTATTAATCATTTTAGCTAAAATTTTTCGCATCATGACTGAATCATCAACCACATAAACTCGAATGGGATTCATGATTAACCTCTGACCTTTTGAAAGATGGAATTACCCAAGGCTTTCAAATGCGGGTGATGAATCACTCCTGATTCCGAGTGGCCAATGATCAAGTGGCCTTTCACTTCAAGATTGGAGACTAAAAGATCCACCACTTTATCTGTGGTCGGCTTATCAAAATAAATCAAAACATTTCGACAAAATACCACATCGAATTTTTTTTGAAAGCGATACTGATGGTTCATTAAATTAAATTCAGAAAAATGCACCATCTTGGCAAGCTCTGGATCCAAAGCAAAGAAGCCATTGTTCAGATTTTTAAAATATTTTTGTTTCATGGGGGCGGGAACGCCTTCCATTTCCAAATTGGAATACCGGGCCGTGACCGCACGTTTAAGAACTTCAAGATCCAAATCTGTTCCTAATATTTTAAAACGACTTTTTTCAAAGGGCTGTTGAAACATATCACTGATAATCAAAGCCACTGTGTATGGTTCAGAGCCCAAGCTACAAGCTGAGGACCAGATGCGAACCTCTGATTTAGCTTTAAACAATAAAGGGAGCTGAGTTTTTAGAAAATCAAAATGGGCTTCTTCCCTGAAAAAATCAGTCTTATTTGTTGTGAGTGAACTAATAAAACTTTTTTTCAGTTCCTCTTTGGGAAACTTGAGAGCTTCATCAAGCTCATGATAGGAAGACATTTTGAATTCTCTCAGCAAACGGGATAAACGATTATTAAATAAAGCGACATTTTTATCATTGTAAGGAAGGGAAATTCCTGCCAATTGATAAATTTTTAATGCCAATGATTCAAAAAGTTTTTGATCAATTTCTTCAATATTTATTTTCTTAGCGGCGGATTGGCTCATGCAACATCCTTAATTGATTTTAAACTACTTTGAACTAAGTTATTGGGCTCGATAATTAAAATGGTTTGACCGTCACCTAATGTGGCAGCTCCTGAGAATTCATTCACTCGTTGACCTAAAACCAAGGGCTTTGCAACCACTTGACTTTGACCGATCACATCATCTACTTGCAAAGCAGAAAGCCCCACAGAGGACTCGATGACCACATAGGTGTTCTGCTTTTTTTGTAGCTCGTCAGATTGATTTGAATTTTGAATAAAATCAGAACTCAAAAAAGCTTTTTCTAGATTCACAATGGGGGTCATTTTATTACGAATTCTTAATGCTAAACCCGCTTGCGCCACTTCGGTCACTTCATGATTATGGAACTGAACGATTTCCCTGATAGAATGAATGGGAACCATATATCTTTGCCCACAAATCGCAACCACAATACCGTCTGTGATTGAAGTTGTTAAAGGTATGGAAATCGTAAATGTTGTTCCAAAACCCAATTGGCTTTCAATGGCAATACTACCTTTAATTTTCTCAATATTACTTTTCACCACATCAAGACCCACTCCACGACCGGAAAGATCTGTCACTTTTTCAGCTGTGGAAAATCCGGCGGCAAACAAAAACATAAATACATCATTATCAGTTAATTTTTCGCCCTCTTCGATGCTTCCAAGAAGTTTCTTCTCCACTGCTTTTTTAATAATTTTATTTCGGTCAACACCACGACCATCCTCAGAAATTTTGATTTGCACAGAACCACCCACTTGCTTAGCGGCAATGGTGACCTTTGCCATTAATGGTTTTCCAGAGTTTTTTCGCTCTTCAGGGTTTTCAATTCCGTGGTCCATGGCATTTCTTGCCATATGCATCAGTGGGTCGCCTAAAAGTTCAAACACAGAGCGATCCACTTCTGTTTCTTCTCCGATCAATTGCAAGTCCACAGGCTTTTGTAATTTCACAGATACATCACGGACTGTTCTTTGCAACTTCATAAATAATGATTTAAGTGGCGTCATTCGGATGCCCAAAGTTTTTTCATACAAATCACGAATGGATTTGTCTAACTGATCCACGATAAAATTAAGTCTTGAGTCCGTTCCTGATTGAACAGTCTCACTGTGCATCAGCTGATTTTTTAAAACTACGATTTCTCCGACCACATCCAAAACAGAATCCACCCGTAAGCTATCAACTTTTAAAATGGTTCCTTCGACGTGGGCTTTTTTTTCTACTTTCTCGACCTTCTCTACTTTTTCTACCACTGCTACTTTTTCAACGACAGCCACAGGCTCTACAACAGCGGCTGATGCAGGCATTCCCATTTCAGCTTGCAACTGAGCCAGTAAATCGTAATCAGTCAGGTCTTCTTCCACAGCAGCTGGAGCTTCAAAGCTCATATCCATGGAAGCGGCCGGCTTTTCAGCGGGTGCCACCTCAGTGCCTTGTAATTTCCCAATCCATGATAATAATTTTTGTGCTAGATCAGTCACATCCCAATCTTCACCGGCTGTGCCTGATTTCAATTGTGCCAAACGGGCTTTGAACTGATCACCAACGGCTAAAAACAAAGAAATAATTTCTGTATTAATAAATTCAGGCTGGACTCTGAGTAAGCTTAATAAATCCTCTGCTTTGTGAGCAAACTTCGAGAGGTCTTCGAAACCCACGGCAGCCGCTCCGCCCTTGATCGAATGGGCCACTCGAAAAATACAGGCAATGTGCTCTTGGGCTCCCGACGAGGATTCCAAAGCCAGCATGGATTCTTCATACTGATCCATCATAAATAAGGCTTCGTTTACAAAGTCCCTTTTGAGTTCTTCTAAAAAATCGTCACTCATTTTTTCTTAGTCCCATCCCTAGTTTGAAAATTCTAAGCTGCTGTTTTTTGGATGCTCATAGCAGAGCCAAATTCTTCCTCTGAAAATGCCAGATCCACATCCAACAGAATAATGACTTTGTCTTCTAATTTTCCAATGGCTGATAAAAATTTAAGTTCAGAATTATCCCCCATATGTGGAGGCACATCAATTTGACCTTCTTTCAGATCAATCACTTCACGAACAGCATCCACAACAATACCCACTTGACCTACGGCTGATTCGATCACAACAATGCAAGTCTCACGGTCGTAGGCTATCTTTTCAAAGCCCAGTTTTTCTCGAAGATTGACCACTGGTAAAATTTTACCTCTTAAATTCACAATTCCTTCCACAAACTTGGGAGTTTTAGGAACAGATGTGATGTCCATCATTTGATTGATTTCTCGAACTTTGCTGATGGAAACACCATAGTGTTCATCACGAATCATAAATGTTAAAAAGCGACCACTTTCAAGATTAGCCATATGCACCTCAGAGGATTTATCGGTGTTTTGATGCTGAAAGATAAGATCCAGACCCCCCTAATTCTTATAAAAAATATTTAACGTAGAGGGCCTGCTGGATCTGACTATCATATGGCATAGTTTAAGACTTCTTGAACAATCATATGTTGACGATTTGACTTAGATTTGTGACTCTACAGTCCGGAGGAAATGGCCGTGCTAACACGAAATCCTAATCTATCACCATCCCCCCAACAGTCACCGATTTCCCATCATCTGAAGGGTCAGTTTCAAGACTCTTGGTGGACAGGTCTTGCACCTCATCTTTGTCCAGGATTTGATGCTAAAAAAAATGAACTGCATGCTTTGCCGCTTGTGAATGCCGTGAAATCGACCCGGCAAGAGGTCTTGGATTATTTTAACAACACTTGGACTTTGACCGAACTTTTATTTCAAAGTTTAAAATTTGAAACAGCTTACATGAACCCACCCTACCATGGTCTTAGGCACCCACTGATTTTTTACTACGGACATCCTGCTGTTTTATTTGTAAACAAACTCAGACTTGCGGGCTTACTGAACACGCCAGTGGATCTTTACTTAGAAAAAGTTTTAGAAACAGGTGTGGACGAAATGAGCTGGGACGATATGTCCAAAAATGAGATGAGCTGGCCCTCCATCGAAAGCGTTCATGCTTACCGAAAAAAAATCTACGAACTGATTAAAAATTTGATTCTGACCCATCCTGATTTGGATTCTAACTCTTTAGATAAGCGTGGCATTCAATCTCCACTTTGGGCTTTATTCATGGGTTTTGAGCATGAAAAAATTCATTTTGAGACCACCAGTGTTTTGATACGTGAATTGCCTGTGGAATGGGTGGAAACTCCTGATTACTGGCCGGCCGTTAACCCAAGCAAAAAAGATAGAATTGAAACTTTAAAGCTTACGCAAAATCAGTCTTGGCAAAAAGTGGCGTCCCAAGTGGTAACTTGGGGCAAGCCAAAAGAAGCCCCCACTTACGGTTGGGACAATGAATACGGACAACGAAAAGTTCAGCTTAAAGACTTTGAAGTCACCCGATTTTTAATTACCAACGCTGAATTTTACGAATTTGTGAAATCGGGATCTTATATCCAAGACTCTTATTGGTCTGAAGAAGGACTTCGCTGGAGAAAATTTAGAAATACAAAAAGGCCCTGCTTTTGGGTGGCCTTTGGCCCCGAAGGTTTGCACGATTATAAACTTAGAACTTTATTTACTATGATTGATATGCCCTGGGACTGGCCTGCGGAAGTTAATTTTCACGAAGCCCAGGCTTACTGCAAATGGTTGCAAGAAAAAGATAGATCTGAACTTGTTTATAGATTGATCACAGAACCTGAACATGTGGCACTCCGCGATCACTCAAAAGATCCAGTTACAACTTTTGATTACAAAGAAAAGTACAACGTTAATTTTTCATCAAGCTCAGCAAGTCCTGTGGATTTGAAACCAGCGAATACCAAAGGTGTTTACGATTTGTTCGGAAATGTTTGGCAGTGGGCGGAAGATCAATTCAACCCTCTTGAAGGGTTCCAAGTGCACCCCTTGTACGATGATTTTTCGACCCCTTGTTTTGATGGTAAACATCAAATGATTTTAGGTGGATCTTTTATTTCTTGCGGTCACGAAGCTTCTCAGTATGCCAGATTTCATTTTAGACCTCATTTTTATCAACACTCAGGATTTCGAATCGCAAGAACTTTGGATGGATCAGCTGATAATGGATCAACAAAACTGATCCAGCAAAAAAGTTATGTTCACCCTGTCAGAAAAAGTGCCCTTCATCAGATCACAGAAGGTGGCAAGGACTGGTGGAAAAAAGTCCATCAGCCTTTGGAACTCAACGCTCAAGAACTCGAAACCTATTGGAATCAAACTGTTGAAATTGTAAAATCCTTAGAGTTACAAATTTCTGAAAAACCTCCTATGGGGACAGCCCTGGACGGAGAATCTCATAACCTGAAACCACAGTTTCAAATTCCCTACCAAACCACCAGGCAATTTCCTAACCGCTCCAGTGATTTTGATAAAAATTTAAAATTAATCACAGAAGAACTGGCACCTTTGGGACAACAACCCGGGCATGCGGGCTACATGGCCTACGTCGCTGGCGCTGGTAATCCCATTTCGGTTATGGCTCAGGCGTTATCCATGACCCTGAATCCTTATTCTTCACACTTCAATATGGCACCAGGGCTTGTGGCTTTAGAAGCTGAAACTTTGAAGTGGTTTATTAATTTAGCAGGACTTCCTGAATCCACTGCCGGTGGACTTTTCACAACTGGTGGCAGTCTTGCAAATCTTCAAGCTTTGGCAGCAGCAAGAACACAAAAATTAAAAACTCCGCATCTAGAAAAAGCCCGCATCTATGCCTCGACCCAAGTTCATCATTGCATTGGAAAAGCGCTTTCATTTTTAGGCTTTCCTCAAGAGTGTTTGTCTTTGATTGATGTGGATGCTGAATTTCGAATGCAAACAGATCAACTCAAAACTCAAATTGAAAAAGATTTGGCTTTAGGGCTCACTCCACTTGTGATTGTTGCAACGGCCGGAAGTACGAACACGGGAGCTGTGGATCCCTTAGATAAAATTATTTCTATTTCTCAAAAGTTTCAAATTTGGTGTCACATCGACGGGGCTTACGGTGCTCCGTTTATGCTGACCGAAGCAGGCAAAGAAAAATTGAAAGCCATGGCAGAGGCCGATTCCATTGCCCTTGACCCCCACAAAGCCATGAGCCTTCCTTACGGCACTGGTCTTTTAATGGTCAAAGAACGTAAACATTTAAGTACCGATTACCCAGGTGCATCCACTTATATGCCGCCCTCATCAGGTTTGGCAGACCCCGAGCTACGCTTAGATTTTGCTGACATTGGACCTGAACTTTCCAGAGACTTCCGGGGACTTCGAGTTTGGTTACCGATCAAAACCTTAGGTATTGAACCCTTTCAATTGAACTTGGAAGAAAAATTAAAACTCAGTGAGTATTTGCATTCTGAGCTTTTAAAAATTCCTGAGCTTGTCATTGAAGCGGCACCACAGTTAAGTATCCAGGCCTTTAGACACAAAGACACTGAGAAAACTCGAAAGCTCATGGGACTTATTAATGCTAAAAATAATGTATTTTTAAGCGGCTGTACATTATCGAACAAAAAGTTTGTCATCCGTGTTTGTCTACTTGGACATCATTTGCATTTTGAACAGGTGCAAATTTTCTTAAAAGACATCAAGGAAAGTTTAAAAGAGTTATAATGAAATTGACTCAGTTCAAAGAGCAGTTCTACCAGCACCCCAGTCTTGTGCATGCAAACAATGCGGGGCTGGCTCCGATTTCTTTGCGTGCCAAAGAAACCACCGAGTACTGGGCCAGACGTTTTTTTGAAGAAGGCTTTCATACTGATCATGATTATATGAAGGCCGTTTTGGACACTCGCATAAGTCTTGCTAAACTGATTGGCTGTGAGGCAGCTGAAATTGCATTTTATCCCAGCACTTCAGGTGGTATCAATCAAATTGCCATGCAAATAGGTTTAGTGGAAGACGATGAAGTCTTGATGTGGGATCAAGATTATTCCAGTCATTTGTATCCCTGGCAGCAAGCCTGCTTGAAATCCAAAGCTAAACTTAAAATTATTGAAAGTGATGAAAAGACCTGGGCCACAGATGCTGACAAAATGATTCAAGCGATCACACCTAAAACCAGGGTGATTGCTTTTTCTTGGATGCAGTATCAAACCGGTGCAATGATGGATTACAAAAAAGTGATTCAAGCTGCAAAAGCAAAAAATATTTTTGTTTTTGTGGATTCCATGCAAGGCCTTGGAATTTTGCCTTGTGATTTATGGGACCTAGGCGTAGACGCCATCGCCGGTGGCAGTCACAAGTGGTTGGTCAGCCCTGTGGGAGCTGGATATTTAGTACTTAGAAAAAAGTGGTTATCCACTTTTAAACCGCATAATTACAGTTCAGCCACCTTTGGTACCTGTGATGATCCATCAGATTTTGAGTGCTTACCAAAAACCGACGCCTCAAAATACGAATCCGGATCAAAATCTGTTTTAGAAATTACAGCTCTTGGAGCTTCCATCGATTTAATCCTAGAAACTCAAGTCACAACTTTATTGAATGAATCCTTAAGATTAAAAAAATTATTAGTGCAAAATTTAGAAAAAAATTACTTCTGCCTTGATCCTAACCAAGCCAATTCTTTCACCTCACCCATCATGAACATCCAACCGTTGGGAACTCAAACTTCTGTTTTACAAATGTCAGAAAAACTAAAAAACCATTCTGTCCTTCATGCCAAGCGTGGACCAGGAATCAGACTGGCCTTTCATGCTTTCAATTCTGAAAATGACATTGACCGAATCTGTGAAGCTTTAAAAATATGAGCGCTCAATTAAAAGTCTATTATTCTGATCACTACACTCTGCCACTGACTCCTGAACATCGTTTCCCCAATGAGAAGTACTCTTTATTAAAAAAATATTTACTGGATAATGAAATTTTAAAGCCCCATGAACTTTTTCCGTCCCCCATTGCCGATTTTGATTTGTTACAATTAGCTCACAGTGCTGATTATATCAGATCAGTGAAAGACGGCTCTGTGGCCAAAGAAATCATTCAGCGAATAGGTTTTCCCTGGTCAGAGGCCATGTACTACAAAGCAAGCTCCACTGTGGGCGGTGCCCTTGAGGCCTGCAAAAATGCTTTGCAGTACGGCATCGGTGGAAATTTAGCAGGTGGTACCCATCATGCTCATTTTGACCGAGGTGAGGGTTACTGCATATTTAATGATATTGCGGTCGTAACTCATTACTTACTTAAAAATAATTTAAAGAAGCGAATTGCAATCATTGATCTGGATGTTCACCAAGGCAATGGCAACAGCTCCATCCTGAATCAAAATTCTGATGTGTTTATTCTCAGCCTTCACGGCGAAAAAAATTATCCATTTAAAAAAGTTCCTTCCACTTTAGATATCGCTTTACCTGATCACACCGGGGACGATGAATACTTAAAGGCTTTGGATATTGGGCTTCAGGCCGTTCAAGATTTTTCACCTGATTATATTTTTTATCAGATGGGCGTGGATCCATTAAAAGAAGATGCACTTGGTAAATTAGATCTCAGCTTTGAAGGCTTACAAGAAAGAGACCGCAAAGTTTTGAGTTACGCTAAAACAAAGCAAATTCCTTTGTCGTTAGCTTTAGGTGGTGGGTATGCAAAGCCCATCGAACTGACGGTGAAAGCCTATGCCAACACTTACCGTGTGGTGCGATCACTGGGCTGGTAAAAAAGAATTCTCTTTGGCTTTTAAAAAATAGCGGCTTTTTACAATTCGAAACAAACTATCACGGCGCACTCCCATGGGTTCACCCCTATAGGATGTGGTCATGCCTTCGAAAACATTTTGCTCGGGCTTTCTAACACTGGCCACAGATCTTTGAGTCTGAGGCTCCAAGTCAGCCCGAGCCGAATCGTTGAATTGGGGCTTCACTCCCGCGAGTGAAGCTCCGGGCAAAATCTGCAGCAGATTTAATTTTTTTATGACTTGGGCCTTAGAAAGTTTGGATGCCAATTGCACAGCACGGTTTTCTAATTTTTTTAAAGTCGATACAAAGCGAGAAGTTAGATTTTGGCCTAATCCTTTTTTTAAGCTGTCTTCACTAGCCGGGTTAATGATGGGAACTCCACCGGAGCTTACGATACCCGTTCGGGGTGCAATACTTAAACCTCTAGAATTTAAATTTTGAAGGAGTTCCTCAACTTCGGCGGCCGTCAAAGCAGGTTGCGGACTTAACGAGAAATAAGGGTTCGCAAGATCAGCTCCACAGATGTTAGAAGAAAACACACACACATTACTTTGTGCAACATCCCCCTGTTGATTAAAACTAGCCGCTGATTCGTCGGTTAACTCTTTCATCCCCAACAAGGCACCGCTCATTAAGCAGTCGGGATCGTTGGCCGCATTGGGGTCCTCACAACCTTGATAGGATTGACTGGCTTCAGCCGCCAGGTCTTGAGAAATGGTGCTTGCGACGAATTCCCCTTGCTGGCTATTGACCAGGTTATCAACAGACGAAGAATAAAGTGAAATTTCATTTGAGTTTTGAATGGTGCCGCTGGGGAATTGGGTGGGGACCTGGGCCCACAGAAGTGATGGTGATAATAAAAGAAAAAGAATACGTCTGGTCATCAGACTCCCCTTCATTTAGTATGGTTCCATAATGAAAATAGAGCAAAGAATTCACTCTGAATATCTCAATTTGATACAGCAGCTGCGACTGAACTTAAAGCCAGCTTTAATCCAGATTTCTTCTAGCCAAACTTACTGGGGCCAGTGGAATTCAGAAAACAGAACTCTTCAGCTTTCAAAGAAATTAATCGACAACGAAAACTGGTACCATCTGACCGGTGTTTTAAAACATGAAATGGCTCATCAAATCGTCAGTGAAATTTTTAAATCCCAGGATTTACACGGCCCGGATTTTCAAAAAGCCTGTGTGATGATTGGTGTTCCCTCAGAGTTTCGTCATGCCAAAGTGGATCTACAAGACACCGATCTGGATTGGCAAAAATTCTATTTGAACCAGGAATCACAAGCTAAAATTTCTAAAGTTGAAAAACTGCTGGCACTGACAGCATCGGATAATCCCCACGAGGCCAAGCTTGCGTTATTAAAGGCTCAAAAAATGGGAGCCTCGACTTCAAATCAGCAGTCAGAAAGTGCTCAGTACTTTCAAAAAACTCTTTTAAGTCGAAAAGGTTCGATCTCTAGTTTTGAAAAAGAAGTCCTTCATTTTTTAACAGAGCATTATTCTGTTTTTGGACTCATCGGACACACTTATGATATCAAAACTTCAACGCCTTTTCGCACACTGGAAATTATAGGCTTGCCAGAAAACATCATGATTGCTGAGTTTGTTTTTCAATTTTTGAATCGTGCGGTCACAGAAAATACAAAAAAGGGAATGCACAAAAAATCATTTCAAAGTGGATTTTTATCGGGCTTTAAAACTCAGTATCAAAATGAAGAGCTTCTTGCTTTGGTGCCCATTGATCCAGAACTTAAAAATTACGCATCGCAAGTTTACCCTCAGCTTCGGACTCGCCGGATTTCAGCTCCTTCTTTAGATTCAGAAAGCTATGCAAAAGGATTTGAAATAGGTAAAAAAACTCAAATCCGCCAACCTTTAACTGCAAAAAAATCCACAGATACTTTAATCAAAAGGCTTGGTTCGAAGTTCTGCTAGCTTTTAGCTGATGTTAATTCTTGATTCATTTGATCGCGGTTCTCTAAAATTTGCATCCAATCCATTTCTAAGATTTGAACTTCTTTTTCGAGCGCTGAAATTTCTTTTATAATTTCAGCGACTCTTAGACCTTGAGCTTGGATGGATTCTTGAATCAATTGCTCTTTTCTTTGGGTCTTTTCTTGGATGACGGCTTCAATGGATTTTTCTTTTTTATTCAAATTTTTGATTTCAATTTCAAGGCGTTTAATGTGCTCTCGTAATACAAGCTTAGCATCCTTTGACAAAGGCTCTTTTAATGACGAGGTTGCTCTTACTTCTTTTACTTGATTCACAGGCTTTGTTGTTTGTGCTTCCTCTGTTTGAGCCGATAGAAGCTGCTCCTGTCTCCAGACGTAATCATCGTAGGACCCTGGATAGAATTCGGCTTTTCCATTTTTGATTTCTAAAATTTTTGTTGATAGCCGTCTTACAAATCCTCGGTCATGGGAAACAAACAGCACAGAGCCTTCGTAGCGGTGCAGGGCCTGGGTCAGGGCTTCGACAGTTTCAAAATCAAGATGGTTGGTGGGCTCGTCAAGCAGAAGGACAGGATTTTTTTGTAATAACACTTGCCCTAGGGCCACCCGGGATTTTTCACCACCGCTTAGAACTTGGACTTTTTTGTGAATATCATCACCACTAAAAAGAAGTGATCCCGCCATATTCTTCATTTCTTGCAAAGTCACTTCTCGGTGGGCTTTTCGTTGTAAAGCCTCAATCACCGTTTCGTTCAGCAATAACTCATCCGTTGAATGTTGAGCAAAATAAGAAACAACGACTTGGTAGCCCCACTTCATCTGCCCTTCAAGGGCTGGTATTTTTCCAGCCAAGGTTTTTAGTAAAGTGGATTTTCCAGCTCCATTGACTCCGACGACAGCTAAGTGGTCGCCCCGGTTGAGGCGAAAATTAATATCCGTTAAAACTTTTCGATCACCAAAGCCCACACTTAATTTTTCTAAAACTAATGTTTCACGGCCCGTGTTGTAGGGCTTAGGAATTTGAATCTGTGCACGAACTGGTAATTCCTTTGTTTCAATGATCTCCATTTTATCCAGCATCTTCATCCGGCTTTGGGCCTGTTTGGCTTTTGAAGCCTTGGCCCGAAAGCGATCAACGAACTCTTGAATCTGTTTGCGTTTTTGATCTTGGTTTCTGGCCTGGGCCGCCAGCATTTCTTGAAGTTCTTTTTTTTGCTCGAAGTAGTCATCGATGTGGCCAGGAAATTTAGTCATTTCGCCAAGTTCGATTTCCACTGTGTGATCCGTGGTTCGTTTTAAAAATTCACGGTCATGGGAGATCAGCAAAAAGGCCCCCTTATAATTTTGCAAAAATCTTTCTAATATCAGAGTGGTTTCCAAATCTAAAAAGTTCGTGGGCTCATCAAGAAGTAATAAATTTGGCATCTGTGAGATCAGTTTTTGCAGCTGCACTCGCATTCGGTAGCCACCACTTAAGGTGCTTAATTTTTTGCTGTAAACGGACTCATCAAGGCCTAATTCTGGCCCCCACTTTTTAACTTCCCAAATGGGCATCAAACTATCAGTACTTAAAAATTCCTCGACCGTGATATCAATGTTCCAATCCGATTCTTGTTTCAAATATCCAATTTTGAGCTGATTGGATTTTATCAACTGGCCAGAATCCAATTCATCAAGTCCTGCTAGAACTTTAAACAAAGTGGTTTTACCAGCACCGTTAGCACCAATAAGACCCACGTGCTCGTCACTGTTAATGGAAAGTGTCGCCAGATTAAAAAGAGTTTTTGCACCAATTTGTTTGGTGCCGTTAACCATTTGGATAAGATTCATAAGGGCCTAAGATGACAGAAATAAGACCTAAAGGCAATTTCCAACAAGGACTTCGGCCGAACGATTTTCTGAATTCAAATTCAGTAAAACCTGACAGTTCTTGTGACTGTCCTTGACTTGAGTTCTGGCTTGATTACAGGCTTCAACGTTTTGAAAGAAAAATGTTTTTCCGTCCAATGCACTGCCGTCAATGACTAAAATTAATGAGGCGTTTTCACTTGGATTTTCCTGGCAGAAAAAATTGGCAAATGAGTTGTTTTTTTCATTAAAAACTCGGTCCACAAAAGGGGTCAAGGATTTGACTCCGTGAATTTGA
This sequence comes from Bdellovibrionales bacterium Ga0074139, assembly GCA_001464795.1. Lineage (GTDB taxonomy): Bacteria > Bdellovibrionota > Bdellovibrionia > Bdellovibrionales > Bdellovibrionaceae. The sequence goes on from LNEB01000007.1 coordinate 205,362, forward strand.
TAGGTCGTGGTTTCAGCTAGTAACAATGTGGGAAGCACAAAAGTAAACGCTGTTAACAAAATTTTCACAAAACACCTCAGTGTTCAGGTCCATTGCGATATTGATACCACAGCCTAAAGCCTGTAGGATGATGCCAAGGCAAGTCGATATGACAATAACCTCAACAGATGATGAAAACATTTTAAAATGAAAACACCTGATTCTGAAAAAAAACCTGACTTTACTGATACTCATAGTTTGAAAATCAAAGGGCATCTTTACTCATCTGTTAAAGCTGTGGAGCGAAAAATTTTAGAGTCTCCTCCCACATGGGTGATGCTTGCCATGAAAGCTAGAAATGTAGCGGTTGGATTTATTGGTCTTAAAACGGAAAATGACTCTGAGTTTTTAAAAAAAGAGTACGTCAGTGAAAACTTACTGAAAATTTCAGGTTGTGATCAACATTTGGATTTCTATTGTGAGCTTTTGATCGAAAATTTTGCTGATCATCAAATCATTCATCTTAAAACTGATGTTTTCATTAACAACACTCTAGGTAAGCTCTACTTCTCCGTGGTCCAGCATTTCCACCCCTTGGTTGTGAAATCCTTGCTCCGAAGTCTTTCTTAGTCTCTCCTCTCTTTCAGAGGCACCGCCCCGTCTTGGCTTTTTTAGCTTTTTAGTGGGCACCGCCCGGGTCTTTGCGAAAGCTCGTAAACCTATGCACTCTATTAAGCCAGATTTACACGTTGTCCGATAATCCGCCTTGCGCATAAGCTCGACTCCCCTCCTACATTTCCTGGGCACCGCCCCCACTCATCGTTTGCATGGTTGAGCAGAACAACAACTCACACCAGGGCGGTGCCTTTGACAAAGACGAAAAGAGAGCACGGGGGCAGTCTTGCCATCAACAAAAGAAGATCTAAAAGACCACTGAACATCAAGCAGGCTCATCACATCACTATGAAGTCACAGCATGCAGTTGGGGCGAGGTCGCTGTTTCGTCATAAGAAAATGATTCTAGGGCTTATCAGAAAAAATGCTTATAAATTTAAAATCAAAGTCACTGAGTACGCGATTCAAGGAAATCATCTGCACTTACTGGTCAAAGCGCAAAGCCGAGAGGGCTTGCAGAATTTTTTTCGTGTCGTGGCCGGCCACATAGCTCAGAAAATATTAAAAGATCACCCGGGCCTAAAAGATCACCCAGGCCTAAAAGATAACCCGGGCGGTGCCCCCAAAAAAAAGAAAGGGTGCAAGAAAAATCAAAGGCGTTTTTGGAGCTTTTTGGTTTATTCTCGAATTGTGAGCTGGGGAAGAGATTACAAAGCTGTGATCAACTACATCCAACAAAACACGCTTGAGTTGTTGCAAATCATCGCCTATCAACCCAGAGCTCGGAACGAAATAGATCAACCCAGGGCTCCTCGTGACAAACCACCCGATAAAAACAGACTCATGAGCAGCAGGTGAAAAACTTTTAGACACCTTTTGTCTCTATTACATGGGATATTTCAATCTTAAGCCTGACCACCTATACTTCGAACACTCACAGTCCAAAGGATGTCTATATGAAGTTATTAGTCGTAGCCGGTTTACTTGGAATTTTAAGTCCTGCTTTTGCTCAGCAAGAGGAGTCTTCATCTGCATCCGCTTACGCCTTCTCGGGCCCCTGTGAATCTCAAGGTGTTTGGACTCGAAACGCACTGACCCACACCAATGAAATCAAACAAGTTTTAAACAGAATGAAAGACAACCCTGCCTGCCAATCTATTAAAACAAACATCATTGCAAGCTTTGATCAGATCGAACAACGCTTACGTGAAGTGGAGCAGTACAACGGAAAAACAGACTCTCAAACAACTCGCTTAGCCCAATTGCCTCAGGAAATTTCTGCACTCAGAAGCTTTTCACGGGAAAATTCAGCGTTTCGCAGCAATGTATTAGATTTACTATTGGGTAAAACCATTACGCAGTCTCACCTTTCCAGCAAAAAAGTGAACGGTGAAAACTTAGATGCAGGGCAAATGGCCCAGTCTTTATCCGATTTTGCCAAAAGATCAGGAGCTGCTGCCACTTCGGGTTTACAGATTTTTAATTCCACCATTTCTTCTTTTCAACAAGCTCAAGCTCAATGTTTGGATGATAAAGAGGGCGTGATTGGTGCCTCGATCATGTCAGGAATGGTCAAAGTTCTTTCCTCATTTGCAAGTTCAGGACAAGCCAGTGTGGGTGGTACACAGTTAGCTAACAGTGTGGCCAATCTGAGCCAGTATTTGAGCCGTGATAAAAAATATGTAGATGCTTTAAGATCCATTAACGACCGTGAGTTTATCAGTTCCATGTCATGTTTATTAGAAGTCACAACTCACAACTATTGTGCAAACCTCGATGGTCAGTACTTGTTTCAAGAAATCATGAACAGCCAAAGCTTCAAGAAGCAAGAATTTACCAACCAAAAAACTGGAAAAAAAGATTTTAAGATTGTTGGTGTGAACCAGAATTTTGAAAAAAGACTTTCTGAAGGTCCTTTAGCTGGATACTACATTTTGTCTCGACAAGTACCCGTTGTGACTAACTGGATTCAAAAAGTACAATACGGTATTACACCCCAACTTCCCACAGAAGCTGATTTCCAAATCGGTGTATCCACAAACACTTACCAGCATTTCAATACGACGAAGCAAATTGAAGGAACTTTTAATTTCCAAAAAAACCTTTTGGGTGCTTTTAAAGATTTTAAAGCTCAGCAGACCTACGTTTTAGAAATGTTAGAATCTGTGGCTGGAAGTATGATTGGCCAAGGTGGCTTCGGTGGAAAAACTGAAAACTTCTTTGCTAAAGTTTCTACACCTGCAGAAATCTATTTCCGATTACTGGGTATTCCCGTTCCTCCTGCCGTTTTAGGTCAAGGAACAGCTTCAGAGACTTTATTTATTAACAATGCCAGTGGTTGGTTACAAGCGAACTACAGAAGAATGCCGATCTTCAGTGATCCTATCAAGCTTTCTGAAACTATATCTTTAAACATGCAATCCATCTTTAGAGATGCAACAGCACAAGCCATTGCTTACTATAATAAGTATTTTATCGTGGATAAAATCCAAGTGGTTAATGATTCACTTTTAGGCCTTGATACAAACGTACGAGATGCACTGATCAATATTGACCAGTACTTGAAAAATCTTGAGCTAAAAGTTAAAAATAGCAACTCAGATCCTACGATCTATGCATCTATTCAAGACACAAGAATTCGCATTAGCAGTGTATTAATTAATTATAAAAAAATCCGTGATTACAGTTTATCGATTATTGCTAAAACGAAAAATGATCCTGAGCTTAAAAACTTAAATGAAAAAGAGCTTAACGATCAACTCCGGGTTCTTGGTGACCAATTGCTACAAAAAGTGTACCTCGAATTTGAAATTTTAACAGCTCGTACCGGATGGTTATCAAACCGTATGGCATCATTCGTTATGCAAGACTACACCATGAGCCTTCGTAACCGTGATCAGTTTGATCCTTACTTCGAAGATCTGATGCTTGCGACTGGTTACAACACTCTTAATCTAATGATGAACATGTCTGAATCTGGATACTCTGAAATCAAAACGGATTTAGACAGTGCAATGAATATCAATAAGAAAAATATTGATTCTTTGGAACACGTGATTCGCGGTGTGTTTGTTAGAAATATTTTTGATCTCAAACTATATTCTATGAATAAAGAAATCACTGATATTGAAAAGCAGAAAATGGTCTATAAAATGGCTGAAGATGTACATAAAGCTCAGGTGCCTGGTGAGGAGTCCAATGCTTTCCAACGATTCACTCGTGCAAAGATTGGCTCTATGTGGAGTGACCTCACATCAAAAGATGCCGATGATTTTGGTGGAATGTCTTTAAGTGGAAAATTGTTAGCACCTGTAAAAGCTTTTAGCCAGTGGATCACAGGAACTCGTGGCAACATTGTGGTCAGTCCTGTTAGCAGCTTTGAAACAGCTTCTGGTGAAATGTCTAAGCTTTGTGCTCAGACACTGGCTTTTTCAAACTTAAGACCTTACTGGGCTCTTTGTGAGAACACGACACTGTACTCTCCTATGATGAGAAATGATTCAAAGGATGCTGAGGTTCAAGAAATCTTAGAGACTTACTTATCTGTTCCATTTAAAAAAGTGGCCTATGAAAACATTGAACCTTCTAAGCGTGGCACACCTGAGTACAATTTAAGCAAGAACTATGAATCACGAATTTGTGCAGTTAGAAATTATCATCGCCGCAATGAAATTGCTCGTATCACATCTGCCATGAGGCAAAATGGTGATACTTATGAAAATTCATTCACAGATGCTGTAGAAGAAATGCCAAAGGATCCATTACCACCTGTTCAACCAGATGTAGACAATGGATCCAATGGTAGTGATGGTTCTTTTGATGATAACGGTACTAACTAATATATATCCAAAAATCGTTACGTTCTTTTTTTGAACGTAACGTACCCACATTGGAACCATAAATAAAAATATATTTATTCCATTCATAAATTTGACATGCCTTCAAATGATTGCAGCGTACCACACGCAAGATAATTCATGTTTATCTTGCAATACCTAGATTTCGGGCGCTCGGTGTAAGTAACAGATAGCTTTTGAATTATTTAAAAGCTTACAAAACACCGTCAAAGGAAATCGAATGATACAATGGAACAAGTTTATTTCAACAGTCGCACTCACAGTTGGATCGGTCGCTATAATCAGCTGCTCATCAAGTGTGGAAATGGGAGACATTCCTAGCACTGCGAATCCTCAAACTGAAATTTCAAAACTTGAGCAAATGCTAAATGATGCCGTCACAACAAATGTTGATGTGCTCGCTCCGAAAGAATTCAAAAATTCCCATGAAATGTTAAAAGAAGCTAAATCTGATTTAGCAGACGGCGAAAAACAAGAAGAAGTCCTTAATGACGTACGTCGTGGTCGAACTCAATTAAGAAAAGCTTACGAAGTTTCTGAACCTCGCCAAGGTCAAGCCCCTGGTGTTTTTGAATCACGACAATATGCGATTCAAGCAGGTGCAATGGATAAGTCAGAACTGAAATCAGATCTAAAAGAAATTGATTCTGATTTAAGTAACAAAGCAGATTCATTAACTAAAATGAGTGCTTATGAACTTTCTCAATTTCAAAAACAATATGTGGACATCGAAAAAAGAGCTGTCACCATTACGGAATTAGGATCATCACAAGCCATGCTTAATGGTGCTGATAAAGATGATGCAGAATCAAAAGCCCCCAATGTTTTCAAAAAAACTGAGATGGCTTTAAAAAATGCAGAGTCTATGATTTCGACCAATGTTAGAAACCCCACAGGCTACCAAAAAAGTGTTGATCAGGCCAACAAGCAAGCCATTCAGTTGAATCAAGTGATGCTTATGATCAAGCAAAACAAAAACTTATCTGAAAAAGCAGCTCTTAGAATGGTTTCTCAAAATACTCAGATTAGTAATTTGAAAACAGAATTGACTGATTCCGAGCAATCCAATGATCAACTGTCAACGGATCTTAAAAAATCCAACGTGAATTTGGATTCAGCACAGGCCAGCAATGAAATTCAAAAAGCTTTAGAAGCCGCCCGAGCTCAATTTTCTTCTGATGAAGCTGAAGCCTATCAACAAGGTGGAAATCTTTTGATCCGTATGAAAAAGATGAATTTCACCAGTGGTCAGTCCGGCTTACCAGCGTCTTCACTAGCCAGTCTTGCTAAAGTTTCAGAAGTGGCTAAAACATTGAATGCCCAAAGCATCACAGTTGAAGGTCATACTGATTCCACAGGATCAGAAGCCACAAATATGACAATTTCTGAAGCTCGTGCTGAAGCTGTTGCCACATATTTAAAATCCAACGGTTTTGATGATATCGAAGTTCAATCCACTGGATTTGGTTTTCAAAAGCCAATCGCTACGAACAAGTCAAAAGAAGGTCGAACACTCAACCGACGCGTGGATATTGTGATCACACCTAAAAATTCAACAACTGTTCAATAAACAACAAAAGGAGTTACTGTGAAAATGCTATCTCTACTTTTATCAATGGGTCTAGCAACATCAGCACATGCCATTTCTGGTGGTGGTCTTTTTGTTGAACCCTCTATAACTTACGAATCCGGAGAAACAGATGTGAATTACCCTTCACCTTTTTCAAATTCCACAGGGGATCTGGAAGGTTTTGGTTTAGGAGCTCGCTTAGGATTTCATGTCTCTGAAGTTATTTTCTTAGGCTTAGATGCAAGATATTCCATGGCAAAATTTAAAGATTCATCCGTGAGCTACAATTCCGAATCAACGGCTTTTAATTGGGGACCCGTTTTGGGCATGCAAATGCCAATCGTAGGACTTCGAATTTGGGGAAGTTATATATTAGATTCAGAATTAGATCCTGAAAAAGACGGAAACTTTGACGTGAAATTCACTAAAGGAACAGGATACCGTGTGGGTGCAGGCTTCAGACTAACTGCCGTCAGTCTGAATCTTGAATATCAACAATTGAATTATGATTCCGCATCACTTCAACAAGCGGGACCCTTTTCAGGAAATTTCGACAATGTGGAATTAGAGAGTCAGCTTTGGATTGTCAGTGTTTCTTTTCCCATGGAATTTTAATTTTAACTTTAACTTTAACTAGAAAGGATGTTTTATGGTACGCGCAGCAATTGGATTTTTTGTACTCGCTATACTAGCCTACATTTTTGGAGCTAATGGTATTGCCGGAGTATCAATGGAGATTGGTAGAACACTGATTGCCATATTCGTGATTCTTGCCGTTTTGACTTTTGTCATGTCGCTGATCACTGGTCGAAGCAAAAGACTTTAAAAACCTCAACAACTCAACAAAGGAAAATTAAAATGAATAAAGATCAAGTGAGTGGAAAATGGTTAGAGATCAAAGGTGATATCCAAAAAGCCTGGGGTAATCTAACGGATGATGAATTAGAAAAAACAAAAGGTGATATGAAATCCATTCAAGGGTTGATCCAACAAAAATACGGAAAAGCTAAAGATGACAGTGAGAAAAAACTATCTGACATTTTTAATCGATTCGGAGACAAAAAAGATCACACCGTTGATAAAGTGAAAAATTCTTTAAAGTAGTATCAAAAGGAGGCGAAAGCCTCCTTTTTTTTACCTAAAAATGACGAGCTTTTAAGCATTTTAGCAACAAGGGTCCAGAACCTTTTTGACAGACCGATAAGTATCTTATGGTACGTAACTGGAGCCACCGTTTTCTAAAACTAAGTGGATTAGTCAGTCTCACTTTGAGCCTTCAGGCTTGTTCAATTTCTAATTCACTATTTGGTATGAAAGATATCGTTGCTAGCCAAGTTGATCCGCTAACTTTGGATCCTGCAGTCAACAAAACTCTCATTGGTGGCGAGCAGCTGCAATTTTTAGCTGCCGGCGGACTGCCTCCCTACACTTTTGAAACAGACGGAGCTGGAAGTGTACAAAGTGATGGTATGTATGCAGCTGGCTTCGAGTACCCTTCCGACACTGAAACGATAACAGTCAGAGATTCTGTCGGCCAATCGGCTTCATTTACTGTGCCCATCAAAACATTTAAAACACAGGATAATTTTAATTATACGACCGCAGGTTCACCCACTGATGCCAGTGATATGATTAGCACGGCTGATGGAACTCTTTATGTGGTTGGCAAAACAAGTTCAAAATGGCTTGTTTTAAAAAGCACAGACTTCGGTGTGAGCTGGACAACTTTAGATTCTGTGCAAAGTGATGTTTATGGCTCTGAAGCCAAAAGTATTTCCTATGATGTCACTCATGGTCTTTATGTTTCTGGATACACGAAAATTTCTGGCAACTCTGGAAAGTTTTGGCTGGTCAGAAGAAGTTTGGATAACGGACTGACCTGGTCCACTGTTCATCAGTATCAATTGGCAGCCAATAAAGACTCTGTGGCTGATTCTGTATCCATTGCACCCAATGGAAATTTGTTTGTTGCAGGCTTTGCCACCGACGCATCCAACATCAGTCAGTGGACAGTTTTTAAAAGTACAGATGCAGGAACATCGTGGTCTGTTAGTGATAGCATCGCTAATGGTAAAGCTTTTGATGTTTTAGTTTCCAGATCTAATTCCAACCATATTTTTGTCGGAGGTAGTAAAGCTTGGCTGATTAGGGCTTCCTACGATGGCGGAGCCAGCTGGCAAGATATTGATCTGCAAGGAACCTTCGGCCACGTTAATAAACTCGCGATGACAACGACTGGCCACCTACTAGCTGTAGGTTATGCCGAGTATTTAAATCCCCTGGTGGGTCCCGATGGTGCTTATGGAAAATATGGAATCACAAGAGCAAGCTCTGATAACGGTCTGACTTGGAACACCATTGACTACATTAAATCATCCTGGTCAGGAGTGGAATTTACAGGGGTAGCAACTTCTTCAAACCCCGTTCATGATGGGAAATATTATGTAACAGCAACATTTAAAGACCCATCTCCCTTCTGGGATTTTCATTATACCGTTAGAAGATCACTGGATAGTGGAAGCACTTGGGCTGTGATGAATGATTATCAAAAGGTCACGAACTTTGATAGCATCCCCAAATCCATCACCTATGCGAGTGATGATAATATTTATTCAGCCGGAAACACCTCTACGAACGCAAAAGAATCTGTCAGCGGGCTGTATAATTTAGTGGTACGAAAATTTAATACCACTAACTCAACAAGTACGACCGTTGTGAACTACAGCCCTGACTTTATCAGATCTTCATCAGCCACTTCTTTAGTGCGAACATCCCTTGGACATTTATTTTCTGTGGGCTTTGGAACGAGTGTCAGCCAAGACTCGGATTTAATCACACGAAAAAGTATTGATAACGGAGTTACGTGGGTCACCGTTGACACCCATCAGTGTGGGGATTTTGGCTGCGAGCCGAAAGAAATTATTTCTGACTCCTCTGGAATGAAAATTTTTGCCATTGGAAATTCTAACGGTGACAGTACCAATGATTTATTTTGGCATATAAGAAGAAGTTTAGACGGTGGAGTCACTTGGCAAAATCACACTTGGCAACAAACAGCCACTCGCCCCGCCTATGGAAATTCCATTCAATTTCTTTCCAATGGAACAACATTAATCGCTGCCGGAGTGGGAGTGGATGCCGCCTATGCTTTCAAATGGGTAGTTCGTCGAAGCACCGATTCAGGCGCCACATGGACGACCGTGGATAATCCTTTTGTAGGCACACCTTCTAAAGTATTTGTTGATGAAAATGATCATATTTATGTGATTGGCTCTGAAGGAGTTAACAGAATCATTCGCAAATCCATCAATGCAGGTACCAGTTGGTCAACGATTTATTCTTCATCATCAACTCCAACACGAAACTTCCATGATATTTTTGTCAAAGGTGGAAACATTTATTTACTCGCACGATTTTCAAACAACAGTTCTGAATTAACAAAAAGTACGGATGGTGGTCTTAATTGGACAACTTTAGATACCCAAAATAATCTTTATCCACACAGCCTAACAATATCTCAGGATGAACAAAATATTCTTATCTCAGGATATTTAAGTGAAACCGGTGGAACGAAAGGCTTTGTTAAAAGAAGCACGGACGCAGGTATGACCTGGTCCAATATTGAAAGATCACAGTTGGCTTCTGAGAATAATACTGAGGTTAAAAAATCTGTTTTCTGCAGTGCTGATTTAAGTAAAATTTGTTACGTAGGTTTCGGCACTGACGGCAATGCGATTAGACGTTGGTTATTTAAAATTTTAGAGTTGTAAGTGAAGTTGGCCCAACCTAACGAAATTTAAAATCCCTATCGAAATGTTCGCTTTTGAGGCGATCGATCAAATTAATTTAAAAAATGAAGGAATTCTCATTTTGCATCTTAAGTCTAGGACTTGATCGCCGATAGTATAGCACATTATTTAACAATTGAGTCGAAAGGCACGTTGGCTAATGAAATCACTTATTTGTTTACTTTTGATACTAAATAACTTTACCCATGCAAACACTTACTTATTTGATCAGGAACTCAGATCATCACCTAAAGTATCTCTACTTCAGCAAAGTTTTAGTAGCCCAAACAGCAATCAGGCTGAACTTCACATTGTAAATGGAAACGGTGAAAACCTGTTCCAGCAAAACTGCCAAGGACCTTTTAAAGAAGTACTATTTTGCAAACTTGAGAATCTTAAGAACCTGATATTGGTTAAAATCAACCGCGCTGAAAAAATTGAAATCAGACTTAACAATCAGTTAGTTGTATCCACTAATACGAACTTGCCCAAAGAGCTTGGATCGTTGAAAATTCTTGTACCTGTTCTATCACAAAATCAAATTCGCATCTTAGTTAAAGGCCTTCCGACTGCAAAAATTAAAGTCCAAATCAAATCCCAAGCGGCCGTCAATCTTGCACCCATTTCCAGATTTAGTTTTCAAGGCGAAAATGGTGTGGCTCCAGAAACCATTCAATTCTCAGGCTTACTAAGTTCTGATGATTCACAGATTAATTCTTATGAATGGGACTTCGGTAATGGCCAAACAGCAGTGGGTGCATTAGTTAGTGCGACTTATTTGCAAGGTGCAACCTATCAGGTCAGTCTTAAAGTCACCGATGATCAGGGGCTCGCAAACATTTCAGTACAAAGTATTTCCATTATTCAAAACCAAGCCCCAACAGCAAGGATTAGGTTCTTAAGTGCGAGCACTGGTACTGCACCCTTTTCCACTTGGCTTGATGGATCACAATCAAGCGATCCAGATGGACAACAATTACAATACTTTTGGGATTTTGGTGATGGCACGACATCAATTGAAATCAAGCCCATTCGTCAGTATCTGGCAGCGGGTCAGTACACTATAAGTCTTAAAGTCCAAGACCCTTACCTATCTGAAAGTATCGTGACAGCTCAAGTGAATGTGCAGGTTCAAAATCTTCCGCCAGATCCTACCACGATTGCACCGCCCTTAGCTGAAGAAAAACCTGCCACACCAATTGAGAAATACGGATTTTTATTTTTAAGCACTAATCCCATTCAAGTGGACGTGAACCAAGAGTCTTTCGAAGAAGATCGCATACTAGCAGCAAGTGGCATTGTATTAGATGAAAATCTTCAGCCCATGAGTGGTGTAAAAGTCAGAATTTTAAACCATCCTGAATTTGGCTACACTCTGACTAGAGCTGATGGAAAATGGGACATGGCCTTTAATGGTGGTGGCCTTCTCGTTTTTGATTTTCAAAAAAATGGCTTCGGGGCCGTGCAAAGAAAACTGCAAACTGAAAATTTCATATCTCTTGTGATTGATGATGTGATTTTGACAGCTAAAGATACTATTAAAACCCTGGTGAAGTTAAATGAAAACACCCAAGGTGCAATACACATATCAAGCGAAAAATCCGATGCTGATGGAGCCAGAAGAAGTGCCTTGTTTTTACCGCCTAACACCAGTGCTAATTTATTAAGGCCTGATGGAACCACAGTTGATGTGGATCAACTGACTTTTCGAATTACTGAATTCACTGTGGACGAAAACGGCGAGCAAAAAATGCCTGCACTTCTTCCAGGCAGAACCGCTTACACGTGGGCCGCTGATTTTTCAGCAGATGAAGCAGACCTTTTGGGTGCCACAAAAATTCAATTCAACCAACCCGTCCCAATTTATGTGGATAACTTTTTAAATATCCCCACTGGCATTGCTGTGCCCATTGGATACTTAAATCCGCAGACAGGAAACTGGGAAGGTTTACGGGACGGAATCGTGATCAAAGCTTTAGCCATTGATGCAAACAACCGCTTAGAACTTGATTTAGGTAAAGGTGTAGCCGCCACTGCTGAAGAGCTAGCGGTACATTTTATTACAAACCAAGAGTTAGAAAAACTAAAAGATATCTACACCGTCGGACAAACTTTTTGGCGGGGTACTGTTACGCACTTTTCGACCATAGATCTCAATTTTAATTTTGCACAGAATAAAGAGCCCTCAGTTCCCAATCCAAATACTGATAAGCCACCACAAGATTGCCAAGGAAATACAAACTGCCGAGGTTGCCAAGCGGGTTCTGTTATAAATTCAGACAGACGCCTGATTGTTGAAGATATTCAATTACCAGGAACAGATATGAGTCTATTCTGGAGTTCAGAAAAAGCTCCCGGAAGGTTGGCTGCTGGTGAAGTGTTTATCAAACCTTTTAATGAAAACATTTTAAATTCTAATACTGGGCGATTACTAAGGGCCCGCATTGGTGTGCAAATAGCTGGAAAATCCTTTTATCAGACTTATACGAACCCAGACATCAATCAAGTGTTTCGATACAACTGGGATGGACTTGATCAATTCGGAAGGAAAGTTTATGAAAGTGTACCTGCAAACTTAACTCTTGAATATTTTTATCCCGACAGTCGTTATTTTTTAAGTCGATTTGATAATGATAGAAGTTCTACTTTTGATACTTTCAATCCTGAAATTCAGGTTGTGACTTTTCCTGCTAGAAATGCATTTTTGATCAGAAGAAATACTAAAGTGGTTATAACTTCACCTTTTGATCAGTATAGAAAAATATCACAAAAACAATTCGGTTCTTGGTCGTTAAGTCATCATCACACCTATGATCCGATCAAAAGAGTTCTTTACCGAGGTGATTGTGGAACTCAAGATGCTAATCAAGCTATTAGCACTGTTAAACCTTTTGTAGGTACTGGTTTTGGTGGCACAACAGGTGATGGTGGACCAGCTTTCAATGCCAGTGTCAGCCTTCCTCGAAAAGTTGTTAAATCCAGTCGTGGACATTACTATATTGCAGAACTTGGTGGCGCTAGGATTCGAAAAATTGATGGCAAAACGGGAATCATATCAACTTACGCCGGAACTGGTACACCTGGATATTCCGGTGACGGAGGCCCTGCAATCAATGCTCAAATAAGTACTATTGCTTCTATTCAAGTGGCTGAAGATGAAACTCTTTATTTCACTGAAAATGCACGGCATGTAATTCGAAAGATCACACCTGATGGGATTATTTCAACGATTGCAGGAACTGCTGGTGTGGAAGGCTTCACAGGAAACGGTGGACCAGCCACTCAAGCATTGATTCGTAGCCCAAGGGGTCTTGTATTAGGTGAAGACGGATCACTGTATATTTCAGAGGAAAGAAATCATTCAATTCGAAGAATTTGGCCCGATGGAAAAATTGATTTGTTTGCTGGGAACGGTACGCAAGGTTTTTCTGGAGATGGAGACACAGCTTTAAATGCACAGTTTAATTTTCCTAATTACACAGCCATGGATAAACAAGGAAATATGTATGTGGCCGATTCCGGAAATCATAGAGTAAGAAAAATTTCTAGAACAGGATTTGTTGAAACAATAGCTGGAAATGGACAACCTGGATTTTTCGGTGACAACGGACCTGCTGTTGATTCGATCATTAGCATTCCAAGTGATATTGCTGTCAATGACCAAGGTGAAATCTTTTTTTCAGACCGTGGTAATGCACGCATTCGTGCCATTGATTCCACAGGCCAGATTCGCACGGTTGTGGGTAATGGCAACACGGGATTTAATGGGAATGGCTTAGCAGGTCTTGATACAGAACTTAATGACATCAGGGATTTATACTTAGATACGGATGGCTCGCTGATTTTTTCAGAATTTAGTGGAAATAGAATTAGAAGATTATCCAATAACACACAATCAAGTTCGTTACTGGGTAATGAAATCACATCCGGTGATGGCAGTGAAATTTATATTTTTAACAGTCAAAACCAACATACACAGACACTATATGGAAAAACCAGGCAGCTTAAATATCAATTCCGCTACGGAGCTAATAACTTTTTAACAGAAGTGGAAGATTCATTTGGTAAAATAACTAGATTTAATCGAACTGGCACAGGTGATATCCAACAAATCATAACCCCAAACGGTCAGGTGTATAATTTATCAGCTGATCAAAGTTATCTAACAAGTTTGACCACACCAGAGAATCAAACCTATCAAATGATCTACGATAATCGTGGGTTCATTACAAAACTAACAAAACCTAAGGGAAATTCAAAGTATTTCGAATTTGAAGAGCAAGGCTATTTATCAAAGTTATCTGATGATTTTGGTTCAATTAAAAATATTGTCTCTGATAATATAACTGGAGTTTTTTACACCACAGCTGAAAATTTGACCAGGTATTATGATCGGTTTAATAATATTTCAACAGGCAATTACTTAAATACCACAGAACCACACGGCGGGTTGACCCAAACTGTGTACTTTGGTCAGGAATTTACAACTACTTTAAACTATAATGGGATACTGACACAGAATATTTCAAAGCCTGATACGCGTTTATCTGGCTTTACAAGATTTGATCAGCTGACAGTCGACACTTACCCTGATGAGCTTGGCTTTTCATCATCATCTGAAAGGCGAAGTTTTACCTATAACCCTTCAGGGTATATTGAAACAATTGATAAAAATAATCACGGTCGTTTTTTTACCAGAGAAACCTATGATTCAACTACTCGTATCAAGCGAACTTCTACTCAAGGGGGAAGGCTACAATTTTCTTTAACTAATGATAAAGAACAAATCATCGGTTCCCAGCAAGGTAGCTTAACACCTATTGAATACAGCTACGATTCACTGGGAAGACTTACACGAATGACCCAAGGTACTCGGATCACACAAATGAGCTATGATAGTTATGGATTTTTAAGTCAAATCACAGATCCTGAAAATCAAACTACACGTTTTGAAAATGACCGAGTTGGCAGAAGCTTAAAACAGATCAGAAATGATGGACTTAGTATCGATTTTGGCTTTGATCAAAATAACAACTCCACATCTGTAACTCCACCTGGAAAATTACTACACGATATGGCTTTTAATTTAGCAGATCTTATGTCTGTTTACCGTGGACCAGCAAGTACCCCGCAAACAACAGAGTATGATTTAGATAAACGTTTAAAAAAGCAAATTCGTGGTGACAATAGATCTTTAGATTACATTTATTTCGGCGTGGGTAATAAGAACGGACTCCTACAGCAAATTCAAACACCTGATTTTAGTATTGAATATGATTACAACACCCAAACCAAGAACTTAGTTTCAGCGACTGGCACGGACGGTGTTACTAACAACTACACAATCACGGGTGATAAACTAATTTCAAAACTCTACACTGGATCGATCAACGCTCAGGTCAGCTATCAGTATCAATCCACGGGAATGCTAGTCGGCCAGGAAATCATCCAGAATCAAAGTTTAACCATGGATTATGAAGTAGATGGATTTTTATCCCAAGCTGGTAATCTTAATATGACCTACAACGCTCCGAATGGACAGCTGGTGACAAAGCAGCTTGGAAATATCCGGGAAGAAATTAGTTACAATAATTTTGGTGAAATGATTAGACGTCAGTTCTTCTTTCAAACGACATCAGTGGCAGACTATTTATATAGCCGTGATCAACTTGGAAGAATCACTGAAATTATTTATAATACTTCCGCAGGTAGCTCTCGGTTAAATTACACCTATGACAATATTAATCGTTTAAAAACTTACTCGGTTGATGGTGTGTTATCTAGAACCTACAACTACGACGGCAATGGGAACATCACCCAAATTCAAACCCCCAGCGGCCAAACTACTGCTACCTACAACGATCAAGATCAGCTATTAACATTTGGACCACTTCAACAAGACTACAATTCCCATGGAGAGCTTGCATCAAGGCTAAACACTGATACAGGTGTTGCTACAACATATCAGTACACATCCATGGGGCAGTTAAGGTCTGTGACTTCTGTTGGGAATACGATTAGTTACACTTTTGATGGTGAAAATAAGCGTGTCGGAAGAAGGTTGAACTCTGCAGTTACGAATCTTTGGGTTTACGATGCTCAAGGAAGGCTTGTGGCAGAACTAAATCCTGATAACAGCCTTAAATCCAGATTCGTTTATGGTTCACAATCCCATAGTCCTGATTATATGATCCAAGGAAGTACACAGTATTTCTTTTTTAAGGATCATCTGGGTTCTATTTTATCAGTGGTTAATATTGCCACAGGATCCACAGCTCAAAACTTACGGTACAATGACCGTGGGCAAGTACTAAGTGATACGAATTCTGGATTTCAACCCTTTGGATTTGCTGGGGGACAATACGATTATCAAACAGGTCTTGTTAGGTTCGGTGCAAGGGATTATGATTCTGTTACTGGGAGATGGACTGCAAAGGATCCGATTTTGTTCCAAGGTGGGCAGGAGAATCTTTATGTTTACGTGAATAATGATCCTGTGAATTTTGTGGATCCAGAAGGAATGGCCAGAATTGGAGATTCAAGAAGTCCATTTGCATCGGGTGGTGGATATGTAGGTAGTGGCGGAGGTGGTGGACCCTCCAGAAGTAATGGAGGTACCATTTATGTTTCACCAAGTGGAGTGGCTGTACAAGCAAGTCCTGGCTCTACTGTTAGTGTTTCGAATAACAATGCAGGTTTAAGAATTCAAGCTCCAAATTCACAAGGTGGTGCGAATACTATCAGAATTATGGATCCTACTAAAAATTATCCTAACGGATATATAAGGAATCAAAACAGTGGTGGTCAATATACGGATGTGAATGGCAATGTGGTCCCTAAAAATGATCCCAGAGGCCACATTTGCAAATAATCGGAGATATAATGGACATAAAAAGCAAACTAGAGACAATAGAAAATAAAAGTGTATCTGACTTTATTTTCGATGATTCAATTTTTAAAATTATTTTTGATGATGGCACTATTATTGAAGCAACTTACTGGCGCTTGTCTACGCCTGATACCAACAGTATAAGTAGTTTTGACAATCTGCAAAGTTATGGTTTAGACAAACCGATTAATGTCGTTAAAGTTGCAAAAGACCTATTAGGAAAAAAAATAATGGCTAAAATTTCAATCACTGACAATAAAGATTTAAATTTGTTATTTCAGGATAATATTGTTTTAGAAATATTTAATTTTTCAGCTTACGAAGTTTGGGAGCTCAAATTTCCTGATGGAACTAGTTATCTTTCAAATTATCAAGAGTAACTTTCAATAGTAAAATTAGGTAAATAATAGGATAGAATGAATAGAAGGAGTATTTTTGTTTATTTACAAAATCCATAAAAAACAACTTCAAATATTCCTGTTTGGTAAGTTTCAAATTTTCTCTCTGCCTCTGAGTGACATTATCGCAGTCGAAAAAATATCAGTTTTTCAAATGATAATGCCACACCCCAGAACAATTCAGTTGGTGGGATGGAGTAATACTATTTTGGAAATTAAATATAAAAATGGCTGGTGTAATCGTTTACTTATAAGCCCTGACAATTCCGAAATCTTTCTTACTCGTCTAAAATCACCAGATGGAGACATCAGTCTAAAATAATTTAAACATCTCCATTAAGGGGGCTTACGCCCCCGCTTTAATCCACTATCCCCTAAAAAACAGCAACCAAACCAGAATCACAACAATTCCCGGAACTCCCACTAAGTACATCAATATGGGAATGCCAATGGCACCATTCGCTTTTTTTAATAATTTAGACATAAAACCCCTGCCTGCTGATTTCAATTAATGGTCTTACTTTTGGAGCGTTCTCTGATTCTGAATACATATTAAATTGCTGAACGTATTCTTTACCGATTTCAATTCTTTCGGATTGGTCAAATTCTTTTCTGACCTGCTTGAAAATTTCGCCTTCTTCTTCTTTCACATGGTGATCAACAATTTCAGCTAAAACTTTGACTTTGGCCATCCATAAATCATCATCATTTTTGATTTCGCCAATTTCAGCCATCAGTTGCTCAGCAATGGCGTGCTCGGTGTCTCCCTCTAGGCCTTCAATACAAAGATCGTCCTCTTCTTTCATATGCACGTACAGACTTTCTTCTTCCGCTTTTGCATGTTGAGTAAGGACTTTTTCAAATTGAAGAAAAAGTGGGCGCTTTTTTTCAATCTCGATTTCAATATCGCTTAAAGATTTAATAAGCTTTTTGATGGGCTCATGATCTCTGAGGATTAATGAAATGATGTCATCAGTCCCAGCGGTACCTTTTTTGGGCTTGGGACTCGCTTTCATTTTTGGCTTTGGCTTTGACTTAGCTACTGATTTTTTCTTTTTCATCTTGGATGATCCCCATTTCTATGACGGACGTAATTACCCCTAAGCTACAAAGGGGTAGCAATCAGGACGCCAGCAAAAAGGAAGACTCTAAAAAATTCTAGTGGACTTGGTGGTGGCTTCATGGAAAAAACGGTCATACCATGATGAAATTCACCCCTATCTTCGGCTTTCAAATTGCTAGTCCTATTTAAAGCTATGGTATTGAAGATAAAGCCCCTACATTTGATGAAGCTTTGGACGCTGAAGGCCTTAAATTGTCTTTTGCTGGTATTGGCAATGCTTACGGCCCCAGGGGCTGAAGCTTCCTATGTGTCCAACGAGGCCCTATTTCAAAGGGCCCACAAAAGTTATGCCTTTTGGGTGCTGATGTCAGGCCAAGACCCCGCTTTTGTGAGTTCGCTGAGCCCTCTAGAAAAACAGCTCCACTACGAGCTTCTGCTGTTCACTAGTGCAGCACAAACTTATAATTGGGCCCGAGAGCGTAAGCTTGAAACTCTACAACTGATTGAGCTCACCAACACTATAAAACCCTTATCTGTCACGAGCTATGCCTACCCTCCTCTTCAGTTCAGTAAGGACGATCGCAAATTTAAACTGAGACCCGATGAACCTGTGAGATCCGCTATCACAACAGCCGAAGGCCCTTCACCAATTTGGATTAATATCAACAAAGTGAATCAATTAAGTCTGACTTTGGGTGATGCCACTTCACTGCTGACCCATGAGATGGCTCATAAACTGCAAAAGCCAGGCATGCAAAGTGCCATCGATTCCTTAGCTGCAAAGATGAAAAATTTTGTGGATCAAAAAACTATCATTCAAGAGTTTGAGGGATTCAAAGTCCACACTTTCAATTTTTCCAAAGCTCCTATTTATGGTTGGCTGTATGATTTATTTGCGGTGAAACCTGCGGTAAATCCAAAATGGATTTTTGATCAAGAGGGTTTTTATATTCTTGTAGAAAACGAAAAGGGTTTTCAAGATATTACTTTAAAAGTTCTAGAACCTTTCTTGGGTTCGATGAAAGTGAATTACGACGAGCGTAATTTACGCTATCAATTGGAAAGACTGCACTGGTATTTATCGGATTGGATTCGTATTGAAAGTGAAAATGCCCAGCATTTAAAAGTTTCCTATAATCTGAATTATTATGAAGCTGTGGTTCCCTTTATGAAAAAAACCTCTGAGGACCCCATCAAAACAAAACCCTATCACAACGAATACATGGGTCACCCCTTTGATGGTGGTCTGGTGGGGGCTGTTCAGGAATTGGAAATCCAAGGATTAAAATCAAAAGTTGTCAATTCTCTTGAGGGCTTGATTCGGCATGTGGATCCAAGCTACCAAGTGAAATTATTAGAACAAAAATGGATGGGCGAGGATTTAAAATTAGTATTTAAAATTGAAGGTCCCAGGCTGCTTCAATTTCCAGGTTTTAGAATGTCCGATATGGAAATTTGGCCAGAGCTTTTATTTCAATTTGAAGGTCAAACCATAGAAGTAAAAGCCAGCAAAGAGACTTCAAAAGATGAATTTACTTTTATAATTCCAAGACTAAAAAATGCCAATCACGGAACTTTGATTTTATCAGGCCTTGAATGGGGATCTAAAAAACCCAATCTGGTCCACGGAGGATCGAGCTCTAGGGTATCAAGCTTTATTAATCAGCCTTTGCAGTTTGAACTCTCTGGGACAAACAAAAAACCAGAATTAAAATTGGAAAAAATAATTCCAAAAGGAGAGTTTCTTGAGCTCCAATTTCAAAGTGATGAAACCTTAAGAACTTTAGACATCCATCAAGGAATTTTTGCTCAAGAGACAAGTACCCACTATAACACAACAGACAATGGAATCCGCTATGAAGTGGCGACTCATACTCGTCATTTTGAGGGCATGAAAGCTATCGTCAGATTTGATGAATCACAAATGGTGCAAAAAAAAATTAATGGAAAATTATCAGTGACAGTTCATTTGGACCGAGATGTGGAAACAGAACTAGAAATTTTATCTCAACCTAATGCCATTCCAGAAATTAATGATAAAATTAAAAAACCCGATGAAGAGACTTTATTTAAAACCACATTGAACCCCAATCGCTGGTTTCTAGCTTTTAAGGCCCAGACGGAATCCCTAGGAGTATTTGAAGAGCAATTGCAAGAACCTCTATTATTTCCTAAAGCTGTTCCCATTAAAAATTCCTGCAAAAAAGTGATCGATTAATAGCGAAGCTGTGCCCTAATGGTAGAAGCTTGAACCAAACCCTGTGGATCTAAATCCAGACTCACGATAAGACTTGGCTTTAAGTTATGACAAGCGCTTGTCGCTTTTGTCATGATATAGGCTTTGTTCCCTTGCACCGTTGACTGCCACTGTTGAAAATTCCAATCATGAAGCTCTCCGCAAGGCAGTAAAGACTTAACAAATGAAGAAACATCATAGGACTTGGCCCGATCCTCGATGTAAAAACTTTGATTCATCCATCCAGTAAACTCAAGTCTATAAACATGAGCCAGTAACAGCTGAGGAGCTTGCTGAACTCGAAAAGACTGATGTCTTTGCTGCATGGTTTGCCAAATTTTGAGAGCTAAATTCAAGTTTTGTTGAAAGCTTTTATTAGTTCCTTGAATTTCAAGGCGTAAAGCCACCATGATGGCTAAAAGCTTTTTAAACTCAAGAGGCTGACTGCTTTCTGTATAAAGTTTTTGTGAGGCCATCACAATCGAGCTACCTGAAACTTGAAAAAATTCGCCAGTTGCAAACCTTGGAACAAAAATCAAACCCAACCGGGAGATTAAGTCCGTGTGGGATTGATAGAGATTTTGAAATTCCAAAAATGACTGGGGATCAAGGCCACAAATATTTTGGCTTTGAATGCAGGGTCTCAGATGCAACTTAAGATTTTGGTGGATGGAAACCATTTGCATTTCAGCAAGACCTCCGCCCCTGACGATTCGAATACTGGCAGACGCGATCAAAGATGAAACTAAAATGGAAAGAATCAAAAAAGTCTTCATTTGGGCTCCTGATGGGAAAGGGAAAATAAGTGAGAAGATAAACAATAAACTGTGTCCTTATTAGAGAACTGTGAATACTTCATTAAAGTTTTAACCGTGACCTCATGCAGTTCTGATTTAAGCTCAGCAAATTTTGACTGTGGGAGTGCCATGATAATGGATTGAGAATCCCTGGTTTTTGCATTTTGTGTGTCTAAAGCATTTTGCAATCGGGATAAGATCTGAGTATGAAAATTAAGAACGGCCTGAGGGGATGAAAAGTCTTCGATCACTGTGGCTTCATTATGCACTTTCCAAACTTTTTCAGAAGTATCAATCATTCCTAATTGACCTAGTCTTTTTAAAGAATCCTTAATGATTTTTAAACTTAATCTTAAATGCACCGATAGTGCTTGGGCGGAATGGTATTCAGAGGACATTTCAATCAATTCTAAAATGGCCATATGCTGCCATTCGGAAATGAACTGAAATTGCTCTAAGGCCATGCGGCTTTTAGACTCAACAGCACGTGCTTTAGCTCTCAGATTCGCCAATTTTCGAATTTGCAAATCCCGGGAGTGTTTGGACTCAATGAGATCCCACCAATGATCCCGTTGAACTTCAGCTAAAGAGAGTTTTTTAGCTAAAAAATACACTCGGTCTTTTGAAAGCCCCATTTTACTGTTTAAAAAATCAGATAAGGCTCCGGGACTTAATTCAAGATCCCTTGCAAAAGCCCGCAAAGAGTACTGGGGTCTGCGCCGAGATCGATTCTCAAATTCATTTTTTAAAAAGTACCTGGGATCTTCGGGATAATAAATGCTTTCCATGAAAAAGCTTGTAACTGATCACCCCCCAGATTGCCAACCTGTACCGAACAGGGCCGAACAGATTGTTCGGCCGCACCCGTGACCTTTTAAAAAAATTCAGTGATCTTGCTTTTAAACGCCAAACAGGCGCCATCCAAAACTAAAAGGAGAATTCTGAAATGAAAAAGTTACTCGTATCATTGATACTTTTGATTCCTGCCACCCTGTTTTTTACAGGCTGTCAAACGGCTCCCTACCAGGGAAAAGCCAGGGATGTAAAAACAAAGCCCCAAGAAGGTGGCATCTTAGCCCTACCTTTAGATCCCCGAGATGAAGACCGCTCAAAGGCCGAAAGCAAAATGAAGCAAAACTGCAAAGACATGGCTTTCAAAATTTTAGAAGAGGGTGAAGTGGTTGTAGGACAAAAAACGAATTCTACTAGCAGCGAAGACAACCGAGACAACACAAAACGAAAAGTAGGATCTTTGTTTGGCATACCTTTGGTGTCTGGCCAACAGGCGGGTAAAGACGTGAGCTCTTCAAGTGTCACGGAAAGCATCAAAGAGTGGCAGATCAATTACGAGTGCCAAAAGTCGACGAAACGAAAAACCATGTGAATACCAGAAAACCCGCTGATACAGCGGGTTTTACGATTTGTTGAACTATTTGACACTGATTTACGTTATTTCAAAGCTTGGTTAGCTTTAAAAAATTCTTAAGGGTTTGTGGTATAAACAAAATCCTATGAAATATATAAGTTTAATTATTCTATTCTTTTCGACCTTGTCCTTTGCTAATGAAACGAAGGACTTTAACATCGCTAAATCAGCCATCAGTGCGGCCAAGGTATCTTACATAATCAGCGGAAAACCGATTCCGAAAGAGCTGCAAAAAGCAATTGATGCTTTGGAAATAGCCCCTTTTGTTGGATCCTCTGAAATCACTGGTTATGGACTTTGTACACTTAATAACTCACCCAGTTACTGCTCTCAAAATGCTTCTTTGGGTTACGGGATCTGCTCCCTCAAAAATTCACCTTCTTATTGCTCAACCAATGGTTCTGTTGGTTACGGAATGTGTTCCCTTCAGCACTCACCAAGCTACTGCTCTACCAACGGAAGTCTGTCTTACGGTCTTTGTGCGACAGCGAATTCACCTAGTTATTGCTCAGATTCGGGATCTATAGGATATGGCATTTGCTCGCTGAACAACTCACCTTCTTATTGCTCAACAAATGGCTCAGTCGGCTACGGACTCTGTTCTGTGACCAACTCACCAAGCTACTGCTCAACCTCGGGTTCAGTGGATTACGGCATTTGCTCTTTAAATAATTCACCAAGTTACTGTAGAAATTAACAACTTAAATAAAGGAATAACCGATGAAAACAATGATCACGCTTTTAGCACTCACTGTATCAGTCACAGCTTTTGCCAATACTAAAACAATTAAATGTTTTGGACCTGTTGGCGGACAAATTTACAGCGTCACAGGAACATTGCAGTTGACTCCGATGCCTGGTGGTCAAATGCAAGCAGTAGGCAGCATTAAGGTGAATGACAAGAAAACGGCAGTCAAAGTTGGTGGTGGTTATGACAATGTTAAGGGTTTTGAGTACGCAAGCTTGATGCCCCTATCAAAGTCAAATATGACTTCGATATATATTAACTTTGGTGATTCTGAAAATAGTGCCAATAGCTATATCGAAACAGCTAAGGACACTTTCCCTTTGAACTGTGGTCAGTCTAAATAGTTTTTAAAACCGTGAACGGGTATAAGCCATTCGAGAGCTGAAGATCTCTCGAATGGCTGAATCCTCACGTCCGAGCCCTTCTTTATGTTCGGTGATCGACCAGGACTTGCCGTTGCTCCCTTCATTTTTCGGGCACCGCCCCAAAGCTTTTTTGCATCACACCCGTCTAACGGGGCGGTGCAGATGTCAAAGGTACGTAAATCAAAACAGTTATCACTTTTCAAAGAACGTAAAACAAAAAATGATCATGGTGGTAGCCTTGCTGTAAACAAGCGTCGATCCAAAAGACCCCTGAACCTTAGACAAAGCCATCACATCACGATGAAATCCAATCATGCCGTTGGACCACGGTCACTCTTCAGATATAAGAAAATGATCTTAAGCCTCATCAAAAAGAACTCAAAAAAATTCCAAATCAAAGTTTTTGGGTATGCCATTCAAGGCAATCATCTTCACCTGCTTGTTAAAGCTCAAACAAAAGAAGGTCTACAAAATTTTTTCCGAGTGGTGGCAGGACATATGGCACAAAGAATACTAAAAGAACATCCATTGAAACCCCGAACTACGGGCGGTGCCTCCTTAAATCCAAAGGGGTGTCTGAAGAATCAGCGTAAGTTCTGGAGTTTTTTGCTTTATTCAAGAATCGTGAGCTGGGGCAGAGACTTTAGAAACGTCATTACTTATATTCAGAAAAATACGCTGGAACTACTGAACATCATTGCCTATCAATCACGAGCTGTTAACAGGAAAAGGAATTCCAGTTAACCAGTTAAATTGACAGGTTTATTGATCAAGCTTTAAACTTTCGAAATGAATTCTTTCAATTTATGTTTCAAATGTTTGCTGCTTATCTTTTTAAACGTATCAGTCTCTCTGGCAAAAACAGAAGTAAACGTTGTCGAAATAAAAAATCTGAAATTCAAAGCTGATAGTTTTTTTGATGATCGAGCTGAAATGTCATCTCAAGAAATTCCTGTATCAGGAAAATATTTACTTTGGTCCGAAGAAGCTATCAGCCAAGTCAACAATCTGCTCCCCTTGGAAGCTCAAATACCAACCGTTAAAATCAAGCTGATTTTTGAAGCCGAAATTAAGGACTCAAAAGGGATAGTAAGAAAAACACCAATATCATTGATTGAAAGCTACCAAGAGCCCCAAACACAATCCATCCGCTTAGGCATGGCCGAGTTAATCAATGATAAAGAATCATTTCAACTGACTGTAGCCCACGAATACGCACACCTTGTATTCGAAAACGTCAGCCGGCAAGCCAAGACCACGGCTAAAGATGATCATCATATCAAATTTTGGCCCAAATCTATTTACGAAGGCACGGCTGACTTGCTTATGGGTCTTGCATTAAAATCAGATTTAACAGCTAGCAGAAAGAACTGGTCTTCAAAAAACTTACAGCAATTTAAAAATCTAAAGGAAGCTCAGACAGCACCTAACGACACTGTTATTCAAGCTCGTGCAGTCTTCACAGAAATGAAGCTGATTCCCACCTACCCGATTTACTCTGATTGGCTGGAAAAAGTAGAGCGATTTATTCGTGCGTCGGGTGGTGTAGATCCTTATGCAGAAGGTCGATGGCTAGCAGGTTCTTTACTTAAAAAATTTAAAAATCAAGAGGGCCAAAAGAAACTTGTTTTAGAACTACTCAAGCGAGCTCGCTCGGGACAGGTCGTTAGTGACATTCAAAAGTTTCATGATGAGTTAGTTACAAAATAGAATTGAAATTATTATATCTCTATTAATTGATATGCATTTTGTGAATAGCAGAAATTCTAATTGTGAATTTGTAAATAAACAAAAAAATGTTATTTGTTTAAAACCTTGAAGGAGGTTCAATATGAAATCACAAATATCACTTTTTGTTTTAACTTTAGCATTAATTATAAATCCAGCCCAAGCCGGTGGACCTGTCGAACACTGTATCACAATTGATTCCATCAATTTGGTTACTACTTCGATACCAGCTAAGACAGGGCAAAACTTTCTACCGATAACTTTAGACCACGAAACACTTCGTTGTCCGGGCCTTAATTCCAATGGGCCTAGATCAAAAGTACAGTACCTGGCCTTAAATATTCCACGAAACGTGATTGAAAACCAAGCTTGGGAACACGTTGAAATCATAACTTTTGATCACAGGGGTCAAATCAATTACCAACGTAGAATGTTTCTAGGTGATTTATTCTCTAATCAAAACATGCGACCCTTGTTTTCACTTAATACAAAAAGAATTCAGATGCGATTTGTAAACTTTAAAACATTGACCCTTAATTTGTAATTCAATTGAACTGAGCATGAATATCAGGTATTCATGCTCAGCATATGACTAAAGTTTACCGAATTGATACCTATAAGTATGTGGATGCATTTCAAAAGGAAATTACTTATTTTTTAACTGTAGCTGAGATTTTAAATATCTCCAAAGCTGCAGAGCTTTTAAGAATTCAGCAATCAGGGCTCTCTAGGGCTATTCAAAGACTTGAATCGGATCTTGGGCAAAAGCTATTTCAAAGAAAAAATATCGGCCTTGTTTTAACCCCACAGGGACAGCGATTTTACAAAGCTGTTAAAGACACAAAACTGAAATGGGAAGAAAACTTTAATCACCTTTTAAATGACTCAGACAAACCCATTGGTAGGATTCGAATAGGTCTTCACTCATCATTTGGACAAATATACCTTCCTAAGATTATTCGTTCGGTAGGTGAAAAATTTCCACAACTAGAACTTGATGTTTTTGACCAAGCCTCATTTCAAACAACACGTAAAATACTTGATAATGAAATCGATTTTGGAATCGTCGTTTCTCAGATCAAAAGTCCAGAACTCATTCAAAAAAATATTGGTTCCGATCATCTATCAGCTTATCAGACCCAGAGCTCTAAAATCCTAACACACTTACTGATTAACCCTGATACCCAAATATCAAACACTGTTTTGAAAAAGTATGGACAATTAAAAAAAATTCAAATCAAAAATTATGACCTTATGGCAAAGACAGTATCAGAAAATTTTTTCGCTATCGCTTTGTTGCCAGAATCTGTTGCTAGTCATTATCCTAAACTTTTAGCTTCAGGATTACCTATTGCAAGAGTTCAAATCTCTCTTATTTGTCATAAGGATAAAATTAAATCTGCAGCCATGAAGTCAATTTTTGATGTTATTCTTGGTGCCTGTCGAAATGGATAAAGAAATCGCAAGTAAAATATTGATCCTCAATTATAGTCGACTAGCAGAGACCTCACCCCTCACTTGAATGGCTGAAGCTGTCACTTCCACATTAAATAATATTTGCAAAGTTGAGGAACGAACACCAGGCCTGAAGGGTACAAAAGATCCATCTTGAGTTATCGCCCTTGGGGTTGAGCTAATTTTTAAAATACATTTATAAAGGTTACTTCGATTTTGAGTAGGAAAACACTCGGATGTTGATACGCTTAGAATACCTTTTCCTTGGCTTGTGAATGAGCTCAACATAGCGGATGCAATAGCAGAATTCACTTTTTCACCCGTGTTGAGTTTAGGATTGACATTCACGAGTGCTTCGAGTGCCACCTGTCCGATTTCCGCTGGGTTCGCTTGAGCAAACCAAGCAAAAGAAGAAATAAGAATTGATAAAAAAAACTTCATTCAAACCCCCATTAAAAATGTGACTACTCTGTTTGAGTGCTTGTCAGGTTTGATTTCTTCTCAAAACACTGGACATGACCCATTCGTTGGTATCGACCGCGGCGAGTGTCCACAATTTGTACTTTTCCGTCAACACCAATCTCAGCAGCCAAGGGGCTTAAATAAACACTTTTTTGATTTATTTTAAAGACACCGAATTGATACCCCGTTAAATACTGACACAAAAGATTTCGCTGGAAGCTTTCGATGTCACGAGCCTCTGCTTTAACAATGGGTAAAACCTGGTCAAAACCTCCACGCAGACCACGTACAAGCACCTCAGGATTTTGAATCGTGGCATGCTCCGTCTGATCAGAGAACTGTCCCTTTTGGATCTGAGACCTAGCAATGATAATAGCTTCATAAAAGCGTCCCTGATGCTGTAAAGGAAACAGGCGCTCGATCTCGACTTTATTCAAAGTGGTATCGGATGCTACAACCACACTCGGCAGCAATAAGGCACAAATACTTAACAGTAATGATATTAGATATTTCATATTATTTAAAAACTCCATTTGTTTAATAGTCAGAACAAATTTGGAGTGCGAATTAAGGGCCATAGCTCAATATTAGCTATATTCATATTCAAGCTTAATCAGTGTCTGAGGAATCGACAAATTGCCCTGAATAGTATAATCAACATTGGCACTATGTAAAACTCCGATACAACTTTTTTATTTAAGTTCTGGAGTTTTTAGCTTTATTCTAGAATCGTGAATTGGGGCAGAGACAAGTAATCAATAAAACCAATTGTGTGCCAAGAAAAAACTAAAAGTCAAAACAACTGCAGGTGTCGGTACACTTTCGGCAATTAAAAATTGTTTTCGGCTGGTCACGGAAAAAAAAGAGGTGGTTTCAGAAAATCGAGCCACAATTCTTTTATTTTCTAACAAGTCAAAACGAAATCTAAAAAGACCATGTCTTACAAATTCATAGATCCCAGAATCAGTGTGAATTTTCAAAGTTTTATGAAAGCGAACTGTTGTTGTCTGAGCCACAACTTCATTTTTTTCGTTGAGCAGGCTAATTTCATTTTCATTGTTAGGTAATAATTTACGTTTGGCTAAAAATTTTTGACCCTCGATAATGAGTGATAGGTCTGTTTGAAAACTATCACCTAATTGATCAGATATTAGTGCATTTTCAGTCTTCCACATTTTAGCAACAGGGTAATGAATTGTACCGATGAGCGTGTCCGTTGGATCAGTGATTTGAACCTCTTTTAAAGACAATCGAACAGCTTTTAAATTTCTCATTTGTTAACTCTAATGACTTTAATGGCTGCTTGTACAGTTCCCTGACACCTGAATTAGCGTTAAAGCGAATAAAACTAGCAATGGCTCTTGGCATAAGCATCGCATTTGAAATCAGTTGAGGTGACCTATGAAACTAAGCCTAACTTTATCCATTGGACTATTGTTAACCGGCCATTTGGGCTTCAGTATGACCTGTGGTGAAACAGTTCGAGGCTCAGAAGAGGTTCAAAATTTAAACAGAATACTTGATCAAGATTTCAGATCAGTTCCCCTCAAAGATCCTCTCAAACATTCATTACTTGAATACACTTTTGAAATCAGAACCCATGTCAATTCACGGGAAAATCCTGAATTAAAACCATTACCTGTGAAAGTTAATAACGAAGGCACTGTAAGCGGAGTCACTTTTAAACTTATTACAGATGATGTCACGCCTCAATCCTTACACCTCGTTAAGATTTTACCGGGCGGTCAGCCTGAGGTTGTTACTAAAAATGTGGCCCCTCGTTCACAATTGATTCAAACAGACAAAGGACTTTTTCTTTTTGAGGGTGAATCTGCGGTCAGCGTGCAAGATGGAATGACGGTTCAAGATGTTAATGTTAAACAAATTTTGGTATCGAAAGTAAAAAAATCAGTGACAATGAAAAATGTTGGGCAGATTTATGCAGAAAATTTTGGGACTGCTCAGCTCAGGTCCGTTGGAAATTATGTATTCTTGCTAGAAAAGGATCTTCTTTACCTTTTAAAGCCCACCGAACAGGGAGTTAAGAAGCAGTACTTAAAAAAATTCTCATGGAAAAGTCATAGAGATGACCGAATAGAACTGGCTCAATTTAATATTCAAAAAGTTTCAATAGATGGAAAAGTGGATTTAGTCTTTGATGTTCTGGTTTCCCACGTGGGACTTATCTCCCATCAAAGCCCCGCGCTACGTCAAACTCTGAATCGTCAAGAGCACACTATTGATTTTGTTCCTTACCAATAGGTTTTTTTTTCAGAAAACTTCAAAAACTCCCAACCTTTACTAGATAAACGATTATTTTTCGTTTATAAAAGAAGTTCGTTCTTATAAACAAATCTCAAGGGGTTCTGATGCGTTCACTTCTTTTTGCAATGTTTTGCTTCACACTTTCTTTTTCTCATGCCCAAAATAAAATGCCTGTTCAAAAAAATACAATTAAAGCCAACCCAATTTTACAAAAAAATCAATTTTTTACATCTGAGCAACCTGATCGTTTATTAACAAAAGGGATCCGGTTAGGATTTTCAAAACCTTATTACTCAACGAGTGTGGATTTTTCTGTCAATTCTCCTGGGCTTGTTGTGCAAAATACCGAAGATCCTGGTGTGGATTACTCAAATGGCCTCAAACTTGGCTATGCTCAGTTGCCAGTTAAGGCCATTGGCTATATTGCTGATTTTGATTTTCTAGAAGTCAGTATCGGCGATAAATCGGCTAATCTTGTTCGCCTGGCAGGAAATGTAGCTTTTGCTTTCACCCCCCAATTCAATGTTCATGCAGGATTCAACCGAACAGACCTTGTCAGCAAAGGCGCAAGCAAATGGGACGCAGGGACTGGGACACAGATTGGTGTCGGCTATCAGTTCACTCGCCAGATGGGGTTTGAGTTTAATTATACCGTTATGAATCTATCCCAAGAAACTCCCTTTGAATTTATGGGAATCAATGACGAGCTTTCTATCGATTTAAGACTGCGTGGCTACGATCTTAATTTCGTTGCTACTTTTTAGTCTGCGCGCCCAACTCATTTAGATATTTTCTATTTATATATTCTTAACTGGAATAGTTAATATTCTTTAATAGAATTTTAAAAAAGACCTGAACCCGTTATGTTGCCGCTAGGCCAAATATGGTCCCATTTAAAAAAGAGGTTCTAAAATGAAAGCCCAGATCATCGTAGCTCTTATGCTCGCATTATCCCTACAATCACTTGCTGGCGGCCCTTCAGGCGTTGCACCGGTCAGACCATCCACAAGTCTTTTGTGTCAAAGCCCTTTAGCTCAATTACGATTGCCCATTGCAAAAAAGGATTTCCGCGGTGAAATCGACTTTCCACAGAATGCCGAAATCTTCTTGAAGCTTTTAGATTCCAGGTCGATTCAAAGTCTTAAGACCGCAGGCTTCATAACAGGAAATGGACTGACCCCTATCCAATTGTATTCACAGATATAAGCCGGAGCCAATGTAATGAACGTACAAAACTTATTTGGAACTGACCAGAGAAACAACCTGACGTCTTCCCGTCAGCTGCACGCAAGTTCCCAAGCGATTTCCCCGTTCACTCCAGAGCTAGGCGAAATGCCAACATTAAGAAATCAAGTTTCAATCTCTAAAATTTCAGCCACATCTCTGCGTCTAGAGTTTAAAATTCTAAAGGGTGCAGAATTGAAATGTGTTCAGCGTCGCGCAGTCAAAAACTTATGGAGTTCTATCAATGGACAACCGGAGTTTATTGAAGTGTGTGATGGGACTACAGTACTAACAAGGCAGCAAACTCGGCTTGTATTGACACGTGATCTTCATTTCAGCTCTTGTCAGTTTCAGTAAACTGCTCGATGAGATTGCATATAATCAATGGTTCGCTTTATTTTATTTAGATGAGTTTGGATCTGGAGAGTTAGCATTCCAAGTGTTGAGGGATGAATTTCCCGATATTTAACTAGAGCGATCTTTTCATCAAAATTGATGCGACAGTTGTTCCAGTGGCCTATGGTCGTTTTATTCGTTTTAAGTAAGAAAAGCTGCACCTGAAATTGTCACTTTTACTGAAATCTCTTTAAGAAGCCGAGATCTTTATGTATTTTTAATAAAGTCGCCTAATCAATAGACAGTTTTAACATTGAAAAACACCTGGCACACCTTGCAAGGAATTTCTCGTGTTTTACATAATTAGGAGAATCTCAAATGAAAAAAATAGAAATAAAATTAATTTCACTCATCATTTTCTGCTCTGGATCTTCAGTCTTAGCGAGTCAAAGTTTTCAGCTTGAAGGACAAGACGCTATGAATTTGACTCAAACACTAGTTGATATTGAGGCCTTGGAATCTAATACAACTTCAAACGGATTTAGTATTTCAACTGATAGATTTGTTTGCCGCATGTTGACCGAAAAGCAAAGTGGTGACCCTTCTTCAAAAGCTGAAGAACTTCCCATTGATGCAAACTGTAAAATCACTCAAACGTACACAGCGATTGATGCTACAAAAAAAATAAATTCAAATACTGTTAAGAAATTTACCCAAACACAGGAAATTGGAAATTCATTGGAAATTTTTAATTTGCTTGCAAAAAGTGGCGCTCAATATCGTGGAAAGACAATTTCAATTAAATCTTTGAATTGTGAAATCACGGGCGAATTTCAATCCGGAGATCCTCAGGCACAGTCTGAGTTTTTACCAACTTCAGCCAATTGTTTGATCGAGCAATAAATCAGGATAACCCCAAACAATAATCTTTCGAACAAAAAAAAAGCACCCAAAAGGTGCTTTTTGATTCTTCTTGCCGCGGCTCAAGGCGCAAGAAGATTTGGTAGGGGCGAAGCTAACATATTCGAACCGACCCAGTTTTCTTTAAAACGAATATACGGGGTTCAGTGGAAGAAACAAGCCCTTTGCTTGGATGAGCTGGCAAAACTTTATCACGACCAAGGGCTTACTGTGACCGAGATTTCAGCGCGGCTTCGTGTACCGAGAACGACGGTACATGATGCTGTGTTGCGCTTGAAAGCTTGTGCACCTTTAAATGGAGGTTCGAAATGATGTTAGGACTTTTGCAGCTTTATAAAATGATTTTAAAATTTGCTCTGCTTCTTGCCGTCATGGGCGGCTTGAAGAATGCCACTCTTGTTATGATGGGCAAAACAGCGCGAGCACAGCAAGGGATGATTTCTTATTCGAAATTTACGAAGATGCTGACGAGTGCGCCACGGCAGAAGTAGGAATTAGGAATGTGCGCTTTACTGATTTTTTAAGTTACTTGTCCCCGTCTGTTTGAATTGAAGTTGGGTATCTTGAAAACACAAAACCCGCTTTTG